>DATDHT010000001.1:0-5018 GCA_036521435.1 Roseiarcus sp.
TAAAGCGCCCTGCCCTCCCGACGCATCAGCCTCAAGACGGCGACGAGCGTCGCCTTCAGCGAAGCCATCACGATGTTGGGGTCCATTCCCACCCCGTGCAGGGCGCGGCCCTCCGCATCCTGGATCTCGACATAGCTAGCCGCAGTCGCATTCGCGCCGCGGCCGACCGCGTGCTCATGATAGTCGATGAACGAGAACTCGACCTTGAACGCCTTCTTGAGCGCGTCGACGAACGCGTCGATCGGGCCGTTGCCCTCGCCTTCGATTGTCATGGTCGAGCCGTCGGCCTTGCGCAGCGTCGCGACGAGTTCACGATTGTCGGGGCTCGTCGGAACGGTCTGCTGTTTGACGAGCGTCATCGGCGGATCGTCGAGCAGATAGGCCTGGCGGAACAGCGCCCAAAGCTCACGCGAGGTGAGCTCCTTGCCGTCGGAATCCATGCGCTCCTGCGCGATCCTGGAAAATTCGACCTGCAGGGAGCGCGGCAGGTCGAGGCCATGGTCGGCGCGCAGGATATAGGCCATGCCGCCCTTGCCGGACTGGCTGTTGATGCGGATCACCGCCTCGTAGTCGCGGCCGACGTCCTTGGGATCGATTGGCAAATAAGGGACCTGAAACACAGGGTCGTTGCGCCTCTCCTGTGCGTCGAAACCCTTCTTGATCGCGTCCTGGTGCGAGCCGGAAAATGCGGTGTAGACGAGTTCGCCCGCGTAAGGGTGACGCTGATGAACCGGCAGTTGTGTGCAATGCTCGGCGACGTCCCGGATTCCGTTCACGTCGCTGATGTCGAGCTCAGGCTCGACCCCTTGTGTGAACAGGTTCAAAGCCATGGTCACGATGTCGACGTTGCCGGTGCGCTCGCCATTGCCGAATAACGTGCCTTCGACCCGCTCCGCGCCCGCCATCAGGGCCAGCTCCGCCGCCGCAATTGCAGTGCCGCGATCGTTGTGCGGATGCACCGACAGGATCACGCTCGAGCGGTCGGAGATGCGCCGCCCGAACCACTCGAACTGGTCGGCGTAGGTGTTGGGCGTCGCCATCTCGACGGTCGCCGGCAGGTTGAGAATGAGGCGCTTCGAAGGCGTCGGCTCGATGACGGCCTTGACCGCCTCGCAGATGTCGAGGGCGAAATCGAGTTCGGTGCCGGTAAAACTCTCCGGCGAATATTCAAACTGAAAATCCGTCCCCGAGGCGGCGTCGGCCAGCGCCTTCACCTGTTTCGCGGCGTTGACCGCAATGTCGGTCACGCCCTTGCGGTCGGTCCTGAACACGACATCGCGTTGCAAGGCCGAAGTCGAATTGTAAAAGTGGACGATGACCGTCTTCGCGCCTTTCACCGCCTCGAACGTGCGCTCGATCAATTCCGGGCGGCACTGGGTGAGCACCTGGATAGCGACGTCGTCAGGAATGGCGCCCGACTCGATGATCGAGCGGACGAAGTCGAAATCGGTCTGCGAGGCCGAGGGAAACGCGACTTCGATCTCCTTGAACCCCATGTCGACCAGGAGCTTGAACATGCGGTTCTTGCGCTCGACGCCCATCGGCTCGATCAGCGCCTGATTGCCGTCGCGAAGGTCGACCGAGCACCAGATCGGCGCCTTGTCGATGACGTTCGAAGGCCATTGCCGGTCAGGCAGGATGATAGGCGCGTAGGCGCGGTACTTTTGAATTGGCATCTGTGTCATGACGGACCCTGGGAAGACTTGTGGCGGCGCTTAAGCTGAAACCAGCTGGCCGACCTTGCCTCGTCGAAACGAAAAGGCGGATGCGAAACGCTATGTCCCGACGCGTCTAGCGCGCCGGGCGTCTAAGGTGCAGGGTCGTCGACCACGTTCGCATGGGGCGCCTTCAATCAGAGATAGCCGAAAAAATCAACCCACTTCATTCGTCGGAATGGACAAGCGGCCCCGCCCGAGCCAGAAGCGAGCGGCAATCGGGGAGGTAAAATGCGATCGTTGGTCTGCACTCGGCCGGGCGCCCTCGCTATCGAGGAACGGCCGCGACCCGTGCCCGGAGAGGGCGAGGTCGTAGTTCGGATCCGCCGCGCCGGCGTCTGCGGGACCGATCTTCATATTTTTGGAGGTTCGCATCCGTTCCTCGAATATCCGCGGGTCATCGGGCACGAATTGTCCGGCGAAGTGGCGGACAGAGGTCCTGGATGCACCATCCCGATCGGCCAGCAGGTTTACATCATCCCCTATCTCTCCTGTGGGGTCTGTGTCGCGTGCCGCCGCGGCAAGACGAATTGTTGCCAGCGCATCGCCGTCTTGGGCGTCCACATCGACGGCGGCATGGCCGACTACGTCTGCGTCCCCGAAGCCAATGTGGCGGCAGCCGACGGCGTGACGCTCGATCAGGCGGCCATGGTCGAATTCCTGGCGATCGGCGCCCACGCAGTCCGACGCGCCAATCCGCTGCAGGGCGATCGTGTTCTGGTCGTCGGGGCGGGACCGATCGGGATCGGCTGCATGCTGTTCGCAGGCTTGCAAGGCGGCTTGGTGACCGCGCTCGATCTCCGGCAGGACCGCCTCGACTTCTGCCGCAAACGGCTTGGCGTCCATCATTCCGTGGCGGCGGGGCCGAATGTCAGCGAAGCTCTGTCCGAGCTCACAGCGGGAGACTTCTTCGATATCGTCATCGACGCGACCGGAAACGCCAAATCGATGATGGCCGGGCTCGACTACGTCGCCCACGGAGGAACCTACGTCCTGGTCAGCGTCGTGCGCGACACGATCTCTTTCCCCGACCCCGAATTCCACAAACGCGAGACCTCGCTCCTTGGAAGCCGCAACGCGACGCCCGAGGACTTCTCCAAGGTCTTCGACGCGATACGCGAGGGTCGCGTGCCGACGGATGCGCTCATCACTCACCGCGTCGCGCTCGAGGACGCGCCCGGCAGCTTTCCCCTCTGGATCAAACCCGAAGCCGGCGTCATCAAGGCGCTGATCGAGATTTAGTTCGTGGCCGAATTCCCAATCCTTCAGTTCGGCGCCAGCCGCTTCCTGCAGGCGCATGTCGACCTGTTCGTCAGCGAGGCGCTCCCTCGTGGCGAAGCGACGGGGCGCATCGCCGTGGCGGGAACCACGGGGAGCCCGGAAAGCCGCCGGCGCGTCGCAGCCTTTGCAGCGGGCCAGCCCTATCCGGTTCTCGTCAAAGGCCTCAGCGGCGGGGCGGTTGTCGATGAAAGGGTCGAGGTTTCGAGCGTCGGCGTTGGCCTCGACGCCGTGACGCAATGGGATGAACTCGAGCGCCTGTTCATCGCCGCGCGCTGCGCCGTGTCGAACACCGCCGATCGCGGCTATGAGACCGATCCGGCTGACCGGCCTGACACCGGGCCGCCGCAATCGTTTCCGGCCAAACTCGCCAAGCTCCTGCTTGCGCGCCACCGAGCCAGCGCCGAGCCGATTGCGCTCTTCCCGTGCGAGCTGACGCCGGCGAACGGCAAGGTCCTGCGCGGCGTCGTGCTCGATATGCTCGACCGCTGGCAGGCGCCGGCGGATGCGCGCCGCTGGGTCGAAGAGGAATGCGTGTGGGTCAATTCGCTCGTCGATCGGATCGTCTCCGAGCCGCTCGAGCCTCTGGGCGCGGTCGCCGAGCCCTATGCGCTCTGGGCGATCGAGGACCAGCCCGGCCTCGAACTGCCTTGTCGGCACCCGGCCATTGTCGTCGCCGCCGACCTCAAGCCCTACGAGCGCCTAAAACTGTTCATTCTCAATCTCGGCCACACCTATCTCGCCGAGCTTTGGACCAAAGAAGGCGGCGCGCCTACCTTGACGGTCCGCGAGGCGGTTGCGGACATGACGATGCGCACGAAACTTGATGCGCTTTACGAGGAAGAAGTGCTTCCGGTGTTCGCGGCGATCGGGATGGGGGCTGAGTCGAACGCTTATCTGAAGACTGTGATCGAGCGATTCTCCAATCCCTTTCTCAATCACCGTCTCTCCGAAATCTTCACCAACCACGCGGCTAAGAAGGCGCGCCGCTTCGGCGGTCTGATCGAACTCGCCGACACGAACGGTTTGAGCCTCAAGCTGCCGCGCCTCAAGGCCGCGCTCGCTGACGGCCGCTAGGGTGACGCGCGATCCCCTCGCGGCGGGCGACCTTATCGCCGAACGCCGTTTCGCTTACGCCAAGGCCGCTGCTGAAGAAGGCGACTGGAGCGGAGCGGCGGAGCTATTCGAGCAGGCGCTCGAGCGCGCGCCAAATTGGGCCGCCGCGTGGTTCGCGCTTGGGGAAGCGCGAGAGAAACTCGGCGACGTCGATGCAACGGCTCAAGCCTTTCGCGAAACGCTCGCGGCCGATCCCGCCGATGCGCAGGGTGCGATGGCCCGGCTTGCGCTCATTGGGCGGGGGGACGCGCCCCGCGTGCTGCCTAAGGCTTATGTCGCTCGGCTATTCGACGATTACGCGCCGCGCTTCGACAAGCATCTCACCAAAAATCTCGGCTATCGCGCCCCTGCCCTCATCGCCGAGGCCTTGAGCACGGTTGCGTCGGGCCGCCGCTTCGCCTCAGCCCTGGACCTCGGCTGCGGCACAGGTCTCATGGGCGCTGAGCTGCGCAGCCTGACCGACCATTTGGCCGGGGTCGACCTGTCAGCGGCCATGATCGCCAAAGCGCGCGAGCGCGGCCTCTATGACCGGCTCGTCGTCGGCGACGCTGCGGCGATGCTCGATCGCGAGGCGCCTGGGATCTCTGATCTCATCGTCGCTGCGGACGCGCTCGTCTATGTCGGCGACCTCGCGCCTCTATTCGCCGCCGTAGCGAGGGGGCTGGCCCCGGACGGCCTGTTCGCGTTCTCGGTCGAAACTTGCGACGGCGACGGATTCAAGCTCGAGCCAACGATGCGGTTTGCTCACAGCCGGTCCTATGTCGAGACCACCGCGCGGGAGGTGGGCTTAGAGCTGCTCCTCGTTCGCTCCGCCTCGACCCGGCGCGAAGCGGGCGCCGACGCTCCTGGCCTCATCTGCGTGTTTGGGAGCGCGGGCGACTTGTAGACGCGGTCGCCGACCGCGTCCGC
>DATDHT010000002.1:0-2381 GCA_036521435.1 Roseiarcus sp.
GTCGGCGCGATCCTGGTGAAGGACGGGGCGGTCGTCGGGCGCGGGGCGACCGCGCCAGGCGGAAGACCCCACGCCGAGCGAATCGCCATTGCTGAGGCTGGCGAGGCGGCGCGCGGCGCGACGCTGTACGTGACGCTCGAACCCTGCTCGCATTTCGGCGCCTCGGGCCCTTGCGTCGACGCCGTCATCGCCGCCGGCGTCGCCCGCGTGGTCTCGGCGATGGAAGACCCCAATCCGCTCGTTGGCGGTGAGGGGCACGCGCGGCTGGGGGCTGCGGGGATCTCCGTCTCGGTCGGCGCTGGCGCGGCTCAGGCGGCCCATGACCATCTGGGCCATATCTTGCGCGTGACGGCGGGGCGGCCGTGCGTCACGCTCAAGCTCGCGGAGACCGCGGATGGGTTCGCCTCGGCGAGCGCCAACGACTCGCGCCTGCGCATCACTGGACCGATCGCCGACCTCCGCGTCCAGGTCATGCGCTCGACCCACGAAGCGATCATGGTTGGGGTTGGCACGGCCTTGGGCGACGACCCGGCTTTGACCGTGCGGCTGGCCGGCCTCGATCGCAGTCCCTTGCGAGTTGTCCTCGACACCCATCTGCGCCTGCCCGAACGCTCCCGTCTCGCCGCGACCGCCACGGAGACGCCAACGCTGGTGATCGCTGGAGCGACGGCGCCGGACGAAGCGGCCCGGCGGCTCGAGGACCTCGGCGTAACGATCGAGCGCGCGCCCCTCGATGCGGAGGGCCATGTCGATCTTCACCACGCCCTCCGGGCGCTTGGGTCGCGCGGGATCACCCGGGTGTTCAGCGAAGGGGGCCCGCTGGTGGCGGCCCGGCTCATCGCGTTTGGCCTGGCCGACGAAGTCGCGCTTATTACCGCGGACAAGCCGCTCGGCCGGCCGGGCGTGCCCGCGCTCGACGCAGAGGCCCGCTCGGCGCTGCTCGACGGATCGCAATATTGCGCGGTTGAGACGCTGGACTACGGGCCTGACACAATGCGGCTCTGGCGGCGCGCGGACAAATCGGGAGGATCGATCCGCTCTTAGGCACGAGCGCGAGCTTGGATCCGATTGTCTGCGCTGAGGCTCGCCTCCGGGAGTAGGGCTCGCCGCTATTTTTTAACAAACCTCACATAGAGATGCTCCCGCCGCCCCGCGCTCAGCGCCGAAGCGATCCTGCGCGTCGAGTAGAAGCGCGGATAAATGTCAGCGGAATCGTTTGTGGAAGGTGAAAGACGATGAATAAGACGCTGATCGGGCTGACGTTTGTGGGTGCGCTTGCGGGGCTTGGCGCGTGCGCCGCCGACGCCTGCACGTCGATGATTTTCAAGGCCGAGGACGGCACCCGAATCTATGCTCGGACGATGGAATGGGGCGCCTCCGATCTCAAATCCGAGATGATGCTTGTGCCTCGATCAATGGCGTTCTCGTCAGCGCTCGGCGACGGCAAGACCGGCGCGGCGTGGAAGAACTCATATGGTTTCGTCGGCGTGAACGCGGCCGGCCTCGCCTATGCGACGGACGGCATGAACGAGGCCGGACTGACCGTCGGCGCGCTCTTCTTTCCCGGCTTCGCCAAATACCAGGAGGCGAAGGCCGACGAACTGTCCACGACCGTCAGCAATGTCGATCTGGTCAATTATATCCTCAGCAACTTCAAGAGTGTGGATGAAGTGCGTGCGGCGATGCCGAAGATCCGGGTGGTGCGCAACGCCGAGATCGAAAAGGAGTTCGGCACGCCCCTGCCCCTGCATCACATCGTCAGCGACGCGACCGGCGCTTCGATCGTCATCGAGTACATGGACGGCCAGCTCAGCATGACCGACAACAAGGTCGGCGCCATGACCAACTCACCCGGTTATGACTGGCATCTCCTAAACTTGCGGAATTATGCGAACCTGACGCCTCAGGCGGCGCGCCCGCATGAGATCGATGGCGTTTCACTCGCCCCCTTCGGCGCCGGAAGCGGCATGCTCGGGCTGCCGGGCGACTTCACGCCCCCTTCCCGGTTCGTGAGGGCGGTCGCCTTCGTCAACACGATGACCCCGGCCAAGGACGCAGCCGACGCCGTCAACGCCGCATCGGTCATGCTCAACAACTTCGACATTCCGAAGGGGCTCGTGCGCGAAGCACGCCTGAGGACTTCCATCTCGGCTACACGCAATGGTCGGTCATCGCCGACATGAGCCACAAGGTGTATTACTACTGGACGATGTACGACCGCAGAATGCGTTCGGTCGATTTCTCCAAGCTGGACTTCGGGGGAAAGGCCATTTCCTCCTTCCCGCTCGACAAAGTCCGCACCGAAGACATTCAGGACCGCTCGGCTGACTTTCCGCACTGAGCGCCATTCGCCCGCGTCGGATGCCAGGCCCGCCTTTCGC
>DATDHT010000003.1:0-3747 GCA_036521435.1 Roseiarcus sp.
GTTCTTCGAGGCGTCGACCCGCACCCAATCGTCGTTCGAGCTCGCGGGAAAACGGCTCGGGGCGGACGTGATGAACATGGCGGTCGCGGCGTCGAGCGTCAAAAAGGGCGAGACGCTGATCGACACCGCGATGACGCTCAATGCCATGCGGCCCGACATTCTGGTGGTGAGGCACCATCACGCGGGCGCGGTGCATTTCCTGGCCCGCAAAGTCGATTGCTCGGTCGTCAACGCCGGCGACGGCGCCCATGAGCATCCGACCCAGGCGTTGCTCGACGCGCTGACCATCCGGCGCAATCTCGGCCGCATCGAGGGCCTCACCGTCGCCATCTGCGGCGATATCCTCCATTCGCGCGTGGCGCGCTCGAACATCCTGCTTTTGAGCAAGCTCGGCGCTTACGTGCGCGTCGTGGGCCCCTCGACGCTCCTCCCGTCAGGCGTCGAACGCATGGGCGTCGAAGTGGCGCGTGACATGCGCTCAGGCCTCAAGGACGCCGATATCGTCATGATGCTGCGCTTGCAGCGCGAGCGCATGAGCGGCGCGTTCGTGCCATCGGCGCGGGAGTATTTCCGTTATTTCGGGCTCGACGAGGAAAAGCTCGGCTACGCCAAGCCCGGGGCGCTGGTCATGCATCCGGGCCCCATGAACCGCGGGGTCGAGATCGATACGCTGGTCGCCGACAGCGCGCAGTCGCTTATTCGCGAGCAGGTGGAGATGGGCGTCGCCGTGCGGATGGCCGTGCTGGAAGCGCTCGCGCGCAACATCCCGAACGCATGACCGCGGTTCAACGACCCCCGAAGACCTGGGCGCGCAGGTCGCTAAAGATGATGAGCAGTCTGGTCAATGTCGACGGCTCCGAATCGGCGATGGATCCCACGGCGGCCGGAGCATTGTCGCCCGATTCGCCGCCGCTTCTCAGCGCCATCGGATCCGAAGCTGGGGAGCCGCCAAGGGCCAGCGAATCCGGGTCGCCCTCGGGATGGTTGCTGGTCGCTGGGCGATCGAAGCCAGCTGAATTGACCGTTGCGGGAACGTCAGACCCCTTCCCGCCGTCGGCGTGCGAAGGAATCGTGATGGTCTCCGACCAACCGGCGCCGAGGGTAACCGCGTACGCAGCCGCAACCAGCGCCGCAGCTGAAAAGGCCGCCTTGCAGTTCATAAGTCCCGCCCGTATTTGGATTGCGCCGCCGGTCCAAGCCAAGACAGCATTGCTTAGTTCTTCAGTATATAGAAAACAAAGTGGCGGTCAATCTTCTGGCTCGTCAATCTGTTTGACTGCCGCGAGCTTGTTTACACGCATCTTTCGCAGATGCGAGATGTACAATGCCTTCATTGTGCTTACATATGTCGATTCTGTTCCTGCGCCATTTCAGCGCAAGGTCGATCGGCTTACGGATCCCGCGTCCCTGTCGCGTCGCCGCTCGCCGCCGATCACGAAACGCGAGAACGCCAAAGCCTGTCGCGCGGCTTCGTCCATCTGCGCTTCGTCCGCGTTGTCGCTGAGATCGCGCCAAACCCTGATGTCGGCGCCGACCTGGCCGCCCATCTTGACGAAAGGCTCCATGACGACCGCGCCAGAATAACCGATCTCGCGCAGCGCAGTCCCGATTTCGTGCCAGGGCAGCCCGCCCTTGCCGGGAACGCGGCGATTGTTCTCGCCAGTATGGAAATGGCCGAGCAGCGGACCGGCAATACGGATCGCCTTGCCGAAACTATCCTCCTCGATGTTCATATGGAACGTGTCGAGCATGACCTTGACGTTCGGCTTGCCGACCTCCCGGACGAACGCGACTCCCTCTTCGGCGGTGTTGAGAACGTGGTTCTCGAACCGGTTGAGCACCTCCAGACAGAGGTTAATGCCGAGATTGCCAGCAAAGTCGGCGAGGCTCGAGATGCCCTCCAGGCCTCGCGCCCTGTCCCCTGGCTTGTCCACGGGCTTCGAATAGTCGATCGGCCAATAGGAGTGGAGAGCGCCGCCGATAATGTGGATATCGAGTTTGGCGAGGTTGGTCAGCGTCTCTTCGAAAAAGGCCCGTCCCGCTTTTCTGACCGCGGGGTCGGCGGAAGACAGGTTTCTCTGCTGCGATGGACCCAAGCCGGCCGTGATCGCGATGCCGTTGTCCCGAGCGGAGCGGCCGACTTCGGCGATATGCGCGGGGCTATAAGTGTTCAGATGATGAGCGGCGATCTCGATGACGTCGAAACCGAGCTTGGCGACTTTCCCGACGTATTTCAGGCAGTCGGCGCTCCATTCCTGTTCCCAGTAAGAGTAATAAATGCCGAATTTCAATTGCGTCTCCATTCTTCAAGGAAAGCGTTATCGCCGCTCGTCTTACAGAGCCGGCTTCGAAGCGGGCCCGAGGCGAATCATGCGTGTCCTGTCTCAAGCGGCGCGTCCGTCGCGCCGACGATATGGGCGACGACGTCGTTCATGCTGGTGTCGCGGGTCGCGTCGTCCGCGATGACTTGACCCTGACGCAAGACGACAATGCGGTCGGAGACCGAGAACACATCGGTCAGTCGGTGGCTGATCAAGATGACGGAAATGCCATCCTTCTTAAGAGCACGGATGAGGTCCAGCACATGCTCGACCTCCCGCACGGCGAGCGCGGCCGTTGGCTCGTCCATGATGACGAGCTTGGGGTTGAAGGTGAGCGCGCGGGCGATGGCGACTGATTGTTGCTGGCCCCCGGACAGCTGGCCGGTCATCTGAGTAACCGAGGGGATGCGCGCGCCAAGGCGCGCGACCATCGCCTCGGCCTCGCTGCGCATGCGGTTGGTGTCGATGAACCTCACGCCCAGGACAGAGCGCGTGAGCTCGCGGCCAAGGAAAATGTTCGAGGCGACGTCGCGCATGCGGGCGAGCGCAAGGTCCTGATAGATCATCTCGATGCCGGCCTCGCGAATTCGGCCCGGATCCTTGCCGACGATGGAGACGCCGTCGAAGCGGATCTGGCCGGCGTCGGGACGATTGACGCCGGTGATCGTCTTCATCAACGTCGATTTGCCTGCGCCATTGTCGCCAACGAGCGCCACTGCGCTGCCTGCCTCCACAGAAAACGTGACCCCGCGTAAAGCTTCGATCGCGCCGAACGATTTGCGGACGTTCTTGAGTTCAAGAAGGCTCATCGACGCCAGCCTTCCTTGCTATTGATGCGGTCGAGCCAGACTGCGAGGATCAGCACGGCGCCAATGGCGATTTGCTGATAGAAAGGCCGCACGGCCATCAGATTCAGCCCGTTCTGCAGCACGCCCATGATCAAGGCGCCGATCAGCGTGCCGAGCACGCTGCCGCGGCCGCCGAACAGGTTCGTTCCTCCCAGAATGGTCGCCGTGATGGCGGTGAGCTCGTAGCTAAGACCTGCCGTCGGCTCGCCCGAATTGATGCGGGCCGCGAACAGCAGACCGGCAAGGCCAGAAAGCAGCCCGGAGAGTGTATAGATCAGCACTTTCATCCGCTCGACGCGGACACCCATCGCGCGCGCCGCGCCTTCGTTGTCGCCAATGACCTGAGCGTAGACGCCGAAGCGCGTCTGCGCGAGCAGTACATGCGCGACCAGCGCGGCGAGCAGAAGGATAATGACCGGGGTCGGCACGCCGAACGGGCGCCCCTGTCCAAGCCAGACGATCTCCGGGGGCATGCCATAAATCGAAACGCCGTTGCTGAGCACCAGCGCGAAGCCGCGCGCCACGCCGAGCATGCCGAGCGTGACGATGAACGGCGGGATCGCGCCCTTGGTGATAAG
>DATDHT010000004.1:0-2605 GCA_036521435.1 Roseiarcus sp.
ATCATCGATGGCGTGCCGCAGGGCAAGGCGCTGGATTTGGCCGAATCGACCCCGGTCGAGAGCGTCAATGCGCGACTGGTCGGCGCAAGCGACTATGCCGCGATCGCCGGCGCCGACGTCGTCATCGTCACCGCCGGCGTCCCCCGCAAGCCCGGCATGAGCCGCGACGACCTGCTCGGCATCAACCTCAAGGTCATGGACGCGGTAGCGGTGGGCATCAAAACGCATGCCCCGGACGCGTTCGTCATCTGCATCACCAACCCGCTCGACGCCATGGTGTGGGCGCTGCAGAAGTTCTGCGGCCTCCCCCCGAACAAGGTCGTCGGCATGGCCGGCGTGCTCGATTCGGCGCGCTTTCGCTATTTTCTTGCTGATGAATTGCAGGTCTCGGTTGAGGACGTGACCGCCTTCGTGCTCGGCGGCCACGGCGACGAGATGGTTCCCTCCGTTCGCTATTCGACAGTCGCCGGCATTCCGCTGCCTGATCTCGTCAAAATGGGCTGGACGACGCAAGCCAAGATCGACGCCATCGTCGAGCGGACACGCAAGGGCGGGGGCGAGATCGTCAACCTGCTCAAAACCGGTTCGGCCTTTTATGCCCCCGCCGCCTCGGCAATCGCGATGGCGGAATCGTATCTCAAGGACCAGCGCCGTGTGCTGCCCTGCGCGGCGCGTTTGAGCGGCCAGTACGGCGTCAACGACGCCTACGTCGGGGTGCCGGTGGTGGTCGGCGCCAACGGCATCGAGCGCATCATCGAGATCACGTTCGACGAGAGCGAGAAAGCAATGTTCGCCAAGTCGGTCGCCTCGGTTCACGCCCTGATGGAGGCCTGCAAGGCGATCAATCCCGCCCTCGCAGCCTGATCGCCTTGAGCGCCCGCCTCCGGCGGGCATTCTTTTCTTTGAGGGTTTCGCCGCCATGAACATCCACGAATATCAGGCCAAGGCGGTGCTGAGAGCGTTCGGCGTCCCGATCGCCTCCGGCTTCCCCGCCTTCACGCCGGACGAAGCTTTGGACGGCGCCAGGAAACTCCCCGGGCCGCTTTGGGTGGTGAAGAGTCAGATCCATGCCGGCGGGCGCGGCAAGGGCCGCTTCAAGGAGCCCGCGGCAGGGGACAAAGGCGGCGTGCGACTCGCTCGCTCGGTCGACGAGGTCCAGACATTCGCAACGCAGATGCTCGGGGCGACGCTGGTGACGGCGCAAACCGGCCCTCACGGCAAGCAGGTCAATCGCCTGTACATCGAGGATGGCGCGACGATTGACCGGGAGCTCTATCTCTCGGCGCTGGTCGACCGGCAGACGAGCCGGGTCGCCTTTGTCCTCTCGACCGAAGGTGGGGTCAACATCGAGGATGTTGCTCACAATACGCCGGAAAAGATCCACAGCTTCAGTGTCGATCCGGCGACCGGGATCATGCCTCATCACGGGCGCGCTGCGGCCCGCGCACTCGAGCTTACGGATGATCTTGCCAAGCAGGTGGAGAGCCTTATCGCCAAGCTCTACGCCGCCTTCCTGTCGAAAGACATGGCGATGCTGGAGATCAACCCACTCGTCGTTCTGTCGAACGGCCAATTGCGCGTCCTCGACGCCAAAGTGTCGTTCGACGACAATGCGCTTTACCGCCACTCCGACATCGCCGCGTTGCGCGACGAGAGCGAGGAGGATGCGAAGGAGATCGAGGCCTCCAAGCACGATCTCAACTATGTCACGCTCGAGGGCTCGATCGGCTGCATGGTCAATGGGGCCGGGCTCGCCATGGCCACGATGGACATCATTAAGCTGTATGGGGAAAGTCCGGCGAACTTCCTCGACGTCGGCGGCGGCGCCTCCAAGGACAAGGTCGCGGCGGCGTTCAAGATCATCACCGCCGATCCGAACGTGAAGGGCATTCTGGTCAACATCTTTGGCGGCATTATGCGCTGCGACATCATCGCCGAGGGCGTGATTGCGGCGGTGAAGGAAGTAGGCCTTCAAGTTCCGCTGGTCGTCCGCCTCGAGGGCACCAACGTCGACCTCGGCAAGAAAATTCTCCGCGACTCCGGACTCGACGTGATTCCGGCCGATGATCTCGACGACGCGGCGCACAAGATCGTGAACGCGGTGAGAGTGAGAGTCTAAAACGCCCGCGGATCCCGCGACGAGAAAGATAGGCCGATGCCCCCATCCAAGATCAACGTTCTCGAGGCAGTCGACCGGAAGGTTAAGGAAGTCTTTCATCCGTTCATCGTCGGTGATGTCAACGACAGTCAGGTCAAGGTGGCGAAGTTCGGCGCCGAGTTCGATTGGCACGCGCACGAGGGCGAAGACGAGGCTTTCTTCGTGCTGCGCGGACGGATCGCGATTGATTTTCGCGATGGCGTCGCAGAAATGGGCGAAGGTGATTTTGTCGTCGTCCCGCGCGGGGTCGAGCACCGGCCCCGGTCGCTGTCGCCGGAGCCTGTTGTTTTGATGTTCGAGCCGAGTACGACGCTCAACACTGGGGGCGCGGTCAGCGCGTTGACGGTGCGCGAACTCGACCGGCTTTAGGTCCGTGATGAGGAGTATCTCGTTGGATCCGCTTAAAACAATGGAATCCGTGCGTAGTTGCACGTATGTTTGTTGTGC
>DATDHT010000005.1:0-8126 GCA_036521435.1 Roseiarcus sp.
TTGAGCGCGCGCTGCCGAACCTCGCGGTAGTTGGTGGTGTGCATCGGTCCTTCGACCGTCCGCGAGGCGACCTGCTGCTCAGGGAACTGGACGGCGGCGAAATCGATGACCTTGTGCATCAGCAGGGGCCAATCCTGCATCCGTCCCAGCATGCGTTTTTCTCCCGACGGGCTTATCGGCGCTTGATCGCGGCGCGTGGATTGTTCATGAGGTAACACAGTGGCGCCCTGTGCGCCCCTTGGCAATGCGCCGAAGCCGAGCCCCCCGCCGCTGCGCCCGATACGAACAGGAGCCCGATGCCTGACCGGCAGAACGCCGACCGCTCCGTACGGGTCTGGTTTCGTCTCATCCGCCTCGAGGCGCGCATGCAGGCTGCGGTCAGCGAGCGCCTGCGCGAAATCGGCGTTTCGATACCCCAATGCGATGTCTTGACCACGCTTACCGAGCGCGAGGGCGTGAGCCAGCAGGAACTGGCCACGAGGCTTTACGTCACCAAGGGCAACATCTCTGGCCTGATCGACCGGCTCGTCGACGCGGGCCTGGTCGAGCGCCGCTCGACGGCGAATGACCGCCGCCAGCACGCCATCTATCTGACCGAAGCCGGCCGCCAGATGGCGGAGACGGCGATCGCCGTCCAGCATCGCTGGATCGCTTCCACTCTAGGGCGGATGGCCGAGACGGACCTCGAGGCCCTGGAGGCGAAGCTCGTGGCGCTGCGGGACATCGTCCGCGAGGCGGAGGCGCCGACGCCCGCGCAAGCGGCGAAGGGGTAAGGCGGGCTGCGCTGCTAGCGAGTCCGTTTTGAGGGATTTCAACGAGTTGCGGCGCGATTAGCGAGTCGGCGCCTTCGAGAGACCGTCTCCCGATCAGCCGATCCGCATAGGCCCGAAAGGAAAAGAACTGATTTCGTCTGGTGAAATGAAGCGTTTCGCAAGAAGGCGCTTAAGTCGTTGATTTCATTGATGGAGCCGAATCATCAATTTCGCGGAATCGAGAGTTTTCAATAGCTTAGTCGACGTTTCGTTTCGCTGTTTTCGCGCTTTCTGCCGGGCGCCGATCTGGCAACTGCTCATTTTGAAATTCTTAAGCGGCTCATCGTCGCCTGATATTCAGAAAAAAGCAAGCTTTTGTCGGCCGGAAAAAAGAACGCCGCTCAGCCACAGCTCGATCGCGGAGCGATTTATCGCGGAGCGATTTGTTCCTTTACTCCTCGGGTCACGACCCATTTTCTGCGCCTGTCACCGTATGTCGTCAACGCCAATTGCGGGTGAACGCCTACCTGCGATCCAGTCCGCAATTTGCGCGATGCATTCGTCGTTCGAGTGGTATGCGCCGTGGAAAGCGTCGCGTCCTCCTCTATTCGCTTCAATGCCAAAGAGAGATCAGTTGCAGCGACTCCTGCCTTCGCAAATGTCTGTGAAACGCTGCCGAAATGCGGTCTCATTGCAACTCTAGGTGAAAACGCATGCTTGGCAGTGTCTTTGCTCACAATGAGAATCACACGCGCAGCAGCTTCAAGGCTGCGACGAATGCTAAGAAACAAATCACCCATAAGGTGATGGGTCCGGAGGGTCCGGTGAATTCGAGCCCAAATGCTTTAAAAGCGAACGCACCATTCTCATTCGATGGCGGCGGAAAAGCGCGCAATAGAACGGCGACAATGGCAAACGCGGAAATAGCTGCACAAGGGAGGCCGAGATTTTGTGCCGGGGCAGTCTCGAACCACCCCCGAAGCCTAGCCGAAAGCGTCCCTTGCTCTCCCGAGGCAAAGGCTGCCAGGGCCACTGCGACCGCGTAACCGAGAAGCCCTACTCCCACAACTGCAATCGCGAGGGTAGGCGCGTATTCAATCAACAGATTCATCCGGCTCCCCCCAATCGATAGTATTGTCAAAGCCCGCTACGCAGAACTACCGGTCCAGTCCGCCCATCAGCATGTATTTCAGCTCGACGAACTCCTCGACGCCGTGGCGCGAGCCCTCGCGGCCGATGCCGGATTCCTTCACGCCCCCAAACGGGGCAAGCTCGCTCGAGATCGCGCCCGTGTTGATCCCGACAATGCCGTATTCGAGCGCCTCCGCTACGCGCCATACGCGTCCGAGGTCCCGAGCGTAAAAATACGACGCGAGGCCGAATTGCGTATCGTTGGCTTTGGCGATCACGTCCGCTTCGTCCTTGAAGCGGAAGACCGGCGCGACGGGGCCGAAAGTCTCCTCGCGCGCGACCAGCATCGTGGAATCGACGCCGGAAATGACCGTCGGCTCGAAGAACGTGCGGCCGAGCGCATGCCGCTTGCCGCCGACGACAACCTTCGCGCCCTTCTTCTGTGCGTCGGCGACATGCTCCTCGACCTTCGTCACCGCGGCTTCGTTGATGAGCGGCCCCTGCGTGACGCCAGCCTCCGTGCCGTCGCCGACCTTGAGCTTCGAGACCGCGGCCGTGAGTTTGGCGACGAAGGCGTCGTAGATCCCCTCCTGCGCATAGATGCGGTTGGCGCAGACGCAGGTCTGACCCATGTTGCGGAATTTCGAGATGATCGCGCCCTCGACCGCCGCGTCGAGATGGGCGTCGTCGAAGACGATGAACGGCGCGTTGCCGCCGAGCTCGAGCCCGACCTTCTTCACCGTGCCCGCGGCTTGCGCCATCAGCACCTTGCCGACCTCGGTCGAGCCGGTGAAACCGACCACCCGCACGGCCGGATGCTCGGTCATCGCCTTGCCGATGGCGCGCGCTTCACCAGTGACAAAATTGAGGACGCCTGGCGGCAGGCCGGCGCGCAGCGCAAGTTCGCCAAGCGCAAGCGCGGTCAGCGGCGTTTCTCCAGCAGGTTTCGCCACCACGGTGCAGCCGACCGCGATCGCCGGCGCAACCTTGCGGGTGATCATGGCGGCAGGAAAATTCCACGGCGTGATGGCCGCGACCACGCCGATCGGCTGCTTGACGACGACGATGCGCGAATCGGCGCGGAAGGTCGGATTGATCTCGCCGTAGATGCGCTTCGCCTCCTCGCCGTAAAACTCGATATAGGCAGCGGCGTAGTCGACCTCGCCGCGCGCCTCCGCGAGCGGCTTGCCCTGCTCGCTGGTCATGATGAGGGCGATGTCGTCGCGGTTGGCGATGATCAGATCGAACCAGCGGCGCAGGATCTGCGCGCGTTCCTTCGGCAATCGTTTTGCCCAAGGGCCGAAGGCGCGCTGCGCCGCTTCGATGGCGCCGATCGTCTCGGCTTCGCCAAAGCGCGGGGTCTTGGCGAGAAC
The DNA here is from genome assembly GCA_036521435.1 of Roseiarcus sp. GTDB lineage: Bacteria > Pseudomonadota > Alphaproteobacteria > Rhizobiales > Beijerinckiaceae > Roseiarcus. The sequence goes on from DATDHT010000005.1 coordinate 3,257, forward strand.
CTCGCCGGTCGCCGGATTGGCGATCGGACGCGTGCCCTCCCCCACCCATTTGCCCTCGACACGGCATTTGTCTTTGAGAAGCGAGGGATCAGCGAGTTTCATGGGGAGGGCCTCCAAGGTTGGAGGGCTTATAGCAAAGCGAGCGGGCGACGGTGAGGCCGAGTTTTGCGCGTCAGGCCGCGGGCTTGCGGATCAACGAAACGGCTCCGGCGATCAGTGCGAAGACCGCAAGCATGATGAGGCCTCCCGCCACGGCGTCGACGAAATGATGGGGCGAGAAAGCCGCGAGCCTGCGCTCGGTCGAGCCGCGGGCGACCTGGATCTGCCAGGAGAGAACGGCGGAGGCGCTGGCGACGCCAGCGACCGTGCCGAGAATGCGCGTCAGATTGAGCGTCGCGCCGGCGATGCCCGCAAGGGCGGGCGGCGCCGAGGCGATCGTCGCGTGGTTGTTTGGCGCAATGAACACGCCCAGTCCGATCCCAAAAGCGACGAGGCCGAAAAAGCCAATCCAGAGATTGGCGACAGGTTGCCTCACAACCAGAGTGAGCGCGAGGAGCGCGACGAAGCAGATTGCCATGCCCGCGACGCTGAGAAGGCGCGTCCCTACCCAGTCGGCGAGCGCGCCCGCGACGGGAGCGACGATTCCGATGCTGATCGGAACGATCGCAAGCTTGAGCCCCGCAACGATGGGACTGTCCTGGTAGCCGCTGACGAGCGCGAAGGAGGCGAGGAAGAACATGCCGTAAAGCATGGCGTACGACAAAGCGCACGCGAGCGCGCCGGCGAGAAACGCCGGTTCTTCGAGTAGCGCAAGATCAATCAGCGGCGAACGCGACCCGCGTTCCTGCTTGAGGAACAGAAAGATGAGGACGATCGCGGCGCCGGCGCAGCCAAGAAGCGCTGGCGAGGTTAGCCCCCAGGCTGAAACCTGATTGAGCGCGAGTACGGCAAACGTCAACGCGGGCGCGAGCATGAGAGCGCCGCGCCAGTCGAAGGTTTGGTTCCGGTTCTGCTGGGCCGTTGTTGGCAGCACCAGCCAACTGGCGACGACCGCAATCAGCCCGAAGGGAACATTGATCCAGAACACCCAGGGCCATCCCAATGTCCCCAGCAGCAAGCCGCCAACAACCGGGCCCGCGCTCACTCCGACCGCTTGCGCTCCGGCATAGACGCCGAGCGCCCGCGCGCGCAGGCTTTTGTCCGTGGCCGTGACGACGAGCGCCATGCTGTTGGCCCCAAGCATCGCCCCGCCGAAGCCCTGCAAGAACCGAAACGCGATCAAAGTAGGGAGATCCGGCGCAAGGCCGCAGAGCGCGCTGGCTCCGGTGAAGACGACGAAGCCGATGAGGTAGAGCAGTTTCCTGCCGAAGATCTGACAGAGCTGGCCGAATATCGGCATGAACGATGCGCAGCCGAGCAGATAGGCGAGCGCGACCCAGCTCACACTTTCCAGGGTGGCGTCGAACACGCGTCCCAAGGTCGGCAACGCGAGCTGCACGATGCTCGCGTCGACCTGGCCCATGAACCCGCCGATGCAGCACACGCCGACGATCAGCCACGGATACGAGCGCCAGCGCGTGAAGAACGCGACAGGGGGCGGCTCCGCCCCATGGCGGATCAGGTCGCTCAGGCGAAAAGCAGGCGCAGTGCCCAGACCTTCGACGCTCATCCGCTCCCCGCCCCATTCCCCGTTGGGCAGCGGCCATATGGATGGCGGACCGGCGCAAAAATCAAGCACCAAGCGCCGGAAAACCATACGCTGGATGGCGGGTTGGGCCTTGATGTCGAAATCGCCTGGCCCCAAACGTCTATTTGCTGATGGCGTTCTCGCAAGATCGATCCAACACGCCCTCGGCCGGGAGGCAAATCTCATGACGACCGATCTTTGGTACCTTGCATGCACGGCGATGCTGACGGCGGCGCTGTGGATTCCGTATATCGCCTGCCAGGTGATGACGAACGGCCCGCTGTCGGGGGAAAACTACGTCGACCCCGCGCCCCGTCCCGTGCCCCTTTGGGGTCAGCGGGCGCACCGCGCCTATCTCAACGCGATCGAATGCTTTGCTCCTTTCGCCGCGCTCGTCATCGTCGCCCAAGTCGCCGGAAAAGCGAATGGGATGACCGCTTTCTGGGCGATGAGCTTCTTCTGGCTGAGACTCGCGCACGCCATCGTCTACTGGACGGCGATCCCTTATCTGAGAACCGTGCTCTTCACCTTGGGCTTCGTTTGCGTCGCAGGGCTTTTCTGGCAGGTGATCAGGTAGGTTTCATACGAAAGCGCTTTGGCCGGCTGCGTTTCCTTGTCATTCCCGGCAGCCCCCGAACTGCGATCCGGGGGTCAGGTCCGGCCGGGAATCCAGCCATTCCCAACAGGGCGCGGGCGCGCTGGATTCCCGATCGGCCGCGCTGCAGCCGTCGGGAATGACAACAGGGGAAGTCCGGCAGGGGGCAGGCGCCCCTAACGCTCCCGCATCGCCTTCGAGGCGACTTCGACCAGCGGCGAGAACAAATACTCGAGCATGCGCCGCGCGCCCGTCTTGAGCTCGACCGTCACCGCCATGCCTGATGTCAGCGGTTGGACGGCCCCGTCGACCGCGATCGTTTCGGCGTCTGGCTTCAGCACGACCGGGAACACCAGATTCTGCGTGCGCTCTCCGCCGGCAAATCCGGCCGCATTGGAGACGCGCGTCGGATCGCCCTCGATCGCATTCGCGTCAGGCTCGGGGATGGCGTCCTTGGCGATGCGGGTGACATGCGCCTTGATCGAGCCGTAGCGGGTGAAGGGGAAGGATTCGATCTTGACCACCGCCTCCTGGCCGACACTGACAAAACCGATGTCGCGGTTGCGCACATAGGCCTGGATCTCGAGCCCCGAATGCTCCGGCACGATGCGCATGATCTCCTGGCCGCTCGTGACCACCTGGCCGGCATTGGTGATGATCGACGATTGCACGCGGCCCGCGATCGGCGCTCTCAGCGTCAGATGATCGAGCTCAGCTTGAGCCTTGGCGAGGCGTTGCTCGATATCCTCCGCGTGCCGCTCGGAATCCTCCAGTTTCTCGGCATTCTCCGAGAGGAAATCCCCGACCGCCTTGTCGGAATTGCGAGCGATGACCTCGAGCCCCGCGGCGAGGGAAGCCAGATCCTGCTCCTGCTTCGCCTCTTGCGTGATTTGATATTGCAGCGTCTCGGTGGCGTCGATGACGGCGGCCCGCGCGCCCGCCTTCATTTCGACGAGCCTGGTGCGCATCGCGACACGCTCCTGCAGGGTCGAGACGAGGTTCTTCTGCGTTGCGATCGTCTCCCTCAGCTTGTCGCCCTCGGCGGTCTTCTGCGCCCGCTCGGCGTCGAATGAGGCGACGTTCGCCGCCAATTGTCCGAGATCGGCGGCGAGAACACGGGTTTCGCGCTCGCGCAACGCCGGAGTTGCACCCTCCGGCCAATCGATCGCCGGGACCGGATCGAAGCGGCGCGACCGCGCGCTTACGAGCGCGGCCTTGCGGCGCAGGATTTCCGCCCGCGCGGAAGCGAGCTCCGCGCGTGCGCCTTCCGCGTCGGCAAGAGCCGTCGAGCGGTCGAGCTCGACCAGCACATCGCCCGCCTGCACGAGCGAGCCGTTGCCGACGTTGATGGCCTCGACCCTGCCCGTTTCCAGGGGCTCGACGACCTTCACCTGCCCCCTCGGCTGAAACTTGCCTTGCGCGGCGGCGACAATGTCGACGCGGCCGAAATAGGCCCAGCCCAGCGCGGCGACGACGAAGGCACAGATGATCCAGAGGAACGCGACATGGACCGGAGACGGCGGCGTCTCCAGAATCTCAAGCGCCGGGGCGAGGAATTCCCGGTCGCCGAGGGTCATGCCTGGCGCGCTGAAGCGCGCGAGCGTGCGTGAGGCAAAAGGCTTGGCGGCGGAACGTGTGTTGGCGCCAGGGGCGGGGATCAGGGTCACGCTGCGATCTCCGCCGGCTGGCTCTGAAGGCCCCAGAGATAGGCGTAGAGGCCGCCGGGACGGCGCAAGAGTTCGGCGTGCGAGCCGACCTCGACGATGCGGCCGTCGGCCATGCCGACGATGCGGTCGCAGCCCCGAACCGCGGCCAGGCGATGGGCGATGATGATGACGGTCCGATCCTTGACGATGCGGCGCATGTTGCGCTGAACGATGCGCTCGCTCTCGTAATCGAGCGACGAGGTCGCCTCGTCGAAAATAAGAATGCGCGGATTGGTCGCGAGCGCGCGGGCGATCGCGATGCGCTGCCTTTGCCCGCCGGAAAGATTCGCGCCGCGCTCCTCGATCAATGTGTCGTAGCCTTCGGGAAGCTTGTCGATGAACTCGTCGGCGCCGGCGAGCCGGGCGATCTCGATGACGCGCGCGCGGGGCGTCGCCGGGTTGGCGAAGGCGATGTTCTCGTGAACAGTGCGGTTGAAGAGGAGGTTCTCCTGCAGCACGACGCCGATGTGGCTGCGCAGCCACGCCGGATCGACATGGCTCAAGTCTGCGCCATCGAGAAGCACCTGCCCCTCGTTCGGCAGATAGAGGCGCTGTACGAGCTTGGTCAGAGTCGATTTGCCGGAGCCCGATGGCCCGACAATGCCGATTGTCTCGCCCGGCCGGATGGAGAACGAAATGTCCTTCAGGACTTCCGGCGCCCCCGGACGATAGCGAAAGCCGACGCGGCGAAACTCGATCGCGCCGCGCGGCGTCGGCGGCAGCAGGCGCGCCGCGGACGAAAATTCGGGGGACGTGTTGAGGATATCCCCCAGCCGGTCGATCGAGATCTGCACTTGCTGAAAATCCTGCCAGATCTGCGACAAGCGCAGAATCGGCTGAACCGCCTGAGAGGCGATCATGTTGAAGGCGACGAGGCCACCG
>DATDHT010000006.1:0-18318 GCA_036521435.1 Roseiarcus sp.
TTCTATGCCGATGGGCGACTGCGCATCGAGCGCGAGGCGGGCCACGCGGACCGCGGCGTCCTGGTCTTCGTCCAATGCGGAAAAGGGTTCGACGCAGCCTACCTTGAAGGGCCGCGTGCTTACGACGTTCTCCTCAACTACTACCACGAGAGCGACGTCCATCCGAACGCCGACATTGCCGTTGTCCAGGCCGGAACCAAGACCACCTCCATTCGACGACTCATGGAGCTTAGGCCGGATCTGCTCCTGCGCTACCAGGCAGTCCTGTTTCTCGACGACGACGTCGAAATTGGCGCCGAGGGCATCGAAGCTTTGTTCCGCGCAATGACGGCCGAAAAGCTCGACCTCGCGCAGCCGGCGCTGACTTCGGATTCGGCCACCGCCTATGCGTTCCTGAAAAGTCCGCCTGCTGGCCCCGGCGTGACGCGGGTGTCGTCGGTCGAGATCATGGCGCCGGCGCTGACCCGCCGGGCGCTCGAAGGCGCGAAATGGGCATTCGCAGAATCGGTCAGCGGCTGGGGCAGCGACCTCCTTCTAGGACCGGCGGTGCGCTCTGCCTTCGGACCGAACAGCGTCGGAATCATCGGCTCGGTCTCCGTCAGGCACGCGGCGCCCGTCGACCTCCGCGCCGGCGCCTACTACGCCTTTCTTCGCCGCTACGGAATCGACCCCGGGCACGAGGCCAACCGGATCGCGGTCGACTTTGGCATCGAACGCTTCTTGCGGCCGCTCGGAGCGGGCGAACCGGGAGAAATTTGCCGAGCGCCCTGACCGGTCCGGCCTCATCCACTTGACAAGAGAGGCCTATCCTCGATCTTGGCGGCTCAACGAGCGACAAAAGCGACATGCGAAGGGCGCACGAAGCCAGACTTTACGCATTGACCACGGCGACCGCTTGCGGGCTGGCGCTGCTCGCTGGAATCGTGGGCGCGCCCGCACGGGCGGTGATGCAGAATCTGGTCTTCGACCAATACCAGCGCTGGAAGCCGCGCCCTTATGCGTTCGACCAACCCGTCCGTATCGTCGCGATCGACGACGAATCGCTCAGGCGGCTCGGCCAGTGGCCATGGCCGCGCGAGCGCCTAGCGGCGCTTGTCGACGCGTTGAAACGCGCCGGGGTGGCCTCGATTTCATTCGATTTCCTCTTCTCGGAAAAGGATCGCGGGGACGCCACGGCGCCGCCCGACAAGACGCCCGACGCAGCCTTTGCGCGGTCGATGGATGATGGCGCCGTGGTCCTTGGCAGCTTCGTCACCGAGCTGCCGAATGGCGCCAACCCTTCCACCAAGGCGGGATTCGTCACGGCGGGCGACGACGCGGCCAAATTCCTGACGCCGTATCCGGGCCTTCTGTCGCCCGTGCCAGAATTGGCGCAGCATGCGGCCGGCGTCGGCTTTCTCAATTGGCGGCCGGACGCCGACCGGGTCGTGCGACGCGTGCCGCTCATCCTCAATGTGAATGGCGCTCTGCAGCCCAGCCTCGCCATGGAAGCTTTGCGCACCGCGCAGGGGGCGTCGACCTATATCGTCAAGTCGTCGAACGCGAGCGGCGAAACGGCGTTCGGGCAAGTCTACGGCGTGCTGGCGATCCGCAATGGCGACTTGACGATCCCGACTGACGCCACGGGAGACATCCGGGTCTATTTCGCGCGATCCGACTCACGCCGCACGATCCCAGCGTGGAAGGCGCTCGAACCGGGAGCCGATCTCAGCGACCTTCGCGGCAAGATCGTGTTCTTCGGCGCATCCGCAGCCCTGCTCTCGGACATTGTCGCCACGCCGTTGTCGGCGGCGATGCCGGGCGTTGAAGCGCATGCGCAAATCGTCGAGCAGCTCCTGAGCGGCGAAACGCTCAGGCGGCCGGATTGGGCGCCAAGCGCGGAATGGATGGCGACGGCTCTTATCTGCGCGGCGCTCGTGGTGACAACCTGGTTCTTGGGGCCTTACCTCGCGGCGCTGGCCTATGGGGCCGTGCTCGCAGCCATCGTCGCGGTGAGCTGGTTCGCGTTTTCGCGTCATGGGCTGCTGATCGAGCCGACCTATCCGGCGTTTTCCGCCGCCGCCGTCTATTTTACCGGAGTCTCGACGCTCTACGCGGTGAAGCGCCATCAGGAGCGTGAGATCCGTTCGGCCTTTGGCCGGTTCGTCTCGCCCGCGGTAGTCGCGCGCCTGGCGGAAAAGCCTGGCGCGCTCGAGCTCGGAGGCTTGCAGCGTGAACTGACGCTGCTCTTCTGCGACATCCGATCGTTCACGACCATCTCGGAGGGGCTCAACGCGTCGGAGCTCACCCATTTCCTCAATCAATATCTGACGCCGATGACCGACGCCATTCTCGACCGGGAGGGCACGATCGACAAATATATGGGCGACGCGATCATGGCGTTCTGGAACGCGCCGCTCGACGATCCCGATCATGCGGCGCATGCGGTTGAATCGGCGCTGAAGATGCGTGAGACGCTGGTCGGGTTGAACGACGGCTGGCGCAGCAATGCTGAGGCCGAAGAGCGCCCGTTCAAGCCGGTGCGTTTCGGCATTGGGCTTAACTCGGGCGAATGCTGCGTCGGCAATCTGGGTTCGCTGCGCCGGTTCGACTATTCCGCGATCGGCGACGAAGTGAACGTCGCTTCGCGTCTCGAAGGCGCGTGCAAAATCTTCGAGGTCGATATCATTGGGAGCGAGACGGTCCGCGCCGAGGCGCCCGACTTCGCCTGGCTCGAGATCGATTCCGTACTGGTCAAGGGTAAGACGCGCCCGGTCGGCCTTTATGCGCTGGCGGGGGATTCAGGGGTCGCCGCGAGCGACGAATTTGCAGACTTGAGCCGTTTGCATGCGGCGATGCTGGCGGCGTACCGGAGCCGGGACTTTGCGGGCGCAATTTCGATGGCGAAGGAGGCCTCGGCTCGCGCGCCCGTCGCGGTTCGAGGCCTCTACTCCTACAACTTGCGCCGTTTTACCCAATTGGCCGACAGCGCGCAGGACCCGGATTGGCGCCCGCTGATCGCGCTCGACGAAAAATAGGCAGCGTACCGAAACGAGCCTTGAGCGCGACGAGGGACATCGGAGTTGTAGGCGCGGTCGCTGACCGCGCCGCCGCGCTCACCGAGCGTGGCTACAACCGGACAACTGGGTGACTACATCTGCTTCTGCTGTTCCGTCTTGCTCTTCGACGCGTGATAGCCGGCGGCTCCAGCGTCGGCCTCGCACATATAGGCGCCCTGCTTCGTCGTGCCGTACCAGCGGGAGCCTGAGTAATGGTAGGTGTGAGACTTGCCCTTGGTATTGACCCAGACCACCGTATCACTCGGGCAGCGCCCTTTGGCTTGCGCTTCCGAAGCGAATTCGCCGGCGCCGCCCGGGCGAGCGGCTTGCATCGGCTTTGGCTTCGTCTGGTAGGTTTGCATCGGGGCCGGCGCGATAGAAGCGGGAACGGAAACAGGATTAGCGACAGGAGCTGCGGCCGGCGCCGCGGCGCCTTCCTTCTGGACACGGCATTGCTTCAGGAAGTCCGGCCATTTCATGCCGTTGGTGGTGTTGTTCTCCTTGGCGGCCTTCCACTCATCGCCGCACTGCTTCATGATGCTTTGCGCTTGCACAGCGCCGGTCGACGCCACACTCAGGACGCCGGCAAACAAAAAGGCCGAAAGCGCGACCCTGAAAGATCTGCTGATCATCGTTGTTCCTCCACTATGGGCGCCCCGGCGACTTCGCCAGCCCATTCCAGCCCAAGCGAATCGCCGAGCTTATTCCCCCTCATGTCGCAGTTCCACTGAACTGAATATGAACATTTTATGATCGGCGGTCCAGGATTCCTGCCCGACCGGCAATGTCGTTTTCGTTAATCCCCATAGAGATGCGCCCGCGCGAGGGCGGTCGTGTCACTCAAGCTCCCAGAGGCGGCCACTGCCGCCCATCCTTGCTCGGCCAGCGGCTCCGCTGTCTGCCGGCGCGCCACATCCGCGTCGGCGTCGGAAGCGTCGCCGCTCCGCGAACCGATGCGCTCAAGGCGCGTCGCCAGAGGCGCGTCGAGAAAAAGTCCCACAAAGGCGACACCAGCCTCCGCCGCGACGCTCGCTGCTGCGCTGCGTTCGGCAGCGGCCCCGAAGGTTGCGTCGAGGAGAACCGACTGCCCCGCCCGGAGCGCAGTCCGCGCCTTTATGACGAGCCGCTCATAGACGTCGCGCGTGACATCGCTGGTGTAAGCCGAGGCGGGCAAGGGAACCGTCTCCTCGATCCCGAACATCGCCTTGCGCTCAACATCGCTGCGCAGCCATAGCGCCCCGGGCGGACGGCCGATCTCAGGGGCAAGCGCGCCGGCCAGCGCGCTCTTGCCAACACCGGAGAGGCCACCAACCGCGACGAGTCGGGGCGGAACGTAGGCTAGAAACCTGACGGCGTGGTCGAAATAACGGCGGGCGAGCGCAAGCGCTTCGCCACGCTTCTCGCCCTCGAGCCGCTCAGCGTCGGCTGCCTCGACCTTGGCTCGAATGGCGGCGCGCAGGCTCAAGAACAATGGCAGTGCGGCGAGGCCCGTCAAAACCTCCGACGGCTCGGAGCCAAGATAGCGGTTGAAGAGCCGGTTGGCGGCGGCCCGCAAGCCCCGCTCCTCCAGGTCCATGAGAAGAAAAGCCAGGTCGTAAAGAATGTCGCCGCTCGCAATTTCATCGGAGAATTCGACCGCATCGAACAGCGTCGGCTCGCCGTCGAGGAGAACAATGTTGCGCAGGTGCAGATCGCCATGACAGCGGCGAACGAAACCGGCCTCGCCGCGCTCGAGCAGGACCGGGCGCACAGTCGCGAATGCGAGCCGCGAATCGTCGGTGAGCTTGCGCGCTGTCGTCGGGTCGAAGAGATCGGACCGCTCGGCGAAAGCCGCACGGTTCTGCTCGATGTAAGTTTCGAGCGCATGCACGGCGCGTGCTGCGTCCCTGAGCGGGGCCCGAGCGTGCATGCGGCGAATGACGAGCGCCAGCTTGTCGACGAGCGCGTCTGAGACGGCTTCCCGATCGGCGACGTGATCGAGCGTGGCGTTCTCGTCGAATCGCCGCATGTGGACGGCCCATTCGACGATTTCGCCATCGCCTCCAATCGCAAAACTCTCGCGGCGTCGAACGATCGGAAGCGAGCCCAGGTAGATGGCAGGCGCTAACGGCCGGTTCACCGCGATTTCTGCTTCGCAAGCGTCGCGGCGCTTTTCGAGCGTCGAGAGGTCCATAAACGGAAACTTGACCGATCGCTTGAGCTTATAAACGTCGGCGCCCGCAAGAAATACGACGGCGTTAGCCGTATCGACGCGCTCGACCGGCTCGCTCAACTTGTGCGTATGGGGATCGGCGAGAAACCGGTACACCGCCTCCTGCGACTCAGGAGGAGCGTCGGAGTGGAGAGGAGGCGTCTGTCTCGCCGTCAATGCGATTCCTCATTTCCGAGCGCCGTTTGCGTCAGGCTGGCGGCGTTTGCTCTCCCGCCGCAACCTTGGCGACGAGCGCCCCGACATGCGCAACGGCGAGCGCCGTCGCCGCAAACCCCATCGCCAGCAACGCCCATTGAACGGCAGGGCGGCGCTCGTCGAGGATGACAGGCCGGCCCGAGCGAACGCGCCGAGCGACACATAGCCGAGCAACGCGGGAAGCGCGGCCAGGGTTCCGAGCATGTAATCGCGCAGGCTGATCACCGACAAGCCGGGCAAATAGCTGGTGGCGACGAAGGGCATCAGCGGCGACGCCCGCACCATCGACGCCATCGCGGGCACAAGGCGCGGCGAATATTGGTAGTCCGGGTGCAGCATGACCACGATGTCGGCGCCGCTTTCGAGCGCCACGCGATAGCAGGTCTTCCGATTACCGCCGTAGCCGCGGTTGGCGTCATGGACCAGCGTATGAATGCCGAGCGACTTGGCGAGCGAAATTGTTTCGTCGGCGCTGCTGTCGTCGGTGAGAATGATGTCGTCAACAACCTGCTTGGGAATCTCGTCATAGGTTTCTTCAAAATCAGCGCGGCGTTGTAGGCGGGAGAACGGCGGCAATCTTCTGATTGTTCAGCATATCGGCAAGATTCCGACAACTTGAGGTCCGGCTATACTCGCCAGTCTCGTGTTAACTAATTTTACTGTAGATTACTTTAGCGTTCCATAGAAATGATTAAACTTTAAACATCGAGACCGATTGTAGAAATGCAAACTATTTCAGCGCCAAATTACGCACGGAACTCCGCGAACGCCACGTATGAGACTTCCGAGAGCCTAACGAATCGCGACCCCGATACGCTGCATGACGCGTCGAGCGCAGAAGTCGGATGCATCGATTGGATCAGGATTCTGCTCTTCGGATTATGGCTCGCCGCCGTCGGCGCGCTCGCCTGGCGTCATGTCGTATGGCGGGACGAAGCGCGGGCGCTGTCGATCGCAATCCAGGGCGAGAATTGGATCGCCATGCTCCGGGGGTTGCATGGCGAAGGACATCCGGCGCTCTGGTATCTGCTCCTGCGCGCGGCCTACGGGATCACAGGGCGCCCGGAAGCCCTTCCTCTCCTCGCGCTCGCGGTCGCCGTCGCCGCCGCGTGGCTGATTGTCTGGCGTTCGCCTTTTCCGCGGGTATTGATCGGACTCATCCTCGCCTCGCATTTTTTTCTCTACGATTTTTCGGTGTTGGCGCGGAACTTTGGAATCGGCGTGCTGATCCTGTTCGTGCTGGCGATCGCCTATCCGAGATGTCGCGGGCGTGGCGTCGCGCTGGGCGCGCTGCTCTTTCTGCTGGCGAACTGCAATGTGATCGCTACGATACTGGCGGGCGCCTTCCTCATCTTCTGGTTCGTTGAGATTCTGGAAGAAACCGGTCCTCGCTGGTCTCCGGCGATGACCAATTTTGCCCTGAACGCGGCGATCGCGGCGGCGGGCGCGGCGCTGTGTTTCGCGACGGTCTATCCCACTTTCAACGACGCCGCCGTGGCGGCGCATCCCGCGGGCGTGGCGGCTCGCGACATCTTGAGTGCGATTGTCAATCCCGCGCCGGCCTTCGAACACCTGCTCGGATGGCAGGTCGCCCTGCCCTATCTCGCCGCGCCCTGGACCCTCATCGTCGCCGCGCTAGGCGCGCCTTTGCTGATTGGCGCCACCTTCGGGCTTGTTGAACGTAAAGGCGCCCTGCTGGCGAGCTGGACGTCCCTCGCGGGCCTCTCCGTGTTCTTCTCGCTCGTCTATTCCGGCGACTATCGCCACGAGGCGACCTGGCTCACCTTCGTCATCGCGATGTACTGGATCTGCTGGAAGTCAGACGGCCCCGTGCACAAGCCGCACCCGAACGGGCGCAGCTTCGCCCCAGTCCGCGCGCTGGGCTTCGCGTTCTTCCTCGTCGTCATCGGGGTTCAGGCCACGCTCGGTGTGGCCGGTCTTGCCTTCGCCGCGCTCGTCGGAACGCCCGAAAGCCGTTCCCGCGACTTTGCCGACCTCGTCTCGCGGCGACCGGAGCTGAAGGATGCGATCCTGATCGGCGACCCCGACTACATGCTCGAGCCGATGCATTACTATCTGCCCAACCGGACGTATTTCGTCAGGGAGCAGCGTTACGGCAAGTATGTCCATTTCACCCGCAAGGCGAGGCTTGACCTGACGCTTAGCGACATCCTCGACGAGGCGCGCGCCATCCGCTCGTCCACCGCCCGGCCGGTGGCGATTCTGCTCGCCTGGCGTCTCGGCGAAATGGACCTCGCCCGGGTTTACCGCGAAAGCTACGTATGGACCTTTTCCGCCCCCGGTGATCAGATCGAGCGATTTCGGGAGGCGACGACGCTGCTGGCGCAATTCCCAGAAGCCACCAGCAACGAAAGCTATGACGTCTACTTGCTGAAGTGAGGGTGCGCGCGCGCCCCGAGCCGGGGCCCTGTCGCAAAACTGTCGCACCGATCGTTGAAGAGTCGCGCATCGCCGCCGTTCGTTTTTGCGAGGGCGCCAACTTAAAGGAAGCTGCCCCATGAGCGCGGAGAAACCGAGCGCGGAGAAACAGGCTCAGGTCAGCGAGCTCCGGAAGCGCGTCAACGCGGAGATCCAGGATAGTTTCGACGAGGACATCGAGCTCGAGCTTGAAGACGACGAGCTCGCCGACCTGCTGTCGGAGAGCGAACATCTCCAAACGCACGATTCCTTGCCGCGGCGGCTCTATTTCAAGGAGCTGTTGCGTCTACAGCGTGAGCTGATCAAGCTGCAGGACTGGGTTGTGGCGAAGAAGCTCAAGCTGGTCGTCATCTTCGAGGGGCGCGACTCGGCGGGCAAGGGCGGGGCGATCAAGCGGGTGACGCAGCGTCTCAACCCGCGCGTCTGTCGCGCGGTGGCGCTGCCCGCGCCGACCGAGCGCGAGCGCACGCAATGGTACTTCCAGCGCTACGTTCCGCACCTGCCGGCAGGCGGCGAGATCGTGCTGTTCGACCGCAGCTGGTACAACCGCGCCGGCGTCGAACGGGTGATGGGCTTCTGCACCGACGAACAATATGAGGACTTCTTTCAGTCGGCGCCGGAGTTCGAGCGTCTGCTGGTGCGTTCGGGCATCGTGCTCGTCAAATACTGGTTCTCGATCACCGACGACGAGCAGCACATGCGCTTCCTGATGCGCATCAACGACCCGCTCAAGCAGTGGAAGCTCTCGCCGATGGACCTTGAATCGCGGAGTCGCTGGGAGGCCTACACCAAAGCCAAAGAGATCATGCTTGAGCGTACGCACATTCCCGAGGCGCCCTGGTGGGTGGTCGAGGCGGTCGACAAGAAGCGGGCCCGCCTCAATTGCATCGCCCACCTTTTGACCCGCGTGCCATACCAGGAAGTGGCGCACCAGAAGCCGGCTTTGCCCGCCCGGGTGCACAACCCCGAATACCACCGTAACCCCGTCCCGCATGACCTTTACGTGCCGGATCACTACGCCAATCTGGCGGCCGAACATGCTGAACAGGTGGAGGCACAGAGCGGCGAGGCTAAAGCGAGCGCTGGGGCGTAAGGTCCAGTTCCGACGCGTTGACCTTACGCGATGGCGACATCGGTGCGGGAAAAATCGTCGCCCTTGAACAGCAGGGGCTCCCCCATTGACTTGGCGAGAGCGTAGGCGAAACAGTCGCCGAAATTAAGCTCCGCCGGATGGCCGCTTCCCTTGCCGAAGTCGCGATAGGCGGCGCGGGCGATTTCGGCCTGTTCGCGGGTGACTGGCTCGACTTCAATCTCCGTTTGGACGACCAAGTCGTCCAAACGGCGCGATAGAACAGGGTTGCGATTCGCATCGACGACGACGCCTGCCTCGAGATAGTTCGCTGCCGAGATGCGCTTGGGCTCCGTCGAAATCGTGAGCGCGCGGAGGAAACGAGGTGCGTCCGTTTCTTCCTTGAGAACGGCGATAATCGCGGACGTATCGACGATCATCTCGGCAGTCCGCGCTCGTCGTAGAGCAGGTCGCCGTGTTCGATGGTCAGCAAAGAATCGCACCAGAGGCAACGGCTGTCCTTCAGCAAAGCTTTCAGCTTCTGATAACGCTCCTCGTCAAAATCCGCCGTTCGCTCGAGTCTCTCAAGGCGCTCACGCAGCGCCGTCGTCACCGCCTCGGTCAGTGTTTCGCCAGTCCTTTGCGCGAGGCGGGCGGCCAAGGCGTGAGCCTCAGGGTTTTTGATATTGAGGGACATATCTACCTTCGTCGGTCTTCCTTTCTACCATACCGCCTAGCTGGCATATGCGCAAGGAAACGCCCACCGTCGTAGCTCAAGCCGGCGCGGGCTTAGATCAGATCTCAATCTCCCGGCCGATCTCGACCACCTGTTCGCACGGCAATTCGAGAGTATCGCTGAGCCGTTCCGCGTTGCGGCCCATCGCCGCGAACAACACCTCCTGCCAGCGAGCCATGCCCTTTCCGTTCTCGCGCGGGATGACGGTTTCGTGGCCGACGTAATAGGTGACGTCGTCGAGGTCGATCCCGGCGCCCTTCGCCTGGCATTCCGCCAGGATGGCGTGAATATCGGGACGCTCCATAAAGCCGCGACGCGCCTCCGCGCGCCAGAAATTGTCGTCGATGCGCGCGAGAGCGCGCCCAGGGTCGCCGCCTTGTCCGGATGCGGCCCCGTAAAGTCGAGCACGGTCTTCAGCGTGTAGAGCGGGCTCGTGCCGATGTCGCCGAACACCACGCCGAGCGCCGCGACGCCAGCAAGGCCAAGTCGTCCGCCCGATTGCCGCTCGGCGCCGGTTGCTTCGATCGGCATCTCGTCTCCACTCGACCGTCGGACGCGGGGTCCCCCGGCACGTCCCTCGATAGGGGACCGCTGAAACAGGTCGATGACGCTCGCGGGCGCTCTCTGAGTGACGCCCGATGGCGGATCGCCGGCCAAGGTTACCCACCGTCAACGTTAACGAATTTTGGCTGCCGCGCGCGCTCGAATCGATAAAATTCAATCTATTTTGTTTCGCGCCCGCCAAGCGCCGACGGCGATAGTGTCCCCATCAACCTGGCGGACAAATCAATGCTCTCTCGGCTTTTTCGCTTCCTGACCGCGGCGGTGATCTTCGGCCTCGCCTGGAGCACTTTCGTCGAAGCCTCCGAACCGGGCCTTCCTCAGGCCACTCGCGCTCCCGTCGGCGGCGAAGCCTCGATTCCCTACGGCTGGGTCGACTTCTGCAATCGCCACAGCGAAGAGTGCACGCTCGGCAAGCTCAAGCCCATGGATGTGCGCCTCACGAAGCAGAGCTGGAAGGTCCTCAACGAGATCAACATGAAGGCGAACAACGCGATCGAGCCGATCAGCAACCTCGATCATTGGGGAACGACGCTCGACCATTGGGATTATCCGATCGACGGCAAGGGGGACTGCAAGATCTACGCTTTGTTCAAGCGCAAGCTGCTCGTCGACCGCGGCTTTCCGCGCCAGGCCCTGTTGATGACGATCGTTCGCGACCTCAATGGCGAGGGCCATGCGGTGCTCACCGTCAAGACCGACCACGGCGACTTCGTGCTCGACAATCTGTCGGATGAGATCCGGCCATGGACCGCCACCGGATACCAGTTCTACAAGCGCCAGGCCCAGGACGACCCGAACGTGTGGCTGAGCCTGGGTGGCGCGACCGGGTCGGCGCCGGGAACCGCTGCTTCGAATTGAGAGCGGCGGTGGCGATAGCGGCGGGCCGGCGTGGTATGAAGAACCATGACCGAAACCGACCGGGAGCGCCTCATCCGCCAATACGCAGCGCGCGACATCACCTGGCGCGAACTGCGCGAACGCGGCTTTGAGAACTACGTCGAGGTGCTCGGCGCGCTTGGCGCGCTGGGGCTCAGACCGCCGGTCGCGCCGATGCAGGGGCCGAATGTGGCCGCCCGCGAACGTGGCCGGACCGCGATCCGCGAAGCCTTGCGAACATGACGATGAGCGGGTCGTATCGCCTCATCGTCACGGACACGTCGCCGCTGTTCACGCTTGTGCTGGCGGACTCGCTTGACGTGCTGCTGCGCCCCGGCCTCCCCGTCAGCATCCCCGACGCGGTCTATATCGAGGCGTAGACCCAGAAGCGATCGCCGAAATCGGTGACCTGAATGACCACCGGCTCGACGTCGAGAGAAAAGAAGCCAAGGCCGTAGACGACGTCCTCGTTCGGCAGGTGACGAAGGGGTCTCCTGTGGCGCGATGTGGTCCGACAGCATGGCGATCCGTCCGCGCGGCGCGACCGGCACGAAGCCGCCGACCAGGCCGGGCACGGGGGCTGGGTGATCGCCGCCCGGCGATTGACCATGTTTACCAGCGGCCAACCCCAAATGTAGGCGAGCTGCGCCATGGCGCGCACATAACCTTCGGGCATGATCACGCCGCTGGCGGGTTTGGTGACCTGGGCGAAATTCATCGGCGTGGCGGGCGCCCCAGGCTCCCCGGAGCAGACATGGCGATGTTTTTGCTGAGCCTGAGCGCTTCGCGCGGGGCCGACGGGGCCGGCGAGCGAACCGGCGCCTGCCCCCAATTACCGCATCACGGCGCGTGGTTTTCTCGATCATGGGGCGCTCCTCCGTCGAGGAACCCTCGCACCGGACGGCGGAGAGGCAAGTCTGGGTCCCATGAGCGGCAAAGATCGGGCGTCGGAAACGGCGCCCGCCCAAGCTGCTGACGGGACTGCGTTGAAGGCCCTAAGATCGCGTCAGCCGGCGCCATCGATAAAAAATAACGACAGTTTCTTGCCAAACCGGCCGTGATCTGATATAGTTTTTCAGAATGTCCGGCAAGCTAAATTCCGAATTAATGTGACTCAGTGTTTGGAGTTTGCCGTCAAGAGGGTCGACTCGCAAATCTCGCCGGAAGCCTTTGAAATCGCTCAAAACGGACTCGCAAATCGGTCGGCGGCGGAAAGGAGCGTGTGGGCGCGGCAGTTCCCGAGCGGGCGCCCCACACGCCGCGGCTGTCGCTTCAGGAGTTCAATCTCGCCGATGGCTGGCAGGATTCGGAACGCCCTGCGATTTGGACTTGAAGCTTGACGCGGGGTCTGGGCCAGAGCGCCGACCCTTGCGCAAAAGCGCACTTAACATGATGAAATCATTGAGTCGCGTAACAATGTGCGCGCCGCCCGGCTACCGCCTCGCAATCCGCTCCAGCGCCCCTAGACCTTCCGCTGGAAGCGACAATGACCGCGCCGCGAGGAGGACCTCGCCAATATAAGCCGGACGTAGAACTCCGGGCCCGGCATTGGCACCGAAATAGACAATCGCCCGTTTCGGCCGATGTTCTGCGATAACCGGCTGCGTCTGCTTGGCGTAGAAACCTTGGAACAGGCCCTCGTATCGATCGAGCACCGCGATATCGGACAGGGCGAGCTCCCAAAGCACGCCGTGGACGGCGGAGGAGGGATCGCGAACCGCGGTCAGCCAGCCCTCGCGCATGACGGCCAACCGATGCCGCTCGAGCCGCGCAAGCCCGAGGGCCTTCGAGCGCGGGCAACGGCGCGCCATGGTGTTGACGTCCATGTTTGAGCCATAGGCGAAATAGAGCGGCGTGCTCGCCTCCTATCCGCTCAAGCGCTCAACTTTGTGGACCACGCTCTTGCCCCTGAGCTGCGACAGGACCGCGTTGAGGTGCTGGATGTCGCGCACCTGCAGATCGATGACGAAGCGCCGGAAATCGGCGCCGCTCGGCGAAGTCACAACGGCGTCGATATTGGCCCCATATTCCCCGATTGTCGTGGCGATCACGCCGAGCGCGCCGGGCTCGTTCAAGAGCGTGAGCACGATCTGGGTCGAATAGATCGCGCTCGGGGTGTTCTCCAGGTCCCAACGCACGTCGAGCCACAGCTCCGGCCGATCGTCGAATTGGGTGAGCGCAGGCGAATGGATCGGATAGATGACGATGCCGTCTTCCTCGCGCACGCCAACGATGCGCTCGCCCGGCACCGCGCCGCCTTTGGGCGCGAACCTGACTGGAGTATCGAGGCCGATGCCGCGCAACGGCAGCGCGCCGCCCGCGTCCGATTCGCCCGGCACACGGAACACGAGATCGGCTGCTTTCGGCAAGCCGAACCAGCCGCTCTCGTTCTGCGGAACGGTCGGCCCGGCCTTCCGCTCGTCCTTGAAGTTGGGGAACACGGCGCGCACGACGTCGGTGGAGAAAATCTCGCCGCGCCCCACGCCGATGAAGACATCGTCAACCGAGGCGCGCGCCAGACGTGACAGCGCGGCCTTGAGTTTCGCTTCCGTGAACTTCTTGCCGGCGCGCTCGAACGCCCGCTCGATAATCTGGCGCCCGAGACCGCCAAACTGCGCCTTCGCCGCCTCGCGCGTCGCTCGGCGAATGGCGGCGCGGGCGCGCCCGGTCACCACCACGCTGTCCCACGCCGCCGGCGGAGCGCCGCCCTCGGCGCGCGAGATCAGCACTTCATCGCCGTTATGCAATTCCGAGATGAGCGGCGCGATGCGGCCATTGATCTTCGCGCCGACCGCGGAATTGCCGACGTCGGTATGGACCGCGTAGGCGAAGTCGATCGCGGTCGCGCCGCGGGGCAGCGCGATCAGCCGCCCCTTGGGGGTGAAGCAGAACACCTGGTCGTGAAACAGCTCGAGCTTGGTGTGCTCGAGGAATTTTTCCGAATCGTCGCTCGCGAGCGCCTCGATCGTCTGCCTCAATCCGCGATAGGCTCGGCTCTCGCTCACGGCTAGCGCATCGGCGCTGAGCCCCAGATCTTTATAGACGCCGTGCGCGGCGATGCCGTATTCAGCGACCTCATGCATCTCGTGCGTGCGAATCTGCAGTTCGACCCGCTGACTGCCGGGCCCGATCACGGTCGTGTGGATCGAACGATAGTCGTTCTGCTTCGGTGTCGAGATATAGTCCTTGAAGCGCCCGGGAACACTGGGCCAGGTCGTATGCGCAACGCCGACGGCAGCGTAGCAGTCGGCGACCGTATCGACGAGAATGCGAAAGCCATAGATATCGGATAATTGCTCGAAGGCGATTGAGCGGCGCTCCATCTTGCCCCAGATGGAATAGGGCTGCTTCTGGCGACCCTTCACCTCGACCTTGATGCCCCGCTGCGCGAATTGGTCGGTGAGCTCCGCCGCGATTCGCGCGATGATCGCGCCATTTTTGGCCTTCATCGCCTCAAGACGCGCGACGATGAGCTTGTAGGCGTCCGGCATCAGGCAGCGGAAGGCAAGGTCTTCGAGTTCATTGCGCATGCTCTGCATGCCCATGCGGCCGGCAAGCGGAGCGTAGATGTCGAGCGTGTCCTCGGCGATGCGGGCGCGCTTGGCCTCCGGCATGAACTGAAGGGTGCGCATGTTGTGCAGACGGTCGGCGAGCTTGATCAAGAGCACGCGCGCGTCATCGGCAATGGCGAGCAACAGCTTGCGGAAATTCTCCGCCTGCTCGGCGTGCTTGGTGACGAAGTCAAGCCTGCCGAGCTTGGTCAAGCCGTCGACCAGCCCCCCGATCTCCTCGCCGAACGCCTTGTCGACTTGTTCGCGGGTGACGGTCGTGTCTTCGATCGTGTCGTGCAGCATTGCCGTCGCGATGGTGGCGTCATCGACCTTGAACTCGGTCAGAATCGCCGCCACTTCGAGAGGATGGGAGAAATAAGGATCGCCAGAGGCGCGCTTCTGGCTGCCATGCGCCTTCATCGCGAACACATAGGCGCGGTTCAGCAAATCCTCGTCGGCGTGAGGATTGTAGCGGCGAACCCGCTCCACCAATTCGTACTGCCGCATCATCGCCGGAAGCCGACCCGATCCGCGCCCCGCGCCGCCGATTTGTCATGGCGACGCCGGCGCGGTTCAACCAGGACGGGTCGGCGTGAATGAAAGAGGGGGTCGGCGTTTCGCTCGCACGCACCGGCTCCCGCTCTCGCGCGCATCAGCGCGGGCTCACGCACAATCATCCACCGAGGCGCGCACGCGCGCAAGCTTTAATGTGAGGGCGTTCAAGCGTCCGGTCGCTTACGGCCCAGTCCAAACAAAAAACCCCGGAGCTTTCGCTCCGGGGCGTAGTTTCAACTGATCGGGATGCGATCAGAAGTAACGGGTGATCCGGAGACGGCCGGCAAAACCGTCGCTGTTGCCTCTCCAGTCGCCGGGCACGAAGACCGCGCCGCCGACACCGCCGGTGTTGTAAACAGTGCCGATGAATCCGCTCGGCGCCTGCTGCGTCGTGCCCTGATACATCAACTCGAGGTCGAAGTTCAGGTTGGTGACCGGGTTCCAGCCGAGATCCACGCCAGCGATCCAGCTAAGCGCTTTGGGCGAGAATGGGCCCTGCGCGGCCTGACCAATTAGGCAGCCCGGCAAGCCGACGTTGCAGCCGCCGCCCATGTTGCTCCATTCGACGCCGCCGATCGAACCTTCGAAATCGGTATAGATGGTCGGCGTCCAGTGGTGCTCGAGCAGCGCCGATACGGACCATGCTCTCGGCGTGGACCACTGGTTACTGACTGGGTTGAAGAACGAGTCAGCGAGAAACATCGGCTGGCCGTTGCCGTTGGTCTGGCCGGCTTCGCCCCACATCCCGTCAAGCAGGCCGGAGTACCAAACCGCGCTCTGGGAGTAGACGCCGGTTACGATCAGGTCGTCGCCAGCGCCAAACATCCCGCCCCAGCCCTGCAGGTTGATCTTCACACCCGCGTCAATGGCCCAGCCGACATGGTTCTGCTGCCCGTTGCAGGCAACCGGGAATGCGTCGGGGCCGCAGGCGTCGCCGACAACCGCGCCGTCGAAGCCGGTGGCGGTGACGTTGACGTTGTGGACCACGCCCGAGATCTGAGCCTCGCCCCAGCCCTGCTTGACATGCAAGGCGCCGACGATGTCCGGCCATTTCTGACCGCCGAAGGTGATGAGGGCCGGATTGCCGACGCAGCCGCCGTTGCCGGCGCAACCTGTCGCGCCGTTAATCGTGGTGCCGCCGCCCGACGCGCCTACGCTGGCGGGGGATTCAGCCGAGATCGTCGCCGTGAAGCCGCCGCCGAACGAAGCCGTATAGGCCAACAACAGGGGTTCGTTGAAGCCCTTGCGGTCGGGGGAGAAGAAGTTGGCGTAATTGTCGCCGCCGCCAACGAACGAGAAGAACGATGCCGCCTTGCCGGCGGTGATCCCCGCCCAGGTTAAATAAGCGGTGTTGACATAGAAGATATTGTTGACCGGAGCGCCCTGGAGCGAGTCGAGCCCGTTGCCAACGTCGCCCTGGACCTCAGCGTGCCCGAGCAAGGGGCCGTAGGCCGTGTTGGAGGCGATGTCGAGCGAGAGGTTCGCCCGGGTCGACCAGCCAGTCTCGGGGCGGTAGAAGGTCGTATTCCCCTGAGCGGGGCTGGCGGCCAGCAGAACACGCTGGGTGTTGCGACCGTCGATCGCTGCGAGCTCAGCGAGAACCGGGCTGGTGGCGATCGCGCCGAGCCCGGGTGTGTTTGCGGCGGCGCCGAGGGCCTCGCCAACAGTGCCCCAGGCGTACTGGGTGCGGAGGTTGCCGCCGACGACCTGCGCCGTGATGTAGCCCGAGAGCTTCACGCAGGTGTCGGAGCCCGGCAATGTCCAGCCGGTGATGCCGCCAACGTTACAAACTCTAACATATTCAACCGGCGCCGCCTTCCGGGTGGGAAGATCGGCCGCCTGGGCGCTGGCAACGGCGACGAGCGCTGCCCCCGACCCTAGCAGAAGGCTCTTGATGAGCGTCATTTGTGACCTCCAGTTACGTATTGGGCGTCGGTTTTCTTCTCACCTTCGATTTCCGCGGCCCGCTTGCGAACCGAATGACACCGAAGATGGTCAGCCCCCTCGTCCCGTTTGACTTCCTGATCGTGGCGCTTGCCCCTGCAAAAGCCGCCGACCTCCGCGATCGGGAAATCTCCCGCTCACCTGGGTCACCATAGCTTCTCTAAATTTGGACACAATAAATTTTCTTCATAAACTGGGGTTCAGCCGCTGTTTCCCGGACCGTGTTGCATAATTGTCACGAGGCTGTCCTGCTGCTTAGCTACCTAAATTGTCTCTTTCTTATCATAATCTTAGCGAGAGTTTGTGGATTTCTGGCCCCCGACCGGAGCGCCGTCCGCCTCGGCGGCGTCCAAGTCGCGGCGCGTGCCGAAGATACGCGGATCTTAAACTGGATCGTCAAACTTCGACCGTAGTCTAGCCTGATTCGTCACCGACGAAGGCGTGAGGGCGACGAAGCTTGGGGCAACGCCCGCGATTGCACCCGGGTGGCTGAGTGGCGGAGCAAGGGCCACTCCGGGAAAGAAGCGCCAGCCAGACCGGTATAGTGGAAGCGCCATCGCGCAAATTCCACGCGATCATCCGATGCCTTGCGCCGCCCTATTTCACAGGCAGGGTTCACGCGGGGCAAGAAGGTTCGGGCGTCAACATCAGTATTCTTAATTTGTCCTTTGGTAAACGAGTGATTGGCCATGATAACGTTGGTCGTTTTCTAATATGATCACGATCTTGTGTTCGCCTGATCACTAATTTGTGTATGTTTGCTCACGGGAACGTGTTGGTGACCGTTCGGCGTTAACGTGATACTTTTGCGCGCTGCGCACTGAACACATCCACGAGGAATCTGCAGTTGCGCGTAAATATCACCGTTTGGGCACTGGGCAGCCAAACCTATTATAAACAAGAATTTATAATTAATTATTTAGTAACACAAGACTTGAGCAGCAGACTGATCTTGATATAGTTGATTTTGTATCTATCTGATCACGAACTTGTGTCTGACGACCCACGGAAGCGTGTTGATAAGTGTTCGGCGCCGAAGTGATAGCGAATTCCACTGCGTTCCGAAAAAGGCTTGCGGAGAATCTTCAGTTTACCACCTTTACCCAGCAATAAATCGCGGAAGCTGACAGCGTGAATGA
>DATDHT010000007.1:0-4424 GCA_036521435.1 Roseiarcus sp.
TCCGTTGTCATCGTGGCGGTGGCGCCGACCAAGGCCAAGGTCGACGGGCTCAAGCCGAAGGCGGAATTTCTGATCACCGCCGACTGGCCTGTCGCCCTCGATTCCGACGTCGACCTCTGGCTCGTCGGTCCCGACAAGAAGGCCGTCTTCTAGGGGTCGCGCGAGGCCGGATGCGTGTCGCTCGACCGCGACAGTCTCGGCTATTCGACATCGCAGATCAAACTTGCCGACGGCTCGACGGCGCAGTCGGAATCGAACAAGGAAACGGCGACGATCCGGTGCATCGGGCCGGGCCATTACGACATCGGCGTCAATCTTTATTCCGACCGCGAGCTTGCGAAGGGCGCGACAGAGATCCGCGTGCGCGTCGAAATCACCGGCCTCAATCCGCAAGTGACGACGCTGTTCGCTGGAAACGTCGCCCTCGATCGGGTCGGGCAGACCATCAATGTCGCAAGCTTCGACCTCACTTTTGACGGCCAGGTCAAGCTCGCCGACCCGCCGCTCGAGCCGATCACCCATGCGTACGAGCGCAACAAGCCGTGAACGGGCGCGTCGAGCCGCCAGAGCTTAAAGTCTTACTTGTCTTTACCTGTAAAGATAAGAACTAAAAAGAAAAGTCGATGATTAAAATCGACAATTATACTGATAGCATTGGTTTATCAAGTGACAATTCGCCGTCCTAGCCTGACTGTCCATCAGTCAGTGGCTGAGGTAGTGGGAAGCGCGTGTAAAGGCGCTTCGGATATTGGTGCAATATACCTCAAACAGCTTATGTAAATCCAATGTACTGAGTGTTTTCATGTTATCATTGGTTTGGTGCGGCGGTGGACAGGGCAGAGCCATTCGCGACGCGGAAACCTCTCATTTGCCGGCGAAAACGGTATCGTAGCGCCCGAAGTCGCGGTCGTTTCGCAGCCGCCTTCAACACCCGCATGCGCCCCGAGGCTGAGCGCTAGGGACACGAAAAAGTTGCGCGACGGAGCAGCTAAGCGACTGAAATCATTCGCCCGCGTAAACTTGTGCGCGGGCCCCGCCCGCGAGGCGTTCAACGAGAGCCAATAGCCGGCGCGGCCTATGCAGCGGGCGCCCACCGGCGCTCAGCGCGATGGCGGATCCGTGTCCGGCTCCGCTGAGCCGTCACCAATCGCGCGGATCGTCGGCTGAGACCACGGACCGGCGATGTCGAGCGTCAGGTGGGCGGCGTCCTGTGACGCCTCGCCGGCCGCGTTCGTCTGGATGGCATTGATCTGAAGGCCCCAAGTTTGGGCGATGAGCTCGATCACCCCGTCCAGTTCAGCCTTCGCGCCATGGCTCGTCATGACGCCGCGCCGGACCTGAGCGCGGCCGTCGTCCATGGCCAAGGAAGCATCGACCTTGTCAAACGTCGTATCGCCAAGGCGCATGTCCCGCTCGACGTCGATCGGCCGGCGGTGGCTGCGGCGCAGCGCCTCCTCGAGGTTGACGCCGAGGATGGAGCCGTTGGACGCCTCGAGAGAGGCTGTACCGGTCAGGCTGGCGATCGCGGCGGCGGCCGATGCGCCGGAGGCCTCGAGGACGAATCTCGCCCCGCCAGTCCCGGTGACGATCGGCTGGGCGAAACCGGCGATCGCCGCGCCGAGATCGGCGTCGACAAGTTCGCCACGCGCGCTCAACTCGAGGTTTCGCCCAGCGTAGGCCGCGCCGACTTCGCCCTGGAGGCTGCCGCCATAAGCCGCAGCCTCCATTAGGGTGGCGCTGAGCTTGCCATTCGTGACGATTGCGGATGCTGCGGCGTCGGCGAGCTTGAGGCCGTAGGCGTCGAGATGCGACGCGGACAAACGCAGGTCGAGGTCGAAGCTCCGCAGCGGCGCGAACGCGAAAGGCTTTGTGCTCCACCGGCCCAATGGGTCGAAGACATGCTCGGGCGTTCCGAGCAGCGGCTCCAGCGCCAGCGTTTCGGCGGCGAGCGTGCCGGAGATGGCCGGGCGCCCGCCGGCGTCGCTGATTGCGATCGCACCCTCGAGCGTCTGCCCGGCGCTGGTCAGCGTCGCGTCGCCGAAGGTTACTGAGTCCGCCGCTCCCTTGACCTTCGCTGTGATCGTAAGGTCGTTGGCGGCAAGAACGGCTGGCGGCCGAGCGTCAAGGAAAGAGGCCAGGGCGGCGATCGACGGGATGGACGCAGTCAAATCGCCATCGACGCTGGACTGGCCGCCGAGCGCAAGCGAACCGCCGAATGCAAGCTTGGCCAAAGGCGAATTGAGCGCGAGCACAATCGGACTCGGCTCGCCCTTGGCGGCGGTCTCCGGATCGTTCAGCGCGCCGGCGATCGCAATCGGCGTCTTCCGCCACACGGCGGACAGGTCGAAGCGGAGCTGATCGCCGATGGTCAGTCCGTTGAAGCGGCCGTGGACATTGTCGACAGCCGTGTCGACGCCGCGCTTGGCGCTGACCACGCGCAAGACGCCGTTCGACAGGCTGAGGCTGGCCAGAGGCGCGAGCGCGCTTCTGGCGACGCTTGCAGGCCCGGCCGATTCCCCGGCCGCCCCAGCGAAAGGAGGACGGTCGAGGTCGATAGTCACCGTCGGACTGACAAGGACAACGCCGGTGGGGATGAACCGTCCGCGCAGGAGTTCGACCAACGACAGGTTCAGGCGCGCCTCCGGCGCCGAAAGAAGGTTGACGCCATAAGCATCATCGAGTCGGGCGTCGGCGATGCGCACGCTCGGCCGCGGCAGGACGGAAAAGGACGCCGTCTTGGGAGCGCTCCAATGGAGTCGCGGCGAAGCGCCGAAAGCGGCGTTGAGGCTGTCGCCAACCTTCGTAGCGGTCAACGGCCAGCGCATGAAACCGCACACCGCCAGCGCAACGATCAAGGCGAGGGCCAAGCCCAACGCCACGGCCCGGCGCATGCTGTCAAAATCTCCTTTGTGCTCCGGCGAGCGACCGAAGAGGCCAATTCATACCGCGAACCGGCAAGCAAGGCGACAGCGCGCCGAAAGATCAATGCGGGCGCCCGAGGCGAGGACGGATGAGCTTGCCCCGGAGCGGCGGTCTGGCGATCCGTAGGCCGCATCCGGCCGAGAGGCGATCGGAGTTCGTGATCGACGCGTCCCCGCTGCTTCACCTGTCCGTGAGGGTCCCACGCTTTGCGGCCAAAAGGCGGCTGCGGTGAGATAGACGCCAAGCGAATACCCCGGGGACGCCATTAATTCGCTGTTAAAACCTTTCACTCAGCCTCCGGGACAAGCGCTCTCGGTTCGCCGAGGCTTGCGCGTCAAACCGGAGGTTGAACAGCCCTCATGCGCGACGATCGTTTTCAGTTCATCCCTGACGCGGGCGACCCACGCAGAGCCAGCAGTGTTCTCACCCGCATCTATCGCGATATTGGCCTCGCCGCGGTCGCCGAAGAGTTAAGCCTGTCGACGGAAGGCTTTGAGCCGGAGATGATTGAATCGCTCGAGCGGGGCGAGTTCTATCTGCTCCCGCCCGCCCGCGCACTTGTGTCAGCCGGAACCGACGCGTAAAAATCCTACGGCGAACGAGCGCCCGAGGCGATCCCAACCGATGGTTCACTTGACGAGGCGCCGATTCTTCGCTGGCGCTGCCGTCGGCGCCGCGGCGATGTCGCTATCCGGTTACGCGACGGCGTACGAGACCGGCTCGGCGCTTACTCTTGCCAACTATGCGCCGCGGCTCCCCAACTGGCCCGAAGACCTCGAGCTCACAATCGCGGTCATCGCCGATATTCACGCCTGCTATCCCTGGATGTCGGAAGAACGCGTCGGCGACATCGTCGACCTCGCCAATGCCCAGAAACCCGATCTCACCGTACTGCTCGGCGACTACGTCTGCACGCATCGGTTCGTTTCCGGATACGTGCCGCCGGGCGCCTGGGCCGAGCAATTGGCTCGTCTCGAGGCGCCGCTCGGCGTCTACGCCATTCTCGGCAATCACGACTGGTGGTGGGCGGCCATTCCAACGGAGCCGCCGGATAACTCCCGGAGCGTCCGTCGGGCGCTGGCGGAAGCGGGCGTGCCGCTGCTCGAAAATCAATCGGTGCGCTTGTCCCAGCGCGGACGGCCCTTCTGGCTGACCGGGCTTGGCGATCTGCTGGCGCCTGTGTCAAATCCGCCCCATGGCCACGGCGCGGCTGATCTGCCCGCGGCGATGCGCGAAATTGACGATGACTCGCCCGCCATCCTGCTCGTTCACGAGCCTTACTTCTTCCCGTGGGTTTCCGACCGGTTCGCTCTGACGCTTGCGGGTCACATGCACGGCGGGCAAGTCAATCTTCCGTTCATCGGCCCTCCGGTCAGTCTCCTTAAGCGCCGTTCGGGTAAATACGTCTATGGCGAATACGCGTTGGGCGAACGCCGGATGATCGTTTCGGGCGGATTGGGAACGTCGCTCGCGCCAGTTCGCATCCTGCGCCCGCCGGAAGT
>DATDHT010000008.1:0-5656 GCA_036521435.1 Roseiarcus sp.
CCGCCGAGCGCGGCGCATAGCCCTGCCGCCGCCATGGACGAAGCGACGCCGACCTCACCCTGGCAGCCAACCTCCGCGCCGGAGATCGACGCGTTGAGCTTGAACAGCGCGCCGATCGCGGTCGCGGTCATGAGGAAGTCCGACAAGCCCGCCTGGGTAGCGCCTTCGCAATGGTCGCGATAGTAGCGCAGCACCGCCGGGATGACTCCCGCCGCGCCATTGGTCGGCGCAGTGACCACGCGCCCGCCGGCGGCGTTCTCCTCGTTGACCGCCATGGCGTAGACGCTGACGAAATCCATGATCTCGTGCGCCGGGTGAAAGTTGCGATGTCCCGCCTCGGTCAGGCGGTCATGGATCGCCTTGGCGCGGCGCATGACCTTCAAGCCCCCCGGCAGAGGGCCGGAATGCGCGAGGCCCCGCTCGACGCAGGCGAACATCACGTCGAGGATGCGCTCGGCATGTTTGTCCGCCTCGCCGTCGGACCGCAACGCGGTCTCGTTGGCCCGTATGAGCTCGGCGATCGAAAGGCCACTCGCGCGCCCGCGCGCCAGAAGTTCGGCCCCCGAGCGAAAGGGATAGGGGAGCTGCGGTTCGGGCGTGGACGCGTCTTTCTCGGCGCCGTCTCGAATGATGAACCCGCCGCCGACCGAGAGCCAGGTTTCGTCGGCGAGCGCCCTGCCCTCCCCGTCCAGGGCAAAGAGCCGCATGGTGTTGGGATGTCGCGGCGCAGGCGTCACGGTGTCGAACACGATCGCGCGTTCGGCGTCGAAGGCAATGGCGCGCCGCCCGGCGAGGTTGAGCGCTTTCGTCTCCCGCACCAGCGCGACCAGCGCCTCGGCGGCGTCGAGGTCGACTTTATCCGGCATCTCGCCGCTCAGGCCCAGGATCACGGCTTTGTCGGTGGCGTGGCCGCGCCCGGTGAAGGCAAGCGAGCCACGAAGCGCGACCTCGAGCGAGGCAACCCGATCGATTGCGCCCGTCTCGACCAGCCCGCCGGCGAACGCGGCGGCGGCCTTCATCGGTCCGACCGTATGCGATGACGACGGACCGATGCCGATTTTGAACAGTTCGAAAATACTGATCATCGCGTGACCTCAGGCGGCCGCCGGCTCCCGGGGCGGCCGCGTTAGGATACTAACTCAATTTGGCCGAAGTGATGCGGTCGGCGGCCGCTTCATACCTACAGATATTTTCGCTGGGCCTTGAGGAACTTCATTGCCCCCCGCCGGTTAGTGCCGGCTCGACTCCTCTCGGCGAATTCAGGCCTTTCGATGTTTGACGACCCATCCTGTGCAGGGGTTAGGCTCCTTCCTGCGCCGCTTTCAGTGATCGACCCGCCCGCCCGACCAGGCTTTGTTGTCGCAATACCCGTCAAAGACGAAGAGGAGCGCCTCCCGGCTTGCCTGCGCGCTCTCGCGCGACAGCGCGATCGGTCGGGGCGATCGATTTCGCCGACGCTGGTCAGCGTTGTCGTATTCGCCAACAATTGCACCGATCGGAGTGCGAGCCTCGCTCGAAAGCTCGGTGGAGGTTTGTCGCTGGACATCCGCGTCGTCGAAGCTCGATTGCCTCCGGCGGTCGCGCACGCCGGGTCCGCCCGTCGCGCGGCGATGGACCTTGCCGAAGCCTGGCTTGTGGAACGAGGCGGGAGGGACGGCGTGATCCTGACCACCGACGCCGATAGCCAGGTAGCGCCGAATTGGATCGCGGAAAACCTTGCCGCCTTCGAGGCTGGCGCTGAGGCGGTTCTTGGACGCATCGATCTCGACGAAGAAGGCGCCAATCTACCCGAGGCGCTTCATCGGCGTGGCGCGCTCGAGGATACCTATGAGAGACTGCTCACCGAATTGTCCTGGCTGCTCGATCCACGTGAGCACGATCCTTGGCCACACCACGCTACGATCTCGGGCGCAAGCCTCGGCGTCACGCGCACAGCCTATTGCCGCGTCGGGCGTTTGCCTCGCGTCCCCCTGGGCGAGGACAAAGCGCTGATCGCCTTGCTCTCCCGCCACGATGCGCGAATTCGCCATTGCCCGACGGCTCATGTGATCACTTCGGGTCGAACAGACGGGCGCGCGCCTGGCGGCGTCGCGGAGACCCTTGCGATCCGAAGCCGGGAGCCGGACGCTTTCTGTGACGACGCCCTGGAGCCCTTTCGCGCTGCGTTTGCGCGCGCCGCTTGGCGAGGACGTTTGCGACGACTGCAGGGCTTAGGACGCCTGGCTCTGGATCAAGATTGGGTGGCCAAACTTGGGATCTCCGCCAAAGAAGTCGGCGACATCATCCAAGAGCCCGCGTTCGGCGCGGCATGGGACGCCATCGAGGATCGAAGCCCGCTGTTCGCTCGGCGATTGCTAAGACCGGCCGAATTGCCCGAACAGATTTCCATCGCGCGTCGTTGGCTCGCCCACCTGCGCGAAGGCGGCTCAGGCGCGAGACAGGACGTCCAGGCGAAATTGACGATACCGATCCCCGCGCTTGACGACGCATGTCGGATGAACTCGCTCTATGAAGAGGGCGGCGGCCTCGTCGCCACTGAGGGGATAGTCCGTTGGGCCGGTCCAATGGACCAGGATCACGGAGCCTTCCCTGGGCAAGGAACGCGTGACCCGGGCGGCGAGGCGGGCGACATCCTCGCGGCTCAAGTAATAGATGATTTCTGAGAGAACGATGAGCTCGAACACGCCGTCGGGCCATTGCTCCGGCACAAACATCTGCTCGAACCGAACGCCCGGCAGATCCGCGCACCTGCGCCTCGCCTCGAGAAGCGGGGTCTGAGCGGCGTCGACCGCGACCACGGCGTCGCAGCGCGCAGCAAGCGATTGGGTCAAGACGCCGATCGAGCAGCCCACTTCGAGCGCCGACCGATAACGGGGCTTCGGCATCGCGTTCAGGGTGAGCGTGTATTTGCCACGCTCGTAGGGACTCGCCGCGAACTTCCAGGGATCGGGATCGGCCGTGTAGAGGGCGTCAAAATACTCAGGCCTGAGTGTTTGGCGCGATTCGCTCATGCGTCGCCTTCCAAGAAGAATTCATACGGACGATCGAAATGGGCCAGGTCGATCTGGCTGAAAAGAAATCCGCCGGGATCGTCGTCGATGAGAGTGGTTGTCTGCGAGCGGTGCGCGGCAATGGCGCGGCGTTTCTTCTCGATGGCCTCATGATCGATGCTGATTCTGAACCCGCTACGGATTGGACCAACCTCAGTCGAGGGTGGGAGCGTATGTCCCCAGACCACGTACTCGAAGAGCCTGACTTTCCCGGCGCGACGCTGAACCTCACGTGCGATTTGATAGGACGCCTCGTGGTCGCAATGCGGATCGTGCCGCCAGCTGACAAAAAGGGATCCGGCGCCGATTTCCGCCACGCAATCAGCGATGACGCCCATCGCGCGTTCGGCCTCCTTGCCTTCCCGCGGGACAAAACGATCGGGGAGACCGAGGAAGAGCATCTCCTCCGGTCTCAACCCAAGCTCCGCGCCCGCTCGTCTCGCCTCCTCCTCGCGGATAGACCGTAGCCGGTCCGGCGGATAGGCTTTGCTATTCGGATGCGAGCCAGAGCCGTCGCTGACAATGACGACCCTTCCCCGCAGTCCCTGTCGGCAAGCCTCGGCGATCAGACCTCCGCAGGCCAGGCTCTCATCGTCCGGATGCGGCGCGACAACGATGAACGGCCGGTCTTCGAGCATCTGACGCAACGGGGTGAACGGAAATGAATGCCCCGCGGCCAGGACTTCACCGGCCGTCATCGCCACAGATCCTGCGCGCCCTCGGGCTGCGAGAGGATCCATGCAGCGGCGTCGGTCAGGGCGCGATCGGGTCCCGGCTGGCGAAGATAGGTTGCAAGGTCCCGCGAGATCCGCTCGATCGGGTTCGGGCGCATGAAAGCCTGGAGCCCGACTGAGCGCTGGACAAGCTGCATGAGGTCAAGAGCCGCCGTCTCCACTGCGAGGCGCGCAAGATTGACGTAGGCGACAAGCTGCTCGGGCGCATTCGATCCTAGACGAATCTCGGTGATCGTCGCCGCATGAGCGACCCAAAGCCTCGCCGTTTCAACAGCCATTGCCCCCGCGCCCAGCCGCGCAGCCTGGTGAGGATCCTTTCCGCGGTTGGTTTCCTGCAAATGCCGCCGAAGGAGGTCGAATAGCCTCTCCATGCCGCCGAGGTGCACCGCGGCGAAGCGCCAAGCGCCCGCCGAAAACCAGGGTTGTCGCTCATAGTCTCCTTCGCGTCCGACAATCTCCACAGGCTCGACTTCGACGCCAGTAAAATCGACCGCTCCGGTCGCCGACGCGCGCATGCCCTGCGCCGTCCAACCTGAAAGATCAGCGCGATCGCGAGCGCCGAGCTTCGGCAAGACCATCAGTCGACGCCCGCTTTCGTCGGTCGCGGTTACGAGCGGGCGTTCGATGTGACCTGCGCCCGAAGCAAGGATTTTTCGCCCTTCGAGCCAGGAGCGCCCATGCGCGTGGATCAGCCGAAGCCCGTTCGCATCGTCTGTGTTCCAGACGCCGAACAGCTTGCCTGCACGCGCTTCTTCCGCAACCAGCTCGATCCGTTGGGCGTTTCCATAGCGAACCACGAGTTCGAGCGCGTTGACGTGCCCCTCAAACAAGCGGCCCAACGGCAAGCTGCCCGAACCAATCGAGCGCAGCACGTCGCTAAGGGATAAGCCCGTCAGCCCTGCCCCTCCGCACTTCACCGGCAAGACCGCGGTGAGGAGGCCCGCCTCGTGTAGCGAAGCGACATCCGCAGCCGGATAAGCGCCATCCTCATCATAATCGCCAGCGCGTGCGAACGCCTTTTCTCCAGCTTCTCGGGCCGACCGCTGCAAGAGTCTCCTGCGGATCGATGCGCGCTCGTCGGAAAGGGAAATGACCTCGGCGGACGCCGACGCTGTGCCGCCCGGGCTCATGCGCCGCTTTCGGAGAGGCAAGCCTCACGAGCCCACGGGGTCTCGAAGCCCTTCGTCCTGCTTGTCGTCTTGCTCGTCTTTGCCATTTGAAGCGCCCCGGATCAAACGCGTGTTGTCCGCAGCAACGTCTCGCGCGGCGATTCGTGCCATTCTGTTGGCTTAACGCTTGCAGCGCCGGCGCCGATCCGTGCATCCAGGCGCCCTCATCGACCACCGCGTTGGCGACGCCCGTCCGCGACGTGACGCGTGATAGAATCGCGTGGGCTGACGGCGGCCCGGCGGCGGCCGGAACTCTAGGCCCGGAAGAGCGTTTACCGCTCGAACAATTCATGAACGGTTCGGTGCGGAGCAACGCGATGGTAGGCAAAAGCGCAGAGCGGCGACAAACCGATGGCGAAATCAATCCAAAGATCGATCCCGTGCCGAATTCCAATACCGAGAAAGAACCTGACGACTGGGTCTCCGGGGGCGACCCGATGACTGGAGCACAAGCTTCCTATTTGAAAACGCTATCGGAGGAAGTTGGCGAGCCGGACAATTTTGAACCCGAGCTCAGCAAGGCTGAGGCGTCGAAGAGGATCGACGCGCTCAAGTTGAAGCGAATTTCGGCGCGACAGCGATGAGCCGCGCCTTCGTCAGGGAAACTGACAACGACACGGCGGGGCTTCCTGACCGACCGGCATCGCCTCATCGCAATCTGGTGACCGAAGCGGGCCTCGCCAACATCGAGGCCGCGCTCGAG
>DATDHT010000009.1:0-5552 GCA_036521435.1 Roseiarcus sp.
TGTTCAGAGGTAACGGCGGCGGGTCCAGCGGCAACGGCGGCGGGTCCAGTGGTCATGGCGGCGGCTCCAGCGGCCATGGCGGCGGGTCCAGCGGCAACGGCGGCGGGTCCAGCGGCAACGGCGGCGGCTCCAGCGGCGGCGGCTCCAGCGGCGGCAGGTGAAGCCGTAGCGAACGGTCGACGCAGTGACTGAGGCGCGAGGGGATGCACTTGGCGCATCCCCTCATTTTTATCTGCCGTGGAAACCGGGCTCAGTTAGCTATGTTCGTGACTTCTCGCGGATAACTCAGCGCTGCCTGGAATTACAGGTTCGAATGAAATTCTGAGCATACGCGTAACTCATCGTCGCGAGCCGATCGGATAGTCCGCCTTGAGCGGCAATCCAGGCGCGCACCCATTGCGGATACTTGCGCATCATATAGGCTGCAACTGAAGCGGCGGCGGACGCCGAAGGGGCCGAGGGAGCGTGAAATCTGAAATAGGCCCTCTCAGTAATACAAGTCTGCTCCGGCGGCAGGGCCAGGAAGAGTGTGCACGCGGAATCGCAGAGGCCCACGAACCTGACCCTCTGTCTTGCCTCCCTCATTCCATATAGTCGAAGCGCATATTCGGCGACATAGCCTCCGCTGTCATTTCCGATCTCGACCGCATCGCGGAATTCTCGCCCAACGCCCTCAGAGCCAAAGTTGACTTGGCTTGCCCTCGGCCCGGCTTCAGCCGTCGCCACAAGCAAAGCCGTCAACAGAACCCCAAGGCGTGCGAAGCGGCCCATCCTGTGCACGACTTGCCGATTCCTTTTCTTGGCCCGACCGGTTACGGGACTTCTTAACCTCTGGCGGCGGCTGCCTGGAAGATATCGGATTAGATCCTGCTAAACAGGCTACCAATTTCTCACCCAAACTTACAACTTCCTAGATTGCCGGGTTCTCCGACCGCGTTGGCCGACAGAGCCGAACCTGGCCCCGGTCCCGCGCGGGTTCCCGCCTCGGCCGCGTCCGGTCCATGCCATCCTGGCGGCGATTTCGCTCAAAATGCTTGTCGAGGTTGGTCATTCACTGAATTTGCGGAAGCAAAACGAAAAATAGCCACGTTACACAAACTTAACGAGATTGAAAACATTTGTTAATTTGCAAATTGAAATCGACAGCTTACGTTCATTTTCGGCGCTTATATTTAAACCGGGAAGCGAACGAATTCTCTCCTAAAGTATAACCGCCTCGGTGGTGGGGAATGATATGCGCGATTGGTTTGTTGGTCAAAAGATTGTTTGCGTCAATGCGCAGCCGATTGACGGCGTTAGAAACCGTTTTGTTGATGAATATCTCAAAGAAGGTAAAATGTACAAAATAAGAAAGATTATTGGGTTTAATTTCAAATTCCCGCAGAAAAGCGAAGAGAGACTGGCCTTCAGGCTGGAAGGTATTATTCCTTATTTGATCGACGGCATAGAATACGCCTTTTTCAACGGTCGATTCAAACCTCTGGAAGATCAGGACGACGATCACGAACTCGACATCTCGATATTCTTAAACGGCCTGCGCCAAGTGAACGAAGGCTTATTTGCTCTCAGGAACGAAGATATTCGCGAACTGGAGTCGGTCACCTAACGCGGCAAGCGGCGACTATCCAACGGCTTTCGAGATGACGGCGCTTCGCCTGACCGATCGCCCGCCATCGGAGACGGCTCGGCTTGCGCTCGCGACGAAGACCTCGCCAAGCGCTCTCACTCCAACCGTTTCAGCCAAGCGTTTTCGCCATTGAATCGGCCGGACTTTCCTGCTAGCGGCTGGCGCTCGCCGCGTGGGCTCACCACGTGGCGATCAAACCCTGGGCTTCCGCCGCCGGCCTGATGCGCCGGCTCAGCCGCCAAAAGCGGTGACAAGGGTCGCGCGCCGATTACGCGCAGACCTTTCCGGTCGGCAGACGCCTGAACGTCAACGCGAACCCAAAGCCGGCGTTGCCCGATAAAAAGGGCGCAATTAGGAGAACCAATGGCTTCCATTCAATCCCTGGCGCCGACGCGCGAGGATTTCACCGCACTGTTGAACGAGACCTATGGCGACGACGAGGCGTTCGAAGGAACGGTCGTCAAGGGCAAGATCGTCGCGATCGAAAAGGACATGGCCGTTATCGACGTCGGCCTCAAGACTGAAGGGCGCGTGGCGCTCAAGGAATTCACCAATCATGGACGCGACCCGGCGCCTGGTCTCGGCGACGAAGTCGAAGTCTATCTCGAGCGGATCGAGAACGCGCTCGGCGAAGCGGTCATCTCGCGCGATAAGGCCAGGCGCGAGGAGAGTTGGGTCAAGCTCGAGCAGGCGTTCGAGAAGAATGAGAAGGTCGAAGGGGTCATCTTCAACCAGGTCAAGGGCGGCTTCACCGTCGACCTCGATGGGGCGGTCGCCTTCCTGCCGCGCAGTCAGGTCGACATTCGCCCGGTGCGCGACGTTGGCCCGCTGATGAACGTGCCCCAGCCATTCCAGATACTCAAGATGGATCGGCGGCGTGGCAATATCGTTGTCTCTCGCCGCACCGTGCTCGAGGAGAGCCGGGCCGAGCAGCGCCACGAGATCGTCGCCAACCTCGCCGAGGGCCAGATCATCGAGGGCACGGTGAAAAACCTCACCGACTACGGCGCGTTCGTCGATCTTGGCGGCATCGACGGGCTCCTGCATGTGACCGACATCGCCTGGCGGCGCGTCAACCATCCGAGCGAGGTCCTGACCATCGGCCAGCAGGTCAAGGTGCGCATTATCAAGATCAACCATGAGACCCACCGCATTTCGCTCGGTATGAAGCAATTGCAGGAAGATCCGTGGTCGAACATCGAGACGCGTTACAGCGTTGGTCAGAAGCTCAAGGGCCGCGTCACCAACATCGCTGATTACGGCGCGTTCGTTGAACTTGAGCCCGGCATCGAGGGCCTCATCCACGTCTCCGAAATGTCCTGGACCAAGAAGAACGTCCACCCAGGCAAGATCGTCTCGACCAGCCAGGAGGTCGAGGTTCAGGTGCTCGAGGTCGACGCCTCCAAGCGCCGCATCTCGCTTGGCCTGAAGCAGACGCTGCAGAACCCATGGGCGGCTTTCGCGGAGCGGCATCCGATCGGCTCGGTCGTCGAGGGCGAGGTCAAGAACAAGACCGAGTTCGGGCTGTTCGTCGGGCTCGATGCGGACGTCGATGGCATGGTCCATCTCTCCGACCTCGACTGGAGCAGGCCTGGCGAGCAGGCGATCGAGGACTACAAGAAAGGCGACAAGGTGACAGCCAAGGTGCTTGACGTCGATGTCGAGAAGGAGCGCATCGCCATCGGGATCAAGCAATTGGCCACTGACCCGTTCGCGGCCAATAAGGCCGGCGAGGAGGGCGAGGGCGAACTGCGCAAGGGTTCGGTCGTGACCTGCGAGGTCGTCGAGGTCAAGGACGGCGGCCTCGAGGTGAAGATTGCGGGCACGGATCTCACCGCCTTCATCAAACGCAGCGAGCTGGCCCGCGACCGCGGCGATCAGCGTCCCGAGCGCTTCTCGGTTGGCGAGAAGGTCGACGCGCGCATCACCCAGTTCGACCGTCGGGCGCGCAAGGTCGCGGTCTCCATCAAGGCGCTCGAGGTCGCTGAGGAGAAGGAGGCGATCGCGCAATACGGCTCGGCCGACTCGGGCGCTTCGCTCGGCGATATTCTTGGCGCGGCGCTGAAGGCCCGCGACAAGGGTGAGAAGGCCAAGTAGCGGCCGCCAACAGCAGCTTAAACTGAAAGCCCGCGCGGGAGCGATTCCGGGCGGGTTTTTGTTGGCCGCGCCTCAGATTCAACTCGCGCGCCGCCGCTGTCGCCCGAAGCTACGGCGCGCTCAGCTCTCGACGAGGAAAGCCGCGTCGACGGGCAGTTGCAGGCCGGTCACCAGCGCGTTGGTCTGCGAGGCCATTCCGACCACCGCCAGAAAATCCGAATATTGCGCGTCGGTCATGCCCTTGGCGCGCGCCGCCGCGGTATGGGAATGGATGCAATAGGAGCAGTTGTTCGTTATCGAAACGGCGATGTAGATCAGTTCCCGAGTCAGGGGATCGAGCGGTCCGGGCGCGCCCATGACCGCTTTGACCGCGTTCCAGGTGCGTTCGAGAATCTCGGGCTTGTTGGCCAGACCGCGCCAGAAATTGTTGACGAGGTCTGACTTCCGGGTCGCCCTTATATCGTCGAAAACCGGTTTGACCTTCGGGTGCGCTTCCGCCTCCTCATCGGTCCAGAGCTTGACTGTGGCCATGCTTGCCTCCCTTGGAACGCGACCCGGGTGGGCAGGCCCGCCCGGATCACGGGAAGCGTAGCATGGCGGCGATGATCCCGAACGGACGATCCCGAACGGACGGCTCGAGTCTGTGGCGGAGCGGTCAGCTCGTCACCCGCTCCGAGCGTCCGTAGACGAGCAGCATCAGGATGATCACGCCGCCATAGATCACCTGGCGGCCGGCCTCCGGCATCTCCATGATCGAGAGCACGCTGTTGAGCAGGACGATCAGGATCACGCCGACCAGTGTTCCCAGATAGCGTCCACGCCCGCCGAGGATGTTGGTCCCGCCGATGACCACGGCTGCGATGCCGGGCAGGAGATAGGCGTCGCCCATGCCCTGATAGGCCTTCCGCGAATAGCCGGCGAGAAGGACGCCGGCGAGAGCGGCGGTCAGGCCGCACAGGGCGAAGCAGGTCACGGTGACGCCCTTGGTGTTGACGCCGGCGAGGTAGGCGGCCGATTCCTTGTTGCCGAGCGCGTAGATCGCGCGGCCGAGCAATGTGCGCTGCAGGATGACCGCGATGATCGCGGAAACCGCGAGCCAGACGAAGAGCGCGGCGGGTATCCCAAGAACGTGTCCGGAGGCCAGCGTCCGCATGAGATCGGTGGCGGCGGTGTCGGGAGCGAAGCCTCCGGTATGGGCCACCATCAGCCCGCGCATGACCGCGTTGACGCCAAGGGTGAAGATCATCGAGGGAACGCGGAGATAGGCGACGCCAAGCCCGTTGACGAGGCCGACGATGAGGCCGACCGCGAGACCGATTGGAATCGCCCAGGCGCCGCCGACCGCGGTCGCCATCATTGCGGCCGCGGTCAGCGTCCAAGGGATGGAAAGGTCGATCTGGGCGATCAGAATGACAACCATCTGCCCGGCGGCGACGATCCCAAGGAAGGCGCCGATCTGCAGCTGCTGCAAAAGATAGTTCGGCGAGAGCAGCGGCGCGCTGCCGAACCGCTGCCAGGTGTAGGCGGTTCCGGCGATGAGGATGGCGACGATGAACAGCGCCGCGATCAGGATTGGCCGGTCGTCGCGCGACGGCTTGAGGATGGCAGCGAACGCAGTCACCGAAAGAGCTCCAGCGTGTTCTTCACCCGCAGCACGCGCAGCGCTCCGATGCTGACCGCGGCGAGAAGAATAATCCCCTCGAACAGCGGCTGAAGCAGCGGCGCGATGTCGAAAATGCGGAAGAAGTAAGAGATGACGCGCAGGATCAGCGCGCCGAACACGGAGCCGATCGCCCCGCCGTTGCCGCCCAGAAGAGACGTGCCGCCG
>DATDHT010000010.1:0-43108 GCA_036521435.1 Roseiarcus sp.
CAAGGCCTTGCCGCGGTTCTTGACGGCGGTGGGGTCGCTCACCGAGGCCTCGCGAGCGAGGTGAAGCTCCTTGAGTTCGAGCAGGGCTTCGCTCCGAGGCGGCCGCGTCTTAAGCTCGAGCCCCGCGTCCATGCGCTCCAGCATCGCCGCGTCCAGGCGGCCAGCCTTGCAGGCGGTCAGTCTTAGAGGCGGCCAATCTTGCAGGCGGTCAGTGTTGCAGGCGGTCAGTCTTGGCCAGATTGCCGATTGCCTCGGCGAAGCGGCGGGCATGAGCGGGATTGACCTTGGCGAAGGGAACGCCGACCGCGCCTGTGGAGCCTCAGGAGGTTGTCATCGGTTATGCGGATCCTGCTGATTGGCGGCTTTGAGCCGATACTGCCATGTGGGCGATGCCAGTTGTAGCGATGGAGCCAGAAGGGCAGCTCGGCGGCGCGTTGTTGGATGTGTCGTAGGCGCGTGCGTAGGCCCATTCGCGCCAGCTGGTCTGGACGAAGCGCTCAGCCTTTCCGTTGGTTTTGGGCGTGTAGGGTTTGGTGCGCAGATGCTTGATCCTGAGCCGGCGCAGGGCCTTGGCGTAGCGGTGGGAGCGGAAGCTTGAGCCGTTGTCGGTCATGACGCGCTCGACCTTGACGCCGAGGCTGCGAAAGAAGCGCAGGGCGTTGAAGAGGAACCGCAAGCAGGAGCCTCGCTTTTCGTCCGGAAGGATTTCCGAATAGGCGAGCCGCGAATGGTCGTCGATCGCCAGATGCACATACTCCCAGCCGATCCCGCGGGTCTTGCTCTGGCCTGTGCGGTCATGGGTGACGCGGTGGCCGATGCGATTGAACTTGGCCCGAGCTTTTTGATGTCGATGTGGATGATCTCGCCAGGGGCGGCGCGTTCGTAGCGGCGGACCGGCTCGGCCGGTTCGAGAGCGGAAAGCCGATTGAGGCCCAGCCGTCTGAGAATGCGGCTGACGGTGGCCGACGAAATCCCGGCTTCCGCGGTGATCTGCTCGCCGGTGTGGCGCTGCCTGCGCAAAGCTTCGACCCTGGCGCATAGGGCCGGCGCAGCTTGGCTTGGCGATGAGCGGGGCCGGGACGAGCGGTCCTGCAAGCCGGCCACGCCCTCGGCGCGGAACCGCGCAGCCCATTTGGCGACGGTCTTCGGCGTGGTGTGGAACGCACGCGCCGCAGCCGCTTTCGACGAGCCGCCCTCCATCACGCTGCGCGCCATCGCCCCTCGACCTCGGGGCGTAAGGGAGGCATTCTTATGCGTGTCCATTGGGTTCTCAGCGAATCACTGAGGTTTGGCGACATCAGCGTTCACCGCTCAGACCGAATGGACAACCTCCTGAAAGCTCGCGCCTAGCGCGCGTTCGAAGGCGCGATGATAGGGGCCGGTCGGCTCGAAGACGACACGATTTGCCGGCCCCTCCGCGAACCATTTGATGAACGCCTTACGCCCGCACTTGTCGTTGGCGAAGCGACGGGTCGCGCCGTCGGCCAGGCGATGAGCGTCGAGATGGTCTTTCGACCCATCGACGCTGATGGCGCCGCGTTTGTTGAGATCGGCGATGATGGCGTTGCTGTCGAAGGCGGTGTCCGCGGTCAGGACGCCGAAGCTAAGCCCCCGTTGATCAGCGGCGGCATGCCGATGGTGTCGAACCGCGCCTGGGCAAGAGGACAAAGCGCACTAAAACGCGTCCAGAACTCACCGCCCCATGCAGGCGTCGGCGAGCCGCTTGAGCTCGGCCCGGAGCTCCGGCGTGACCGTCGCCAGCCGGTCGGCGTCGCCTGTCTGGTCGACCGCATCGGCGACGCAGCGGCAACCGGTCTCGCATTCAGCGTCCGGGCGCCCTTGGGCGACGCAGGCGTGCTGGCAGGAGGCGAGGAAGGCGCTCCTGTCCGCCTTGGGCGCGAGAGGGCCCCAGGCGGTCAGCGCCGCGAGCAGACCGATCAGGATCGGCTGATGAAGGAGATAGATCGGCAGGCTGTGCCGGCCAGCGAAACCTATCCAGCGCGCCGGCGCCGATTTGGCTCGCCAGCGATCCGGTCCCTTTAGCCACGTCAGGACGCCGGGCAACCGCGCGGCGCCGAGGCCAAGAAAGACAACGCCCGCCCATGGCAAAAGCGGGCGCCAATCGAGCGTATTCGGCAGCGCCTCGCCGAGGCCAATCCATAGGAGCCAGGGCGGATCGAAAAACGTCGAGCGGATGAAGAACGGCGCCGCGATTGCCGCGAGGCCAATTACGAGGCTGGCCCAGGCTGGCGCGGTCACGAACGGTCCGGCGAGGAGGCTCGCGACGGCGATGCAGTGAAGAATGCCAAAGGTGATGGGTTCGCTGGGCGCGAAGACGAAGCTGCCGGCCGTCACCAGCGCCGCGGCGCCGGCGACAATTGCGAGCCTGCGCCAGAAGGCCCTGACGTTAAGCCCGTTGCGATGGGCAAGCGCCAGCGACACGCCGACCAGAACGAGGAACGCGCTCCCCACAATGTGCGACAAGAGCCGCATCTGCGGCGTGAACGGCAGCATGGGCGAGGCAAGCCGAAAATCGGCGAAGTCCCAGCTCAGATGGTAGACGCCCATGCCGATAAGCGCCAAGCCGCGCGCGCAATCGACGGCGTCGATGCGGCCCGAGGCGTGCTCATGACGGGAGTCGCCAAGCGGGCCCTCAACCGGCCCTTCGGGCCACCTTCCCCCTGAGGGGGAAGGGGTCGTCCGCGCCGTCATGCTCCCCTCTCCCCACAGGGCGTCCGGAAGGACGCCCGTCTCTCGACGGGCTGAGGGGAGAGGGGTTGGGGGTGAGGGTTCGCCCGCGGTCACGGCGCCGCGGCTTCGAACAAGGCCTCGTCGAGAATGAACGCGCCTTCGTACTCGACAGGGCCGGTCATCAGCACATGGTCGTCCGAGCCGCGCCATTCGATGATGAGATCGCCACCCGGCAGGCGCACGGTTCCTTTGCGCTCCATGAGCCCAAGCCGAACCGCCGCGACCAAGGTCGCGCATGCGGCCGAGCCGCAGGCGAGGGTCAAGCCTACGCCGCGCTCCCACACCCTTGCTCTCACATCGTCGCGGGCAAGAACCTGCGCGAAGGTGACATTGGCCTTCTGCGGGAACATGGGATCGACCTCGATCCTCGGACCGAGGTCCGCCGCGTCGATGCGGTTCAGGTCGGGTACGAAAAACACCGCATGCGGGTTGCCCATGTTGACCACGGAAGCGGGGCCCAGTTCCACCGAACCTTCGCCGTTTGGTCGCAGGCTCACCCGTCGCGTGTCGGGCACAGCCTGTTGAAGCGGAATGGCGTCCCACGCGAGGCGCGGCGCGCCCATGTCCACCCGATAGGACCAAGGTCCGAGACGCTCGCACGCGATGACCCCGGCCTCGGTCTCGATTTTGACGACGCTGACCGCGAGTTCACGGCAAAACCGATCCGCCACGCAACGCGTGCCGTTGCCGCACGCCCCAGCGAGCGTGCCATCGTTGTTATAGATGAGCACGTCGGCCGCCGTTCCTGCTGTCTTTGGATCAGCCAGGACCATCATCTGATCGTAGCTGAGGCCCGGCGCGCGATGGATCGCCCGCGCGTCTTCTGCCGTCGGGCGGCCGCTCGAGCCCCGCAAGTCGAGCACGAGGATTGCGTTGCCGGCCCCGTTCATGCGCGCAATCGTGCGGCCTGCAAGAAGATGGCAAGAGATCAAGCCCCTAGCCTCCTTTTGGTGTTGGAGCGCCCGCCGCCCGACGCAGTCGGGCCGACCTGTCGATCGCTCGCGCGCCAAGCTGCGTCACGGCGTCGCGCAAGCCGTCATCGACGATCGGCGAGGCGGCGGCGCGCGCAGCGTCTTTGGCCGCGTCAGAGGGGGCTGCCGCGGGCCGGCGCCTCGCCTTGAGCGGAGGGAGTGGGCCTTGCCGGAAGGCGATCTTGTCGACGCATCGCCAGCCAAGATGCGCGTTCGCCCGAGCCACGATCACCGAGGCGCTGTGCTGCGCCTCGAGCGCGAAGGCGCTCTCCACCCTCAGCACCAGGGTCGCGCCAGCGACCGGCGCGTCCGGATCGCGCTTGGCGGCGCGAGGAGGCCATTGCAGCTCGATCGGCCGGGCGTGGCGCGCAAGTGTCTCACCGACAATGGCTGCCCAATCGGCGATCAGGCTTGTTTCGCCCAAGCCACGCGCCGCCAGCGCCTCGGCGATCAACCCGGGAGTGAATTCAGCCAGCGACTTGGCGCCGCCCCGCGAGCGCTTCATCATCGCTTCGGCACGGAAAGTGAGGACGCTGGGCATGAGGTCGATGGCATGAGCGCCAATGTAAGCGCGCTGGCGTCCGAGGCAAAGCGAAAGGCGATTGTCGCGCGTACGCTTGCCTGGTGGGGCCACTCGCGCCGCACGCTCGCCTGGCGCGCGGCGCCCGGTGTAACGCCCGATCCCTACCGCGTCTGGCTGTCCGAGGTGCTGTTGCAGCAGACAACCGCTCAGGCGGCGACGCCTTTTTATCAGGCCTTCATCGCCAAATGGCCTAGGGTCGAGGATCTGGCCGCGGCCTCGGCCGAAGACGTCATCAGCGCATTCGCGGGGCTCGGCTATTATTCGCGAGCGCGGAATCTCCATGCCTGCGCCAAGGAAATCGCCCGACGCGAAGGGAAGTTTCCCAGCGAGGAAGCCGATTTGCGCTCCCTGCCGGGCATCGGCGTCTATACCGCGGCGGCAATTGCAGCGATCGCCTTCGGCCGCCAGACCGCGCCGGTTGACGGCAATATCGCTCGCATTCTGGCGCGACTCATGGCCCTGGAAAAACCGATCGCTCGCGCGCAAGCTGAGCTCGCAGCGGCGGCCCGAGCGCTGGCGCCAAGGCGCAGAGCGGGCGATTTCGCCCAGGCGCTCATGGACATTGGCGCGACCCTCTGCCGGCCACGCAATCCTGCTTGCGGCTCCTGCCCGCTCGCCCAAGATTGCGCGGCGTTCCGGGCTGGTGTCCAGGAGGCCTATCCGCGCCGCGCCGAGGCGAAAGCGAGGCCGCGCAGGCAAGGCGTTGTGTTCTTCGCTCGCCGATCCGACGGTGCCTTCCTGGCGCGCCGCCGCCCGCCTCACGGCCTTCTTGCTTCGACCATTGAGCTGCCGGGGACGCCATGGACGAGCAAAAACTCGGATGATGGGCTTGCCGGCGCCGCCCCGGTCGACGCGCGTTGGCGGCGGCTGCCGGGAGACGTCGAACAGGTTTTCACCCACTTCGCGCTGAAGCTCATCGTCTACGCGGCGGAATTCGAGGGGGGCGCCCCGGCCGGCTGTTTTTGGGTCAAACTTGATGCGATCGGTGCAGCCGGCTTCTCGAGCATGATGCGGAAGGCGGTCAAGCACGCCCTGACGCAAACGTAACGCGCGCAAATCGATTGTTATGGAAAGGT
The DNA here is from genome assembly GCA_036521435.1 of Roseiarcus sp. Taxonomy (GTDB): domain Bacteria; phylum Pseudomonadota; class Alphaproteobacteria; order Rhizobiales; family Beijerinckiaceae; genus Roseiarcus. The sequence continues at coordinate 5,382 of DATDHT010000010.1, forward strand.
CAAGTTGTCCCCGCTAATCTCGGCAAGTTTTCAGCAACGGAGCTTAATTTTGACGCGTAAACCCAGTGCATATCCATGGCGCCCCTGATTGCGCGGGCGGCGTTCCGCCTACCGTCCGACGAGACGCTGCGCGCTCGGTTTGCCCACATCACGACCTGGGTCTTCGACCTCGACAACACCCTTTACCCTGCAGATAGCGGCATTTGGCCAAGAATCGACGAACGGATCACGCTGTTTCTAGTCGAGCTTTTCGGCATCGACGGGCAGTCGGCTCGCGCCCTGCATAAGCACTATTATTCCCGTCACGGTACGACTTTAGCTGGGCTAATGGAGGAACACATCGATCTGACCGAGCGCTTTCTTGACTTTGTTCACGATATTGACCGCTCAGGCCTCAAACCGGATCCCGCTCTCGCCCATGAAATCGGGAGATTGCCCGGGCGTAAGCTGATCTTTACGAACGGGTCGCGAAACCATGCGATCTTGACGGCGAAGCAGCTCGGCCTCGACGGCCTTTTTGAAGAAGCCTTCGACATTGTCGCCGCCGAGCTTACTCCAAAGCCGGCCGAGGGCGCCTACGACCTCTTTTTCGAACGATGCGGAGTCGATCCGCCATCAGCCGCGATGTTCGAGGACCTGGCGAGGAACCTCGCGGTTCCCAAGGCAAAAGGCATGACAACGACCTTGGTGACAGCCAAAGCCGGACGCTTGGATCATCGTGATGCTGGTGATCAGTCGGTGACGGACGCGCCAGAAGTCGCGGATTTTGTGACGGACGATCTCTCGGAATTCCTCGCGCGGCTCAACCTGCACCTCCGCATCTGACCGAACCGCGGGACGCCTAGCGCGACGACTAAAAACTCCTTTGGTAGTCGCCGATCGTTGAGAGCGTAAATTATGGTAATCATCGCGGCCAAGAACCGAAATCCTCACATCAATGCGAATGTGGCGGCGCTGCGCACCAGATCATGGTAGAGATAGTTGCCGCTGACGAGCGTCCACCGTCGCTGGACAAATCCCTGGGACTGCAATCTCGTAAACCTCCGAATGATTTTCAGCTTGTCGGGAGGCATCCTTCCGGTCAAAGCATCGGCAAGAGCATTGGCTTGATCAATCCGCCTTCCAAGCCCACGACGCAGGAAACTGGAGTCCAAACCCAGTTTTAAATACGGAACAAGGCCGACCTGTTTGGGTATGGAGGCATTTCCGCCGTGGACGCGGTACAGCGCGGTCACCGTGGGATCGCAAATGACCTTGCCCATCGCCGCTGCAATGAGCTGCGTCCACCAGTCGTGGCTGATCGCCTTCTCTGCAACCGGATTCGCCAGGTCCAGAAGCGCCCGATTTATCCCCGACGCCATGCCTTGGATCGGCACGCAGATAAGACTTTGGCTTAATTTGCCCATCATGCTTCGTTTAAGACGCTTCCATTTCCAGTAACTGGGGCTAATCACCTCAAGATCTTTATTGACGACTGCAATGTCGGTCGCAAAGTAAATCGGCGTCGACTTCCCATATTTGGCTTCGGCTTCCTTCAAAGACCGCAACGTTAGTTCGACCTTCACCGGCTTCCACACATCGTCCTGGTCCGCAAAAAGCACATAATCGGCCTTGGTCTCTCGCATAAGTATAGCGAAATTGGCTGTCGCAGACCCCGACGGCGCGCCCGTGATGACGTTGAGGCGGCCGTCGAACCTCGGCTTGTAGCTCTCGAGAATTTCGATAGAGCCGTCGGTCGAACCGTCGTCGCGCACGAGCACGTTGAAATCGCGGGTGGTTTGACTCAATAAAGAGTCAAGCATCGCAGGAAGGTAATTCTGGCCATTCCAAACAGCCAAAATAACATCACAGGTGCTCATCGCGCGCGGATCTCCGTGCAGCCGTTTCCAGATAGACAGCTTCGCCTGCCCAACGGAATTGTTGCGCGAAACCAGCGGTGCAAGCTAGCCTTTAAAAGCGAAAATACAGCGGTACGAAGGCCCCGTGAGCAAACTTATGATCATTCCGGGAGGCCGAAGCGCTCCCAGATTCGCGCGAAAAGCCCGACCTTAACCGCGCTGGTCAGGAATGCAGGTCATCCGTGTTGAGGGCATCTTGAGTTTTTCCGCGGTATTGCAGGGCAACGTTCGGCAACTCCTGCCTGAAGCAACGGCGGTCATTTGTCCGCAAGTTGATCCCCAAACACGGCGATACGCCGGCTAGAAACGACAGCACATTGTCGGCGGTCGCGATTTTCTTCTGGAGCGGTATGGGCCAGGGCGTCGTCGTCCGTTTCGGCCAAAGGGACTTACAATTTTTTGTTGCCCGAATTCGGCCGTAACCCATTGAAAAGGCTCGATTCGGACGAGAGAATCCAAGGAAATCCAACTTTTCCAAGCCCCATTTAGGGCCCGTTTGATGGAACAACCTCCTCCGCCGAGACATTCCAAATGAGTCTAAGGACAAGGCTCCGGAGGACGTAAATTAACGCAACTATACTGTATGAATAGCCGCGGCTTCCCGTCGCCGCCGCGGCCCTATCGGACGTCGCGGACGAAGCAAGCGGATTCGTATCAGCCGCCCCGCGTTGCAAGACGGGACCGAGCGCCGCGGCGCTCCCATCGCCGATCGACGCGTAATCATCGATCGGCCTGGATTGGGAGAGTTTCACCGGGCGCGCGCCTCAACGCAGGCGGGTCATGAGATCTGCGAAGCTCAGGAAAAACATGAGCGCCAGAAAGAGGAACGCGGCACCCGCGATGAGCCGCAGCAGCGCCGCATTGCGCCCGACGCCGACGAGCCCGAAGGCGAGCGTTCCGAGCATCAAGGCTGCAATCGCCAGCGCGCCGCCAAACCGCAGGCGACCCGACGCCTCGAGGCCGAGCCACGCAACGGCCGCGGTGGAGCAGAGGAGGACGATCCATGCAAGGGTGGGGCCGAGCCACGCGATATTGTGCGTCCTCACGCTCGCACCGCCACGTAGAGCACCGGGAACAGCACGATCCAGAACCCGTCGACGAGATGCCAGTAGAGTGACGTGACCTCGAGTTGGGGCGAAGCGAGGCTGATGCGGCTGCGCCGCACCAGCCAGAACAGCCGCAGGACGACGGCGATGCCGACCGTCAGGTGGATCGCGTGGATGCCTGTCATGGCCCAATAGAAGGCCCAGAAGATCTGGGTCGCATTCTCGCCGAGTGCGAAATCGTGCCCCGGAAACAGATGATGGCGGAGATCGTCACGATATTCGAAGCCCTTGATGACGAGAAAGGCGACTCCCAACAACGCCGTCGCAGCAAGAAGCCGCGCCGCGAGCCTGCGGCGATCGGCGTTGGCGGCTCGCACCGCGATTGTGATGGTCAGGCTGCTCGTCACGAGCACGGCGGTATTGGCCGCGCCATAGGCGATCTCGGCGTGGCGCGCGGCCTCGGCGAAGGCTGCGGGATCAAGCGCCCGCGAAAAGCTGAAAGCCATGAACAGCGCGCCGAAGAACAGCATCTCGCTCATGAGGAACAGCCACATGCCGAGCGTCGCCGCCTCGCGCTGGCGCGAAAGATCCGACCACGGCTCGCGCAGAGGGTCGGGGGCGCGGGAGGCGAGGGCCGTCTCAGTCATGGGCGCGCGCCGCGTCCACCGGTCTCGCTTGTGGCTCCGGCGCTATATCGAGGTCGTGATATTCATAGGGGCCTTCGGTTACGATCGGCGTGCGCAGGAAGTTGCGCTTCGGCGGGGGAGAACTCGTCTGCCATTCAAGCCCTTTCGCGTTCCACGGATTGGCCGGCGACGGCTTCCCGTAGAAGCAGGCCCACGTGAGATAGCCGAGCGGCATGAGATAGGCTGCGGCGAGGACGACCGCGCCGGCGGACGACATGACGTTCAATGGCTGGAACTCGGGCGGATAGACGTGGTAGCGCCGGGGCATGCCGAGATAGCCAAGGATGAACTGCGGAAAGAAGGTGAAGTTGAAGCCGAAGAACATTAGCGCAGCCGCAAAACGCGCCCACGACTCGGGATACTGCCGGCCGGTAATCTTCGGCCACCAGAAATGCAGGCCCGCGAAATAGGCTGACACCGCACCGCCCACCATCACGTAGTGGAAATGCGCGACGACGAAATAAGTGCCGGTTACCTGAATGTCGATTGGCACCGAGGCGAGGAAGAGCCCGGTCAGGCCGCCGATCGTGAACAGGCCGACGAAACCCAGCGCATACAGCATCGGAGCTTCGAAAGTGATCTGCCCGCGATAGAGCGTCGCCGTCCAGTTGAAGACTTTGATGGCGGACGGCACGGCGACGATGAACGAGAGGAATGAAAAGACCAGGCTGGCGAAAACCGACTGGCCCGACACGAACATGTGATGGCCCCAGACCACGAAGCCGATAATGGCGATCGAAAGCACTGCATAAACCATCATGGCGTAGCCGAAGACCCGACGCCGGGCGAAGCAGGTGATGACCTCCGTCACCACGCCCATCGCGGGCAGGATCATGATGTAGACGGCGGGATGCGAATAAAACCAGAAGAGATGCTGGAAGAGCAGCGGATCGCCGCCGCGGAAACCGTCGAAAACCGGCAGGCCGAAGAGCCGGTCCGCGGCGACGAGCGTCAGCGTGATCGCGAGCACTGGCGTCGCGAGGATCATGACGAGGCTCGTCGCGTAGATCGTCCAAACGAAGAGGGGCATGCGGAACCAGGTCATGCCGGGGGCGCGCAACATGTGCGTCGTCGCGACGAAATTGACGCCGGTTGCGATCGTGCCGAAACCCGCGATGATGACGCCGACGACGGCGACGGCGACATTGCTATTGGAGAACGCCGTCGAATAGGGCGGGTAGAAGGTCCAGCCGGTATCGACGCCGCCCAGCATCATTGCGGCAAGTACGCAGATTCCCCCGATCAGGGTCAGATACCAGCTTGCGAGATTGAGCTTCGGAAAGGCGACGTCTGGCGCGCCGATCATCATTGGCAGCAGAAAATTGCCGAAGGTCGCGGGAATGAGCGGCACGAGAAAGAACCAGACCATGATGATGCCGTGCAGGGTGAACACGTGGTTATATTCGTCGTCGCTCAGGAAGTGTCCGTGCGGTGAGATGAGCTCGAGCCGGATCAGCGTCGCCGCGGCGCCGCCGATGAAGAAGAACGCCGTGATCATGAGCGCGTAGAGAAGCGCGATCCGCTTGTGGTCGGTGGCGAGCAGCCATTCGCTCAATCCCCCGCCCTCCGAATCGAGGTAGCTTCCGGCTACGATGCGCACGCGGCGCAGCTCGGCGTGATCGATCGGGGCGACGGCGTCGGTCATTGAAGCGCTCCTCGGCTGTTGGGCCCAAGCGAACGAATGTAGGCTGTGAGAGCGAGGATCTCGCCGTCGTCCACCTCGCCCTTGAAGGAGGGCATGATGGGATCGTAGCCGGCTGGCGGATTGCTCCGCGGATTGAGGATCCGATCCCGGATATAGCCGTCATCCACCAGCGCGAAGGCACCGTCGGAAAGGGGCACTTTGCGCCCGTAGAGCCCAGCGAGATCGGGCGCGTGGATGGGCCCGCCCGGCGTGTGGCAACCAGCGCAGCCAAGGCTCGTGAAGAGCGCACGGCCCTGTCCCGCGAGATCGCCCGCGGGACGCTGCGCCGCGAGCCAGGAGGCAAAATCCGCCTTGCTCATGATGATGACGGAGCCCACCATTCCGGAATGGGCCGTGCCGCAGAACTGTGTGCAATAGAGCCGGAAGGTCCCGGTCTTGGTTGCGCGAAACCAGGATTCGACATAACGGCCAGGCAGGATGTCCTGCTTGATGCGAAAGTCAGGGACCGAAAACGAGTGGATGACATCCTGCGAGGTCATGTCGAGCCTGATCGGCTCGTCAATCGGAGCGTGCAGCATGTTGATCTCGCGCGCGCCGTTGGCGTGCTGGATCTTCCACATCCATTGCTTCGCGACGACGTGGATCTCCATCGCTCGGGCCGGCGGAAGAAGCTGGCCAATCTGGTTGGAGCCCGCCCACCAGAACAGCATAAGGAAGACGAACAACGTGGCGCTCGTCCAGCCGATCTCGAATTCGTTCTTGATGAGTGACGGCAGCGCGCCGCGCGGCGCAGAGGAGCCGCGACGATAGCGGACGGCGAAGACTATAATAAGCGCGAAGACGAGAAGCGCGATCGAGCCCGATAACACGACGAGCGTGAAATAGAGCGCGTCGGTCTTTGGCGCGAAGCTCGAAGCCTCTCTGGGAAAGATCGGAAAGGCGCTCAAACGCGCCCCTCCCCGCCGGCTCGCACGAGAAACCCGATGCCGCCGGCGACCGCGAGCAGCGTGAGCGCGCCCGCCGCCGCGAGCATCAGGCGCACCGGATTGGCATAGCGGCCGACCGAGCCGCCGAGGCCGTAGCAGAGCGAGCGGATCTGATCGACGATGGCGACAACCCCGCCATGCGCCGCGCCCTTGAGCGCTGTCCTCACGTCGTCTCCGTCGATCGAGAGGCCGGAGAGGACGCGCGAGAGGCGCCCGTCCGGCGTCGTGATAAGGAGCGCGGTGGGATGGGCGTAGCGATGGTTGTCGGCATCATGCACGAAGTGATAGCCGACCGCCGCCGTCAAGAGCTTCGCGACGGAAGGGCTCGCGATCAGGGCGCTCGTCACGCGCCCGACGGGCGTATCCAGGCCGATCTGCCCGTCGACCATGCGCCTGGCGTCCGCAGTTGTCGCGTCCGGATTGAATCCGATGATCGTCAGACGATAGTCCGCGCCCGGCCTGAGACCGCTGTCGTTCAGCGCCGATCCGGCCAGCGCGACGATCGGCGAGCAGAGCTGCTGGCAATCGTAGTCGGCGAAAATCACGATTGCGGGGCGCCCTGCGATGGCGGCGGCGAGCGTTGTCCCATGTCCGTCAATGTCGGTGAGCGGCGCGTCGAGCGGGAGAGCAGCGTCGGGCGGAGGCCGAACGCCGACGCTCGCCAGCTGGTCAGGCGTCAGCGAGGCGGACGCCGGCCCGGCGAAGCCGGCGAGCGCGGCGGCAAGCATCAGGACGCGAAGCGGAGTCATTGCGCCGGCCCTCTCTTCTGGGCCTGCGGGACGGGATCGTAGGCGTTGGCCCCGCGCGCCGCGACGGCCTGCATCGCCTCGCCGATCGGGACTTGAAACACGCCCTTGGCGCGATCGACCCAACGCGCCTCGTCGAGGGCGGATTTCTGGCGCGCGATCTCGGGATCGGTCAGGCCGTCGGACAGGGTCTGGAGACGCGGGACCGGAAACGCCTGCACCTCGACCAAGGTCGCGTCGCGGGCGCGCGAGCGGTAAAAGACAAACAGCCCCGTCGCCGCAATCAGCACGAAGGCGAAGAACCCGGCGAGAACGGCCGCCAGAACGCCCGCCCGCACGTCCGGCTTTTCTCGCGCCGCGGCTAGGGCGTGGGTCTGTGGCTCGTTTTCGCGATCGACGCGGCGGTCGGGCGGGATCCGCACACTCGGTATGGTGACGCCCCGCGCCGTCGCGAGCGCTGGATTGCGGGAGCGCGGCTGGTAGAGCAGGACAAGTGCCGCCGCCGCGAGTAGCGTAAAGACGAAGCCCCTTGGGAGAAGGCTCGCCCTGTCGTTCGGCTGTCCGGAAGCCCTGGCGTTCTCTCCTGTCATCGGGCCGTTCCCGCTTCCGCGGCGCGCGTGACGCCCAAGCGCTGCTCGAGACGGCTGCCGAACCAGAGCGAAAGGCTCGCCATCCCCGCGATCCCGAACAGCGCCGAGGCGATGACCCAGAGCGAGTCCGCGCCCGCGAGCCAGAGGTCTTGCAGGAAAACGCCGAAAATGGCGGAAAGCCCTACGGCTCTCAGCGGCCGCGCGTTGAGCCGCACGCGCTCCCATGCGCAGCCGATGATCGGGATGACCGCGCCGAACACTAGTGCGCCGACAAGAAGCGCGAACGGCAGGCCGTGCGCCCGCGCAAGATACCAGCCCGCGTCCTCGGGCTGGTCCCCGTACCATTTGACGACGAAGGTCATCAAAGCAAGGTAGAAGGCGCCGAGCGACGTCGCGAACAGAAGCGCTCCTATATCGCCTTTCGCCAGCGCGATCGCCCTTTCCGGCGTGAGCGCCGCGATCAGCGCCAGCGCGAGCATGATCTCCTGAACGGCCAATTGCGCGCCAAAGGCCGAATTGGTGAAGCCCGGATCGAGCGAGAGCATCCAGACGACGGCGATTACGCTGACCGCCACCCCGTGAAAGACGAGCGCCAACGCAGCGCCGAGAAGGTTCACTCGGTCACCGGCAAGCAGGAGGCCGATGATCGCCCACACGACGAGAGCGACGAGCCCGCACGCCGCGAAGGCCGGCGCGTTGAGAAGGACGCGCCCCACATCCGGCTCCGGGACGTCGCCACGGGCCCACGGATAAATGAGGCGGACCCCAGGCAGGAGGACTACGAAGAAGATCGGCAGAAAAAGCGCGCCGGCACAGCCGAGCCGCAAGATCGGCGTCGAAGCCGCGCCCCAGCGTCCGCCTGTTGTTTCGTGGATCAGGGCAAGCAACACCGCTCCGAGCGGCGCCGAGCTCCAGAACACGAATGCGGCGAGCCCGCCTAGAGCGCCGGCGCGCGGGGAAAGTGCGACGCTTGCCGCGAGCAGGATCGCCGCCGCCGCCGCCACGAGCAGGAGCGCGTTTGCCGCGGGAAGGCTTTCTGGCGACCGTGGCGAGCTCATGGGGCCGCTCCGTCGCGCGGGTTGGCCTTGTCGATATCCGGCGGGTCCGCGTGCCGCATCGAGCGGCTTTGCTGGAGCGCACGGATATAGGCGACGATCGCCCAGCGGTCATGCGGGGGAACGCGCGAGGCATAGGAATACATGATTCCGAAGCCATCGGTGATCGTGTCAAAGACTTGTTTGCCGGGCGCGGCCATCAGCACCGGTTCGTAATAGGAGGGCGGGCGCGGGAACCCGCGCCTTACGATGGCGCCGTCGCCGTCGCCCTCGAAGCCGTGGCACGGCGCACAGAAAATCTCGAAACGCTCCTTGCCGCGCCTGAGCAAGGCCATGTCGACTGGCGGAGGATCGGCGGCAGCTTTCATGTAAGCCAGGCTTTCCTGCGACACAGCCCCCTCAGGGGGCGTCTGCGCCGAGGAGCCGCTAGCGAAGATCGATGCGGGACTGTTCGGCCCGTAATGAGGTTGGCGGGTCATCGACTGATCGGAGCAGCCGCCCACAGCCGTTGCAACGAGAAGGAGCACGGGGGCCCTCAAAGCGAAAACTCCCGCACCCGGATCGCCCGCGCGCCCGCGAGGACAATGCGAAGCCGCAGGCATTCCGAGGCCTCCGCAGGCGCGCCGACCAGCAGGAAGTAGCGGTCATCGGTCGCCCGCTCGATGGCGTCCCAATCGAACAGCGGATGATTGACGCGCGGCAGCCCGCAAAGCGTGAGCAGGGCCGCAAAGCCCGCGACGCCGGCCGCTAAAATGCCGACCTCGAACGGCACGAGCGGAAAAATCGGCCAGCTGTTCAGCGGCCGTCCGCCCGAGTGGATCGGATAGGCATAGACCGCGGTCCAGTATTGCAGCGCGTAAGCCAGCGCGGCGACAGAGACCGCGAGGATCAGCATTGGCCAGCGGATCGGTGATTTTGACAGCCGCAGCGCATCGTCCAGCCCTTCGACCGGAAAAGGCGAGAGAGCGTCGAGCGGCCGAAATCCCTGGTCGAGCGCGTGGCGGATAGCGGCGATTAGATCCGACGGGCTTCGGAACTCCGCAACGAAGGCGGGCTCTTTCGCCTCCCTCATCGGGCGCCCTCCCGATGCAGGAGTTCCCGCACGTCGTGCATCGGCACAACTGGCGCGACGCGGCAGAACAGCAGGAACATCCAGGCGAAGATGAACATCGGCCCGAACAGGAAGAGCCAGTCCCAGACGGTCGGAAAAAAGACGCGGTCCATCGAGGGAAGGAAGCTGTAGGACAGCGTGTTCCAGATGATGAGAATCCGTTCGAGCCACATGCCGACCAGAATCCCGATCGAAACGCCGACAAGGACGGTCAGACTCGCGCGCAACGCCGGAAACCAAAGAAGCTGCGGCGCGACGATGTTGCACGCGAGCATCGCGATATAGAGCTTCCAGTAGGCGCCGGTGAATTCGTAGACCAGCAGCGCGCGATCGGCGCGATTGCCGCCGTACCAGGCCGCAAACCATTCACTCGCGTAGGAAAGTCCCATGACGACCGAGGACATCAGCATGATCTTGGCCATCGCCTCGAAATGGCGCGCGGTGATGAGTTGCTGAAGGCCCAGTCCGCGCGAGATGACGATGCTGAGCATCACGACGACGGCGAAGCCGGAATACATGGCGCCGACGACGAAGTAAGGGGGGAAAAGCGGCTCCCGCCAGCCGGGCATGAGGCTCGCGGCGAAATCGAGGCCGACGATGGAGTGAACGGAGCAGACGAGCGGTGTCGCGAGCGCGGCGAGGGTGATCTGAAGTCGGCGATAATGGCGCCAGTGCCGCGCCGAGCCGCGCCAGCCGAGCGCAAGCAGGCCGTAGACCTTTCGCCATGCGCCCGACGAGCGGTCACGCACCGTCGCAAAGTCCGGCAGGACGCCGACATACCAGAAGATGATTGAGAAGATGAGATAGCTGGTGATTGCCCAGAAATCCCAGACAAGCGCGCTGCGCCATTGCGGCCAGAGCTGCATGCTGGCCGGATAGGGCGCGAGCCAGTAGAAATACAGCGGCCGTCCGAGATGGAAGATCGGGAACAGCCCGGCGATCGATACGGCAAAAAGCGTCATGGCTTCGGCGAAGCGGCTGATCGAGGCGCGCCAGTCCTGCCGCGTGAGGACGAGCAGCGACGAGATCAGGGTGCCGGCATTGCCGATGCCGATCCACCAGACATAGTTCGCGATGGCATAGCCCCACACGGCGCTGGTGTTGATGCCCCAGATGCCGACGCCAGCGGAGAACAGCTCGTAGATGCCCGCAAGCGTCGCGAGCAGCCCCACCGTGCAGACGAGAAAAGCGACCCACCAGCGCAGGCCCGCCGGCCGCAGAAGCGGCGCGCAGACGAGGTCGGTCACCGCGCGGTCATCGAGCGGTCCTAAGAGGGCCGGACCTTCGGCGCGCGCCGAGCCGGGGGCGAAGGCCGAGGCGCTGCTCACGCCTTCGATCCTTCAGGGCGGGCATTTCGCACCCGCGCGAGATAGGTCGTGCGCGGCCGCGTATGCAATTCCTCGAGCAGCGTGTAGTGGCGCGGGTCGTGGCGAAGCACCGAGACGGCCGATTTCGGGTCGGCCAGATTGCCGAAGCGGATCGCCTGCGTCGGACAGGCGCCCTGACAGGCGGTGACGACCTCGCCCTCCGCAATTAGCCGGGTCTCGCGTTCCGCGAGGCGCCGCGCCGCGCTGATCCTTTGGACGCAATAGGTGCATTTTTCCATGACCCCGCGCGCGCGAACGCTGACATTGGGATTGTTCGCGGCCTTGACTAGAGGATCGCCGAGATCGCCGTACTCCTGTCCGTCCGCGTAGCCGAAGAAGTTGAAGCGGCGAACCTTATAGGGGCAGTTCGACTCGCAGAAGCGCGTGCCGACGCAACGATTGTAGACCTGCACGTTGAGTCCCTCGTGATCATGCACCGAGGCCTCGACCGGACAAACCGGCTCGCAGGGTGCCGTCTCGCAATGCATGCAGGGCACGGGCTGGAAGACCGGCCGCGGCGCCTGCCCGTCGCCGTGATCGTAGACGTCGATCCTCAGCCAGTGCATGTTGCGGCCCATGCGGATCTGGTCGGGACCGACAGAGGGCACGTTGTTCTCGGATTGGCACGCGACGACGCAGGCGTTGCAGCCGATACAGGCGTCGGTGTCGATGCTCATTGCCCAGGCGTAAGGGTCGCCCGGCGGAGTAGGCATTGGTGTGTTGAACGAGGGCTTTGGCGCGGGCGGCGGCAGCGCGGCGCCGGGCGCGAGCTCCGGCGCAAGCTTACGAGCTTCGCCCGGAAGCGCGTAGAGGCCCGCGACCGCGGGCGACAGGCGCCCGTCACCGCTGACGCGCCGGAGCGCGGCGCCACGCGTGATCCACGGCGAGGCGCTGGAGCGCAGGATTGCAGCGTTTATTCCGAGGCCGTTGCCGATCCGTCCAGCGCGCGTGCGCCCATAGCCGAGCGTAATCCGCAGAACGCCAGGGGCAAGGCCGTTCGCGAGCCGGACGGGCCCGCTGAGCCGCCGCCCCTGCGCGACGATCTCGACCTCGTCGCCCTCGCGAATGTCGAGGCGGCCCGCGTCCGAGGCGGCCATCTCGATCGCATTGCCCCAGACCGCCTTCGAGAACGGCTGTGGGCATTCCTGCAGCCAGGCATTGTTGGCGAAGCGCCCATCGAAAACGGAAGGATCCGGCGCGTAGACGACCACGAATCCGAGGGCTTGAGCGGGCGCGGTCCAGTTCGGAAGCGTCGCCCTTGGCGTGCTCACCGGCTCGGGCGCCTTATCCTGATCGACGACGCCGTCGATCAGCGCCTTCGGCCAGCGCGCCTCGAAGCCGTCCGTGCCCCATCGCCCGCGCCATGCTGTGCGGAGGCGTTCGTAATCGCTTTGGTCCGGCTCTCCGGACATCGATGCGAGGATCGCGTGTACGCTCCACGAAGGCCACAATGGGCGGATCAACGGTTGCACGAGGCTGACCGCGCCGTCAGGCGAGGCGATGTCGCTCCACGATTCGAGCGGGTGGGGCGTCGGCGCGTGCCAGGTCGAGGCGGCGGCGGTCTCGTCGAAATAGAGGCCGGAATGAACGCGGAAGGGCGCGCGCGGCATGAGGTCAGCGAAGCCGAGATCGCCCGGAACCGTCGCGACGGGATTGCAGTCGAGCGTAATGAGCGTCCGGACGTCCCCGTTGCGAAGAGCGTCGGCGAGCGACGCGATCGTTCCGGCTTGCGGCGCGAGATTATCCGGCGCGAAGGCGTCGACCGGCGCATCAAGTCGATCGTTGATCCATAGGCCAAGCGCTTGTGAGGCCGGCGACAGCGACGGGCCGACGAGAACAAGGGCACGATCCGGGCGCGCCTTCAGGTCCTTGGCGGCGGCGGCCAGGAATTCGCCGGCGCCGGAGGAAAGCTGCGGCCGGGCGATCGAAGCGCCGAGTTCTGCGGCAAGCGCGGCGATCATCGCCTCGATCGCGTCCGGGTGTGCAGTTATGCGTCGGTCGGCGAAAGCGCCAGTCAGGGTCAGGGCGCTTTCGGCCGAATAGAGCCTGGCGGAGGCGCGATCGCGCCGGCGACGATCCGCCAGCGCACGGGCATTGGCGACCTGGTCAGGGCCGGGTCCGAGCGGATCGGCGTCGAAGGCAATCAACGTATCGGCGTCGCCAAGGCGTGGCCGAAGCCGCAGTGCGGTCCCATAGACCGCACGCGCCGCTTCGCCTTCCGCGCCATCCGTTGGCTCGTATACGTGCCAGCGCAGGTCGGGCAGCGCTTTCTGGAGATTGCCGATCTGGTCGAGCAGGGTTGGCGAAGTGACGCGTCCAGTGAGCAGCCGGAGGCCGCCGCCTTTATCCGTTCCATGTTCTGAGAGGTGGGTGCGGAAAGCGCTCTCGAAAGCGGTCCAGTCGCTGATTTCGCCCTCGACGCGGATCGCCTGCGATCGGTCCGGATCGTAAAGCGACAGCGTCTCGGCCTGCGCGAAGACGTCGGTCGCGCCCAGGCTTGCCGGGTGGCGCGGATTGCCCTCGACCTTGATCGGCCGTCCCTCGAAAGCCGTCACCACGACGCCGCGTCCATATCCAGCGAGCGGAAGCGCGGTCGCATAATGCTGCGGTACGCCGGGAAGCAGGCTTTCTGGCATATGGACATAGGGCAATTCTGTCCTGGCGCCCCGAGCGACGCTGTTCGAATCTGGCTGCGAGCATCCGGCCGCGAGCGAGGCGGCGCCGCCCGCGAGCAGTTGCAGGGCATGCCGGCGCGAGAGCTCGTCGGGGCGGATCGGCGGGCGACCGATCACCGGTGGCACACTGAACAGTCCATGAGATGCATCATGTCGATCTGATAGTGGCGCATCAGCCTTAGCCCCTCCTGCTTCTGGTCGGGCGGCGGAGTCCATGCGGTCACGAAGACCTGGTCGGGCTCACGAAGATAAGGCGCGGGATTGCGGTGGCAGTCGAGGCACCAGCCCATCGTCATCGGCGTCGCCTGCCGGGTAAGGGGCATTCGTTCGATCTCGCCGTGGCAGGTGGTGCAGCCGACGCCCTTGGCGACATGGATCGAGTGATCGAAATAAACGTAGTCGGGCAAAGCATGGACGCGCGTCCATGCGATGGGCCGGTTCGTGGCGAGGCTTTCGCGAACCGGCCCCAGCACCTCCGCGTGAGCGAAAAGCTGCGAATGGCAGGTCATGCAGACCTCGGTCGGCGGAACGCCCGCCCAGCGCGAATTCTCCGCGCCGAAATGGCAGTACCGGCAATCGAGCCCGTCGAAGCCGACATGATGCTGATGGCTGAACGGAACCGGCTGCGGGGAGACGAGGTTCTGGCCGGTCACGTAGGGCGATCGGGTGAGTGCGTAGCCGCCCGCCACAAGAAATGCTGGCGTGAATGCGACTCCCAGCAGCGCAACGCGCAAGGCCGTATCTGCATAAGGATGGAATAGCTGCGCCACAACTCAGCCTGAACTGACACTTCCCGTGCTGTAACGCCCAATTCGGGACGATCGTTCCGGACGGGGAAAATCCTTACCGCTTAATGTTCGCGCCACTCGGGGAGCGGCACTTCCCAACTTCGTCGTCGTCCCCTACTTGCGACCTACCAACTATGCGGACGGGAGAGGGCCCAAACGTGGTCTCAGCGTCGGAGTAGAGCTGCCGATCAATTGGCTTCCCGGCGGGCGGCGGTCAGCTTGCGGGAGCGGGCCGCAAACCACCGTCAGCAGTCGGCAAGGCTGTGTCTGACATAATGCTTGAGGCCTCCTTCGCCGCTGTGCGCGTGCGGATCGCCGATGGTCCGCCACAACGCATCCATGAGAAGGGCACGTAGCACATGCCAGGCGAGGAGGCCTGGCTCGTTGGCGAGCGTCGCGCCTCGGGCGAGCGCAAATACTATCTTTCCAACCTGCCTCCCGACGCCAGTCTCAAGACGCTCGCCGCGGCAATCAAAGCGCGATGGGTTTACGAACAGGCGCATCAACAACTCAAGGAGGAACTCGGCTTCGACCACTTCGAAAGCCGCTCCTGGCATGGCCTGCACCGCCCTGCGCCCATGACGATGATCGCCTACGCCTACCTGCAAAGCCGCCGCCTCGCTGAAGCGAGCGGGGAAGAAAGATTCCTTCAAGGCCCTCCGTCTGCGCCGCCCAATATCTTGCAAACCTTGCCGCACCACAGGAGATCCTCGGCGGACTGACCTATTGCGATCTTGTTGGATTCCAGACCAAAAGCGATCGCGACAATTTCGCGATTATCCGTGAGGCAGGGAGCGACGCAAACACGCGGCGCCTACGAGATCGATGGCAGACAGGTCCAACTTGGCGCCTTTCCGGTAAGCATCGAAACGAAGCCTTGCGCGCAACGCGGGGCGCTCGGCGATGTTTGCTCTCGTGCGCGAGAGTTTCGGCGGAAGCCGACTCGTGCTCAGCGTCAATCGGCTAGACGGTTCGAAAGGCATCCCGGAACGGATCAAGACGTTCGAGCGATTCCTGGAGATGAATCCCGGACTGGCACGGCAAAGCGACGCTGTTACAGCTCATGCCGAAGGGTGGTCCGACATCAAGCAATACGCGGAGATCGAGTCCGCGGTGGCCGGCCTGATCGGTAAGGTCAACGGGCGATTCGGAGACGCAGCGTGGACTCCGATCCGCTAGGTCAATCGGTCCTATTCGCCGACTGTGCTCACTGGAATTTATCGCGCCGCCGACGTTGCGATGACGATCCCATTGCGTGATGGCATGAATCTGGGGGCTAAGGAGTTTCTCGCAGCGCAGGATCCGGACGATCCGGGCGTCCTAATGCTTTCACAGTTTGCAGGCGCCGCGCAGCGGAACCCGATGAGGCGCTGATCGTCAATCCGCTTGAGACCGATGCGGTCGCCGCCGGGCTGAAACGCGCGTTGGAGATGCCGCTTGACGAGCGACGTGAACGCCACACATCTTGCGCACCTTTTGAAGAACGGCATCAAACGGTGGTCAAGATCCTATACGTCCACGCTCGTCGACCGGAAAAACGGGCGTAGCTTGTTAGGAGTTAGGCCACTGCTCACGCCGTTTCCCCCAGGCAGAGGACCGGTCAATTCGTCCCAATCAAAAGGCGGTAGCGGATCTGATCGACGATCACCGCCAGTATGAGGAGCACACCAAGCAGAACCATCTGCATGTACGATCCGATCTGCATCAGATCCATACCGTTCTGAATAAGCACGATGAAGAACGCGCCAAGCACGACGCTCTCGACCCGGCCAATGCCGCCGTGCAGCGACACCCCGCCGATGACGCAGGCGGCGATCGACTGGAGCGCAATGGTTCCACCGAGATTCGCCTCCCCGGACTCGACACGAGCCGTCAGCAGCAATCCGACAACCGACGCGAGGAGGGCGCTCGCGCCATAAGCAATCAGCAAAGTCGCCGTGGTGTTGATGCCGGAAAGCTTCGCAGCCTTTACATTACCGCCGACAGCATAGAGATGCCGGCCGAAGCGGGTCCCGTAAAGGAATACCGCGACGGCGATAATGGCGACGATTGCGATGGCGACCGGAACCGGCACGCTGAACACGCGGCCGAAGCCGAACGTGTCTCCGAACGCATGCGGAAATCCGGTCACGGGCACGCCGCCCGTGAGAAAGAGTGCGACCCCCGCGCCTACGGACTGGACGCCGAGCGTCATGATGAAAGGGGAAACGCCGAAGACCGCGACCCCCGCTCCATTGATGAGGCCGATGAGAAGCGCAACCACCATGGCGCCGAGGCAACCCGCTGCGATGGTCAGCCCGACGGAATCTGGGACCACCGCCATGACCGAGATCATGATCATCGCCGAGATGACCGAAGTGAGAGCGATCGTCGTTCCGACCGCAAGGTCGAACCCGCCGGTCAGCAGCACAATCATCTGACCGAGCGACACGAGCACCAGGTAGACCGACTGCCGCGCCACATTCACGATGTTCTGCGCCGTGAGGAATTGCGAGGAGGCGAGGGTGAAGATCGCGAGGGCGGCGACGAGGAAGAGCGGCAGCACGCCCACGCGCATGAACAATAGCTTCGCCGCCTGGGCGATGCGAAGGGGCAGGCGGACGGAGGTTGTCGTTCCGGCGCTCATGCGGCCGGCTTCCTGCGTTCGAAGAAATGCGGAAGCACCGCGGCCTCGTTGATCTCATCGCCTTCGAACTCAGCGCTGATCTCGCCCGCTGAAAAAACCAGCAATCGATGCGATAGGGTCATTGCCTCCTGAAGATCTGAGGAGATCACGACGACCGCTTTGCTGCTTTCCGCAAGCGACTTGATGACGCGATAGAGCTGCGCTCTCGTACCCATGTCGACGCCGACGGTCGGCTCGTCGAACACATAGATCGCATAGTCGCGGCCGAACCCCTTGCCGAACAGCACCTTCTGCTGATTGCCGCCCGAGAGCTGAGAAACAAAACGCCGAAGCATGTGGCGATCGAACCCCACGGTCTTGGCGATCCCGGCGATCGCCTCGACCGCTCGCCTGCCGCGCCCGCTGTCGGTCCCAAGCATGCCGAGCGCGATATTATCGAATGCGCTCGCGACCAGAACCAGTCCTTCGGTTTTTCTGTCAGGGGGGAGATAGTGCACGCCGGCCGCGATGATTGCAGCCGTCCTAGCGCCGGTCATGTCCTTGCCGTTGAGGATAAGCCTGCCGCCGAGCGTCCGGCTGAGGCCCATTACCGCGCGCCAGACCCGCGATTTGCCCGAGCCGATAAGCCCGGCGAATCCCGTCACTTCGCCGGCCCGGATCGCGAAACTTGCGCCTGCGACGCCAGAGGCGCGCAGCCCTTCGACCTTAAGGACCTCCGGGCCGCCGGGACGGCCGATGGAAGGATAGATAGCGCCCAAGACTCGGCCGGTCATCATGGCGAGGAGCTTCTCCTCCGACAAGCCAGCGGAAGGGACCGTGCCGAGTTTATGTCCGTCGCGAAGCACGGTGATGCGGTCCGCGATCCGCTCGAACTCGTGGATGCGGTGGGAGATGTAGATGATCCCCACCCCCCTGGCCTTGAGGCGCGAGATGAGTCCAAACAGAACTTCTGTCTCGCGATCGCTCAGCGATGCGGTCGGCTCGTCCAGGATGAGGACACGCAAGTCGCCGCGCATCGCCTTTGCGATCTCCACGAGTTGCTGCTCGCCGCGCGACAGTTGCGAGACGGACCTATCGAGATCGATGCCGCGTTCGAGCGTGGCGAAGAGCGCTTCCGCTCTCCGGCGTCCCTCGGCCCTCCGCAGGAAGCCGGCAGACGCCGGCTCTTCGCCGAGTACGAGATTCTCGAGGACGGTTTGAGTGGGGACGAGGGAAAATTCC
Source organism: Roseiarcus sp. (assembly GCA_036521435.1). Taxonomy (GTDB): domain Bacteria; phylum Pseudomonadota; class Alphaproteobacteria; order Rhizobiales; family Beijerinckiaceae; genus Roseiarcus. The sequence continues at coordinate 23,822 of DATDHT010000010.1, forward strand.
TGGAATACGGCCGAGACGCCGAGCTTGCGGGCGTTCCGCACCGTGAAAACCGTCACCGGGTGGCCCGCGATTTCGACCGAACCGCTGGTTGGAGTCGAGGCGCCGGCGAGGATCGAAATCAGAGTGGATTTGCCCGCGCCGTTCTCGCCGAACAGCACATGAACCTCGCCCGCTTCGAGCGCGAAGTCCACATGGTCGAGCGCAACGACGCCCGGATAACGCTTGGTGACGCCGCGCGCTTCGACAATCGGTTTTTGAAGATCGGCCATGACCGGCGAAATGAAGGGACGCCAGCCCAAAGGGCCGGCGTCGATCAGGCATGAGCGTACTCAGTTGACCTTAAATACGGCCTTGAAGTCGCTCGGAGGCAGAATGTTGTCGTGCGGCACGGTCTTCAGATTCGACTTGTCGACGACGAAGATCTTCGGCCCCACGTGCTTGACGACGTCCTTGCCTTCAAGGAGACGCGTCGCCTGGTCGATAGCAATGCGGCCTTGGATGACCATGGAGTCCGCGGGCGCCGCGGTGATGAAGCCGCGTTCGATCCCGTCGTAGACTCCAGGCGTCATGTAGAAAGCGAGAAGGCCAATCTTGTCGATCAGGCCCCGCTCGCGCAGCAACCCGATCGAGGCCTCGGCGGTGACCGCAGTTCCCGCGATATATTTCATGTCCGGGTTGGCTTGCAGTACGTCCTCGACGAGCTGGAGCTGCACTTCCTTGCCGGTGTCGCCGTATTTGGCCGGAAGCACTTCGACGGCGGTTCCCTTCACGGCGTCCATGAAGCCCTTGTTGGCGGCCTCGACCCAGCCGGCGCCGGCCGGACCGGGGAACCAGCCGACCTTTACCGGCGGCGATCCAGCCGGATGCTTCTCGGCGAGATATTCGCCGGTGGTATGGCCCATCGTGTAGAACGAGACGAGCGACTTCGCCGAGATGTCGGGCGAATTGATGCCGTTGATCACGTCGATGACTGGAATATTCTTCGCGTGCAGCTCCTTGACGAGATTATTGAGGCCGTCGGCCGAGATGGCGCCGATGACCACCGCCTGCGCGCCGTTGGCGACGCAGTCCTCGATCTGAGAAATCTGTTTGTTGAGCTCCGTGTAGCCGCCCGCCTCGATAAGGTTCATCGAGACGCCGAGGCGCTTCGCCTCCTCGACCACACCGTAGTCGACGCCAAGCCAGTAGGCGTCCTTCATATGCGGGAACGACACGCAAATCTTCCACGGCTTCGACGCCTTCTCAAGCGGCGTGTACTCGACCGGCGAAACTTTGCCGTTCGGATCGAAAGGCGGAGTAACCTCCTCGGCCTTGTACGGGAACCACTCGGCCGCTGATACAGGCGCGGCTGCCGCGAGAGCCGCGACACCTGCGAGAACCACGAATGCAAGGGCTTTCATGTCGTCTCCTCCTCACTAGGGCGTCGCCCGACTCTTAGGCGCCCTTGTCACACTCGGCGCGTCGGCGTTCAGGAAAGGCTCTCCTTCACCTGACCCGCCATGGCTTTCTGCTTCGCCCGCGCTTTCAATGCGGTTTCCATATCGACCTTGACGAAGCGCGTCGGCTGGTGCGGTTGCAACTGGCCGATGAGGTCCATGTCGGCCGAGATGACGGTTCCAAGCATGAAATACCCGCCGCCCGACACCGCGTCGCGGTGAAGGACGATGGGTTCCGTGCCTCCCGGAACCTGGATCGATCCGTATGGGTAGCAACTGTCGACGATGTTGGAAGGGTCCGAACCCGCTCCGAATGGCTGTTTCCTTGGTGCGAAGGAGAGGACTCGACCGCCGCGGAAACGATATCCGATTCGATCGGCCTCGGGCGCAACTTTCCAAACGTCCTCGAAAAAGGTCTTGCCCGCTTCTTCCGTCAGCCGATGCCAGTAAAGACCAGGCAGCACACGCAACTCGGTCGTTCCGCCGACCTCGAGGCGCAGTTTGGCGGGCACGCTCCGGCCGGGCTTTGCATCCCGCGATTGGGTTCCGACTTTCACACGATCGCCGGGTTTCAGGGCGCGGCCCTCGAAGCCGCCGAGCGCACCGAGCGGATACGTGGACCGTGAGCCCAGCACGAGGGGCACGTCGACGCCGCCCGCGACCGCGATATAGGCGCGCGCGCCCGATTTGAGGAAGCCGAACGAGAGCGTGTGGCCCGACTTCACGGTGAATGAGGTCCAGTTAGGCTGCTCGACGCCGTCGACTTTGGGGGCCATGTGCGCGCCGCACACAGCCACGACCGCGTCGCGGTCGAAACGGATCTCCGGTCCTTGAAACACCGCCTCGAGCGCCGCCGCGCCTTCGGGGTTGCCGACCAACAGGTTCGCCGCAGCGAGGGAAGATTTGTCCATGCCGCCCGATTCCGGGATGCCGAGATGGTAGTAGCCTGGCCGTCCGAGATCCTGAACGGTGGTGGAGAGGCCAGGCTTCAGGATCTCAAGCGCCATGAAGAGCCCCCAAGATTTTCTTGTTCGTCGCCGCCGGGCTTGCGTGAAACTCATCGAGCGAAAACGACACGGGCCGCATCGTTGGCTCGAACCGTCCCGCGTTCACGCGTTCGATCGCCGCGTCATAGCCGTCGCGATCCACCGGCTTGAACTTCACGATGTCGCCCGGCTTGAACAGGATCATGAAGTCGCTGAGGTACGACACCTCTTGTTTGGGGTCGTAGATCGGCATTGGCGTGACGCCAAACAGCTGATATCCGCCGGCCCCGCGAACGGAATAGATGCACCCGAAACAGCCGCCGTGGCCTACGGTGAGCTTTGGCGTGTCGGTTCTCGGCCGCAGGTATTTCGGGACTTCAATCTGTTTCTCCCGCTCGACCATTTGATACATGAACGGCAGCCCGGCGACGAAGCCGACCATCGAGACGAACCAGGGCGAGCCGGAATGCGCCTTGATGAAGTCGGGGACACCGCCGTAGCCATTGATGCGGGCGGCGTATTCGAGGTCGGTCCCGGTCGGGTACTGGTGCCGCTCGCGAAAGCGCATGAGTGTTTCGTGCGTCCATGGATCGTTGTAGTAGACCGGAACCTCGAGAATCCGCGTCGACAGCGTATGATCGCTCTTTGCCGCCGCCGATTCGAGGCGCTTGAGTTCCGCGAGCATGTCGTTGTGGCTGATGAGATCCGGGTCGAAGCGGATTTGGTAGGAGGCGTTGGCCGGGCAGATTTCCGTGACGCCCCTGATCCGGCTCTCGCGCACCGCGTTGGTCATCGACAGGGATTTGAAGAAGGCGTCGAGGGACATTTCCTCGTCGACCTCGACGAAGATGTGATCGTCGCCCCCGAACGAATATCTGGTCTCCATCCCCGTCCTTCCTTCGCCCTCTCAGGCGGCCCGGCTGATCGCCGGCAAGTTCGAAGGCAGCCAATCCTCCAACCAGCGCGTATGGACGGCGCCGTTTCGAACGTCTTTGTCCTTGAGAAGCGCAAGGTGCAGCCCGCGCGTCGTCGCCAATCCTTCGATCGAGAGGCTCTGCAATGCGGTTCGCAGGCGGCGGAGCGCCTCCTCCCGGCTGTCGCCGCAAACGATCAACTTGCCGAGAAGGCTATCGTAAAAGGGCGGCACGACATAGCCCTCATACACCATCGTGTCGAAACGGACGCCTTCGCCCTCGGGCGCGCGAAAGCGAACGACGCGGCCGGGCGCCGGCATGAACCCTTTGGCGGGATCCTCAGCGTTGATGCGAACCTCGATCGCATGGCCGCGAACGGCGATGTCGGCTTGGCGATAGGGAAGCGATTCTCCGCCCGCGATAAGAAGCATGGACTGGACGAGGTCGACGCCGGTGATCATCTCGGTCACCGGGTGCTCGACCTGGATGCGGGTGTTCATCTCGATGAAGTAAAAGTCGCCTGTCGTCTCATCGTAGAGATATTCCAGCGTGCCGGCGCCGCGGTAGCCGACGCTTTTCGCGAGCCGCACGGCGGAGGCGCACAAGGCTTCGCGCCGCGCAGGCGGAAGGCAGATCGCGGGCGCCTCCTCCCAGACCTTTTGACGGCGGCGCTGCAGCGAGCATTCGCGCTCGTAGAGATGAATCGCCGCCTCTCCATCGCCGAGGACCTGAACCTCGATATGACGGGCGCGCGGGACGAAACGCTCGAGATAAAGGCCCCCATCCCCAAACGCGGCGAGCGCCTCAGCGCTCGCCTGCGGGATCTGGGCCTCGAGCTCCGCGGAGGACGCGACAATGCGGATTCCACGGCCGCCGCCGCCGGCGGCCGCCTTGATCATCAGCGGATAGCCGATGGCTTCAGCCGCCTCGAGGGCCGCGCCCGCACCCTCGATGCGCCCGTTGGAGCCTGCCACGGGGGGGACATCGGCGCGCCTTGCCATCTCGCGCGCCACGGACTTGTCGCCCATGGCCCGGATCGTCTCGGGTCGTGGTCCCACGAATACGAGCCCGGCGCTTTCCACCATCGCGGCGAAGTCCGCGTTCTCCGACAGGAAGCCATAGCCGGGATGGACGGCGTCCGAGCCGCTCGCGACGGCGGCGGCGATAACGGCTTCTTTGTTCAGGTAAGATTTTGTGGCGTGCGGTGGTCCGACTTCCGCGACTTCGTCCGCCATCCGCGCGGCCAGCATCTCCCGGTCAGCGGAGCTGGAAGCTTGGACGGTGCGCATGCCGAGCGCCTTCGCGGCGCGTATGATGCGGACGGCGATCTCCCCTCGATTGGCGACGAACAGCGTCCTGATCGGCATCGCGCGCTCAGACGTCGAGATCGTAGAGCGGCTGGCCGGCCATCACCGGGGCCTCGTCTCCCGCATGGAACGCCAACAGGCGACCCGCCGCCTCCGCAACCACCGGCGTGAATGTCTTCATCACCTCGATGAGCCCCACGGTGTCGCCAATCACAACGTTGTCGCCTTCTTCCTTGAACAGCGGCTGATCGGGGGCCGGTTTACGGAAGAAGGTGCCCGGTATCGGCGCCTCGAATGTCTTGCTTGCCATGGTGACTTGCCCAGCCGGAGGTCAGTGCTTCTTGGGGCGGGGCGCGATGAAGCCCTCGCTCACCAAACGATCGTGCACCGCCTGCGCGACAAGATGAGCGCCCGGCGTATCCGAGTGCACGCAGATCGTGTCCGCTCGAACTTTTATGTCCTTTCCGCCGACGGAACGCGTCACGCCCTCGCGCAACGCCCGAACGGCGCGATTCGACGCCTCACCGGGATCGACAGCCTCATGTTCGCGGGTAATGATGAGCTTGCCGTCGTCGGCGTAGTCCAAATCGACGTAATACTCGGCCAGGAACCGATGCCCGCGAGCTGAGTACACCCTTTCATGCTCGGTGCCGATCATCCCGAGCAGAGGCGCCTTGAACACGTCCGCCGCGTCGCAGACCGCGTGCGCCATCTCCGGATCGCGCGCGGCCATGCCATAGAGTGACCCGTGAGGTTTGATGTGATTGAGCGATATGCCCTCGGCTTCGAGAAACCCTTTCAGCGCACCGATCTGATAAATCAGGCAGTTGGCCAGTTCCTCACGGCCGATCTTCATCTCGCGCCGTCCGAAGCCCTGTCGGTCCGGCAGCGACGGATGCGCTCCGACCTGAACGTCGTGGGTCTTGGCCAGTTGCACTGTCGTGCGCATATGATTGAAATCGGATGCGTGGAACCCGCAAGCGACATTGGCCATGTGGATGGCTGGCATGATGTGGCTGTCGTCACCCAAGCGCCAGATCCCATAGCTCTCGCCCATGTCGCAGTTCAGAAGCGTCATTCGCCTCTCCAAGCGTTTCCGCAACTACGGTTGCAAACGCGCGCAACATTGTAAAGCTTGAAACGATCGACCCAGACGGAGCGCATGCGGCGAAGAGGCGTCGAGCGCCTGAAATTATTCGTCGGCTTTTGGGAGGCCCGTAGACGACGAGTTCCGACTTGACCGCGCGGGAAACCAGTTCGGCGGTCACCTAGTGGTCACCACGTTCAGAGTTTGGGTGTAGGAAAAAATTTGATATATCAATTAGTTAGCTGGTGCCGCAAGAGAGATTCGAACTCCCGACCCCATAATTACGAATAATCTGCCCTTTTCCGACATGAAATGACAGTGGACAAGCGGACCCGACAGAAGCCTATGGCTTGACGGGATATTCGGCTCACAAATAACACGGTAAGGCGACACGACACGACACGACACGACAAGACAAGATGGGTCCGCTTGGCGGGTCCGCTAGAGGTCCGCAAGGCGTGAAGCTGACGCAACGCAGAATCGAGTGTCTGGAATGCCAGCCACGCCGGAAGGACATGCTGGTGTTTGATGACGAGCCGCGCGGCCTTGCGGTCCGCGGCACGGCTGGCGGCAAGAGTTACCTTGCGCAATATAGTTTTGCGGGCTCGAAACGCCGTATTCCGCTCGGGTCATGTTCGGCAATCTCCCTCGCCGACGCGCGGCTCGCAGCGCGGCAAATTGTCGGCGCGGTCGCCGGTGGCAAAGACCCGGCTGGCGAACGCAAGTCAGCGGCGCTCGATGCTCAGCGCAAGGCTCTGACGCTCGACGTCCTGATTAGCCAGTGGGAAAGACTTCATCTTTCCAGCAAGCGGCCCAACTATGCAGGCGCCGCCCCGAGCGCGTTGCGCCGGTCGTTTGGCAAGCTTCTTGAGGCGCCGACGACCGCTCTGGATCGCGTGGCTGTGGTTCAGGTTCTTGATGACCTAGCAAAAGACGGCAAGGCGCCGATGGCAGGGGCTATAGCTCGATATGGCAGCGCGCGCGCTCTTTAGCTGGGCAGTCAAGCGCGGGACGATTCCGTCCAATCCATTTGAGCGCGTACCCGCAGCGGCTACCGCCCGTCGCGATCGCGTGCTGTCGGACGATGAAATCCGCGCCATTTGGAACGCGACGAAAGGAATGGGCTCTTTCGATGCGATTGTACGATCGTTGCTACTGACGGGTCAGCGCCGTGAGGAGGTGAGCGGCCTGACGTGGGGCGAGCTTGACGCTGGGCTGTCCGCCTGGACGCTCCCGGCCGCTCGATCGAAGAACGGCAAGCCTCATCTCATCCCGCTTTCCCCGCAAATGGAGGCCATCCTTGGCGCGCAGACCCGCGCCAGGGAAACCGACCTTGTGTTCCCTGGTGAGCGGGGCGTCTTTTCCAGCTGGAGCAAGTCCAAGGACCGCCTAAACCACCGCGCCGGAGTGACGTGCTGGACGCTGCACGACTTGTGCCGAACTGTTGCGACTGGCCTTCAAAGGCTCGGTGTTCGGCTCGAGGTGACCGAGGCCGTCCTCAACCACATTGCGGCAGTCGCGCCGGCATTGTTGGCGTCTATCAAAGGCACACTTGGGCGGACGAGAAGCGGGCGGCGCTCAGCGCCTGGGGTGCGCATGTCGCCGCGATCGTCGAGGGGTGCAATGCGGCCGGGAGCGTCACGACGCTTCGGAGGAGCGCCTAGAGCGCCGGCCCGAGCCCGGAAGAGGTACGCAATCTGCGAGCGGGATTGCGCACTGAACTCGGGCGAGAGGGCGGAAAAAAAAGCGGGCAAAAGCGCCGCGCCGAGCCTTGGCGCCAATTCGCGAAAGACGCGGCAGCCCGTCTGCACAGCAAGAATCGGTCGCTGACGCTCGCTGACGTCACCGAAAAAATCCAGCGGGATTGGGAATCAAAGGTCTTTAAGAAGGTCGGGTATCGGGCACTGAACGGGTATCTCTCGAAACTTGTTGATGAAGGTGCGCTCCCGCGCTCCCTAAAGAAGCCAACCGGTTCATTTCCGCACTGAACCGGTTCAGCGTGGCGACCTCCCCATCCGAGGCGCTTATAGGTCTGCGACTTTTTACGACGGAGTCGGACCTATGCAAGTTCTCAGTCTTGACCCAGCCGCGTTCCGCGCCGGCATCGTTCGCCGCACCCTAGAACGATTGCTGGCAGAAGGCACCGGGCCGGCCAAGGTCCAAGTATCTAAACGGCGCGTCGGAATCCTCGAATCGGATCTTGAAAGATGGCTGAACGCCCGTCGTCGCCCTGCGCCGGGCGAGGCCGCTTGATCGATGGCTCACGAAGCGGCGAGAGCGGGCTCCCGCAGTGATGCGGTAGCCCGCTCTCAGGATGCAGCTTGCTTGGCGGCGTGCAGCATCCTCAACACAGATCACGAAGCCGATCAAGACGCTCTCGCTTGGTCGCGCTCACACTGGCAGCTCGGCACCCGCGGCCCCAGCGAACTCGAACTCAAGCTATTCGAGTGCTCGCCTGGCGACCCAGTCATGTTCCTACCAGGCAATAGATTCGAGTTCGCCCGAGACGCTCGGGACCCCAGCGAAGCCGTCGCCGCGATCGTCCTTGCCGCGCCGGATGAGCTCGGCCAGCTTACCGACCTCGCAGCCTGGGAACCAGAAACGGGTCGCATGGCGCTCTTGCTTGGCCGAGTTTCGATGCTCGGCCAGGACAATCTCTACGGCTGGCGACTCTGCGAGCCGCTTCTCATGCACGACACGCCGCTCGAATGGCTGATGGCCGGACGTGAGGGCGTCTTCGTCATCGACCCGGAACGTGCGTCTCCATTGCTTCGGGCGGTCGAACCGCTTGGCGTCCAAAGCCCCGAGTTCGGGCGCCAGATCCAGGCCGCTCTCACGATCCGCGCTCCGAGAATCCTGGTCGCAACCCGGCGGAGAGCGCCATGAACCGGGCGCTGCCTCAGCACAGGGAAGTACCGGCGGAATATGTCCCGCTGGAGTCAGTCGATCGTCCGCTTACGTTCTCAGACGACGCCCTAGCGCTGCGGTTCGCCGACCTGCACGCCGCCGATCTTCGCTTCGTCGCCGTCTGGGGGAGGTGGTTCCGTTGGGATGGTGCTTGCTGGCATCAAGACGACACGCTCCATGCATTCGACCTCGCCCGCGACGTCTGCCGCGAAGCTGCCGCCGAATGCAGGGGCAAAGACACTGCGAAGGCGGCCATCGCCAGCGCAAAGACGCGAGCCGCAGTCGAGAGCATGGCGCGCGCTGACCGCCGCATCGCGGCGGCCGTCGACCAGTGGGACGCCGACCCTTGGTTGCTCAACACTCCAGCGGGCGCGCTCGACCTCAGAACTGGGCGCATACGCTCGCACCGTGCCACGGACTATATGACAAAGGTCACAGCGGTTGCGCCGGAGGGCGACTGTCCGCTGTTCCTTGCCTTCCTGACGCGCATCGCCGGTGATGACCCTGAGCTCGTCTCCTACCTTCGCCGCGTGTTCGGCTATGCCTTGACGGGGCTCACGCGGGAGCACGCCCTGTTCTTCGGCTACGGGACCGGAGCGAACGGCAAGAGCGTTCTACTTTCGACCGTCGCTGGAATACTTGGCGAATACCATCGGACGGCGCCGATCGAGACTTTCACGGCGAGCACCGCCGATCGCCACCCGACCGACCTGGCAGGACTCCGCGGCGCACGTCTGGTCACCGCAACCGAGACGGAAGAGGGCCGCCGTTGGGCAGAGGCGCGGATTGAGCAACTCACCGGTGGCGACGCCATAACGGCGCGTTTCATGCGTCAGGACTTCTTCGAGTACCGCCCTGCCTTTAAGCTCGTGATCGCCGGGAACCACAACCCAAGCCTCCGAAGCGTCGACGAAGCCATCCGCCGCCGGTTTCACTTGATCCCCTTCGCCGTGACAATCCCACCCAAAGACCGCGACGCTGCGCTTGCAGAGAAATTGAGGGCCGAATGGCCTGGCATCCTCAAATGGATGATCGAGGGCTGTCTGCAGTGGCAGACGCAGGGATTGCACCCGCCCGAGGCTGTCATTGACGCAACGTCCGCCTACCTCGAGGCAGAGGACGCAATTGCAGCTTGGATCGATGAGAAGTGCGAGCGCGATCCGAGCGGGTGGACATCATCCGCTCACCTGTTCGGATCGTGGACCACTTGGGCGGCCGCGGCGGGTGAACCTGTCGGCACGCAAAAGAAACTCACTCATGTGCTCGAAACGCGCGGGTTCACGATCAAGAACAAAACCAAGGCGAGAGGGCTCTGCGGCCTGCGCGTCATCCCCCACGAGCCGCCGCCCAATGCGTTGTGACCCACTATGACGGATGTGACGCAGCCAGCGATTAAGCACGTTACGCGCGCACGCGCGATACGTGGATATCCCACAACGGCGTCACATCCGTCATACGGCCGTGGTCGCGGCCCGTTGGGGTCCACTCCATGAATGTCGTCATCGGCATCGACCCTGGCGCTCATGGCGCTATCGCTGTGCTGGACGAAAGCGGCGATCTCCTCGAAGTGCAAGACATGCCATCCACGCCCGAAGCAAACGGTAGGACCTCGATCAGCGCGCCACTGCTCGCGGGGATTCTCGCGCGCACTCATGCCCGCGCCGCCTTCTGTGAGTTAGTAGAGCCCGCCCCACCGATGCAAGGACAGCCGCCTTCGCCCTCGGCCGCGCACGCGGTGTCATCGAGGGCGGCGCGGGCGCGCTTTGGCCTGCCGATTGTGTTTTTGACACCCTCGGCCTGGAAACGGCTGGCCGAGATCCTGCCCGGCACGGATAAAAAGGACTTGGCGCGCACTCGCGCACTCGCCCGTGGCCGGCACGCGCGGATCTCTTTGACCGCAAGCGCGACGTCGATCGCGCCGAAGCTTGCTTGATCGCCCTAGCCCTGAGACCGGAGGCCTACCATGACTGAGCGCCTAGTCAGGCCGGCTCTCGATCGCGCCGTGTATGCGCTCTTGGTCTACGGTCGAGCGGAGCTCAGCCCATGAGAGGCGGTAGACGTTCAACAAGCTTTAAGCCAGGGAACAGAGCAAACCCCAAAGGTCGACCAAAGCTCGATCCGGCAATAAAAGCGGCGAAGCTCGAAGCCAAATCGGCAATCTTAGACGTCAGAGCCGCCGCCAAAGAGAACACTGCGGACGATATAAAAACGTTGAAAACGGTCATGAATAACGACCACGCGCCCTCTGCTCGAGTTGGAGCGGCAATTGCGATCCTCGATCGAGGCTGGGGCAAGCCCATGCAGCCCGTCGAGGCTTCAGTGAACATCTTCGATCAGATGACGGACGACGAGCAGAAGGTGCTGCTCGCCGCCCTCGCTGCGCTCAAGGCCGCTGGAGACGGTGATGAGCAGCCGGAGAGACTCTGACCTAAATTCCTCGATGGGGCCGAATCACGCAGTGTGCAGCGACTATGATCCAGGCGTAGGTCTCCAGGATGCCGTGAGAGACAGCGCGCTCGCGCGAGATCGTTCACTGTCATGCTCGGCTGAGATGGCCGGATATGCGTAACGCCGCCGTCGCGTCCGCGACCGTCGAGGGGTATGACCCTCCAAATTAGAGGGTCCTAATTCCGGCGCATCTAGGTTCCGATCCACCTCCATCCGCGCAACCTTGGCACTAATCTTGCGCGGATCTATCAGCCATGGTGCCCGCGCTCTTGCCGCTGGAATGGTTCGGCCCCGCTTGGCTGCAACGCCCTTTGGGGTCGCCTCCTCCGAGGCCCATTTGTCTAACGAGGCCCGCTCGAGGCGCTACGCGGAGCGGCGGGCCTTAATCCTCGCGACGGTCGCGGCAGTCCACAGAGCGCCACCGGCAGGTGTCGGCAAGCCTTCGGCAGTCAGGGCAGCTGCTAGCCCTCGAAGCGACAGGCGGCCATCTGGATCGAGACGCGCAATGATCGGCGCCAATGATGCTGCATGGCCCGCGGCCCTCGCTGATCTTGCCTTTCGACCGTTGGCTCCGTCTGCCGCTGTCGGGACATAGCCGCGGAATCCTCCGAGCTTCTGACCGCGCGCCTTCGCGGCGGCGAGTGCGGCCTTGGTCCTCGTCGAAATCATCTTGCGTTCGGCTTGAGCGACAACCGCCATGATCCCTACAATCATCTCGTTCGCTTCCGGCATATCGGCGGCAACGAACTCGACGCCGGCCCTTCGCATGCCGAGCAGGAAGTGAGCGTCACGCGACAGACGATCCAACTTGGCAATGACACGCCGCGCCCCGTGAGCACGTGCCAACGCAAGCGCATCGGCGAGCTTCGGCCGGTCAGCCTTAGCGCCCGACTCGGTTTCAACGAACTCGGCGACCAATTGCCATTTGCCCCCATTGAGGAAGTCCGCAACCGCTATGCGCTGCGCTTCGAGGCCAAGCCCGGACTGGCCTTGCCGGTCGGTCGAGACCCGGAGGTATGAGACGAACTTGCCGTGTGCCATCGCCGTATCGCTTCCCTCAACGAGCGTTGAAGCAATTGATACATCACCATTGCGCCGGCAGTCAAGCTTTACAACCCGTAAGTCAGGCCAGGCCTCGACAGCGCGCGCTACCATCGTCCGGGGGTCGTCGACCGGTGCCTTCGGCGCTAAACAATCATGCCCACCCACCGCTGACCGAAGTGCGAGCTGAAGTAGTTGCTAACTCGGCGACCTTCATTGCTTCCGGCTTACCGCTATCGTTGTCAACCTCGGCGTCATCCGGTCTGCCATCCTGCCGAACTGACGCTCGCATTACACGAGGTTAGCCCGAGTGGGGAGCGGGCGTGACTCATGGATCGCCCGAAGACGCCTAGTGGTTCAAATCTGACACTTGGTACTCGGCCGGGATCGGCTGCTGGAGGAGCGGACTCGACCCAAATCAGCCCGACAGACTAACTTCGCCGAGGTCCCCTTTGCGCAATTAGCGGACATTCTTGCACTCTCGGACAACGGGGCCGGATCGACAATGAACGCCTTTTCAGGGGTTCAACCTTACTGCCTATGAGGCAGTCCGGCCGAACCTCGCAGGACCCGCTACCCCGCAGATCATCCGCTCGCCCTTACCGGGGCTTCGCCGGATCTCGCCGCTATGGCTCCCACCGAAACGGTAGAATCGGTTCGGGGGCTAGTCAGCCTCGGTCGAGCTTCGATGTTCATTCTAGTTCTGAACGTTGGCGAAAACGTCGTCGTGGAAACGTCGGAAAGCTCAGGGATGAAGACCGTCTACTTTCGCCGCATGCTTGCGGGCGTGCTCATTCCGTTAAGCGGCATGTTGGTCGTGACGCCCGCCGTGGCTGATCTCGTTCTCAATTTCGACAATGACCGGCCGGACGCTTCGACCGTGCCGGCGTACATCACCTTCACCGGCGCCCTTCCAGGCCAATTCGCCGCAACAATCGTCGGGACGAGGACGCAAGTCCTGGAGGGGGTCAGCTATAGCCTTCAAAGTCTTTCCAGCGGCGTGGATGTCACCGAATACGAATCAGGCCGGGTTTTCGTTTCTCTCGGCTCCCCGCTGACCAGCCTCAGCGCCGGCAACCAATACTCGCCCAATTTCACCGCTCCGACCATCGCAAACGTGGCGAACCCGAATTTTCTGACCCGACTGGACAAATACGAAATTACTTACACGCCAGCGAGCTACACCCCTCAGGGCACATTCGTCCCTGCGAACGGCGGCGCCAATCTCAGCGCGACCGATTTTTTTGGCATTCCCCTGCAGCTGCAGACAACGGGCGGCGCTCAATCGAAAACGCTCACCTGGAACTATACAAACAACGTCAACACCGCGGCCGTCTTCCATGCCCTCGGCGCCCTGGAGAATTTCCAGACCGATTCGGTCGCCAACACCCTCGGCGCCATCGTCGCCAACGGCGCGAACGGCGTCACGATCAACACGCCGGCCGGACCCTTGAACGGGGTGGTTCGCATCATCTCGCCAAGCAGCACCAATCAGCCTGGGACCGGAAGCTCGACACCGTATCCAGATATCGGCGCCTACGCGACCCATATCCAGACCAACCAAATCTCGGCCAACATCGCGGGTCAAAACGGACAATTCACCCCAAACCAAGGACCGTTCCAGAATTATAATATGACCGGCACGATCTCGAACGGGACGACGCCGATCGATGGGATCGTCTATCCGCGCGGCGAACTTGTGCTCTTCGGCAATGTGACAAAGCCGAGCGGCGTTGGCACGAATCAGCTGACGGTCACCGTTTCGCAAGCCAACCTCCAATCCTTCGCCATCTATGGCGCGAATCCCGCGTACAAGGTCACGGTCGGGACCGACGCCAACAAGGTGGTCCAAAAGATCGTCGCCGACTATTTCTCCGGGCTGAACTTCGGCTTCATCGGCAGCCCGGTGAACAATCCCAACAAGCCGGGAACCACGATTGGAAGCTCGCCTTCCTGGACCTGGTACGGCAACAAGCCGATTCCAGACGCGGCGCACCCGCCCGCGCCCGTGCCGGCGCTGCCTCTGAGCGACGCCTACGAAGCCGCGCAGCCGACCCAACCTGGCTTCTACAACGCCTATGCCTCCTATCTGAACAACAGCAGCGCTCCGGTGACGGACGCCTATGGCTTTCCCTACACCGACCGGCTTGCGAGTCCCTTGGCGTCTCTCGACGACAACACGGTGCTCACGATGACCATCCTGTCCGACGATTCCGGGGCCCCGCCGTTGGGATGGGTCATCACGGTCCCCACGCCGAATACGCAGACCTTCGCGGACCTGCTCGTCGGCCCGACCCCATCGTCGATGCTCACGGTCACCGGCGGCGGAACAGCGATTTTCTCGGCCGAGAACACCTATTCGGGCGGCACGGCGATCATCGATGGCACGACTGTCGAGGTCACGAACTCGAATCCGGGCGTCTCTTCCTCGATCGGAATCGGCGCCCTCACGCTCGACGAAGGAATTCTCAAGGCCGGGGCCAACAACCTCGCCTTCGGCAACGCCGTGACGCTGACGGTCAACGGCGGGACCTTTGACACGAACGGCAACATTCTGACCTGGAATGGCGTCATTTCGGGCGAGGGCGAACTGACCAAGGTCGGGGCTGGGACCCTGATCCTGGGCAGCACGAACACGTATGCCGGCGGCACGCTCGTCGACGGGGGCACGCTTGGGCTGGCCGCGAACGACGCCCTCGGCACGGGGCCGGTCGCCATGCAGCCCGGCACGACGCTGCAATTCGAGGCGAGCGGGATCGTGGTTGAGAACGGAATCGCGCTGAACGCCAACGCCACTGTCGACACCGGATCGAACGCGGACGGAATCTCGGGCGTCATTTCGGGTTCGGGCGCGCTCACCAAGATCGGCTCGGGAAGTCTGATCCTTGCCGGAGCGAACACCTATGCAGGCGGCACGCTCCTCGACGAGGGCACGCTCGGGATCATCTCGAATGGCGCGCTCGGCTCAGGCGCTCTCGCCATGGCGCCCGGCACGATTCTGCAGTTCGAGGCGGACGGGCTCACGCTTCCGAACGCGATCGTCTTGAACGCCGATCCGATCGTCGACACCGGATCGAACACGGACACGATCTCGGGCGTCATTTCGGGCGCGGGGTCCCTGGACAAGATCGGCTCAGGAACGCTGATTCTCACAGCCGCGAGCACCTATACGGGGCCGACCGACGTGCAGGAGGGGACGCTGGGCCTGCGGGGCTCACTCGCTTCGACCGTCACGGTGGAATCGGGCGCAACCCTCGGGGGAACGGGGTCGGTCGGCGGGCTCGTCGCCAATAGCGGGGCGACGGTCGCGCCCGGCGTTCTCGGGCGTTACGCGACGTTCACCGTCACTGGCGAAGCCTCCTTCGCGGCTGGCTCGACCTTCGCGATCAACATCAATCCCGCCGGTCAGAACGACAAGCTGGCTACAACGGGAAAGACGACCCTCTCGGGCGGAACGGTTGCGGTCAGCGGCGCGGGCGGAACCTACCTTCCCTCGACGCGCTACACCCTTTTGACGGCGCAAGACGGCGTGTCTGGAACCTTCTCCTCGCTGTCGACAAGCGGCGACCTCGCGACCTTGGTCTTTATCGATCCCCAGCTCAGCTACGACGCCGACGACGTGTATCTTGGTTTCGCCGTCAAGCCGTTCGTATCGGCAGCACAAACGCCGAACCAGGCCGCCGCCGCGCTCGCTCTCCAGGCCCAGCCAGCTGGCTCGCCGCTTTATAATGCGCTCATCAGCCAGACGGCGCCGGGCGCGCTTAGCGCCTTCAACGCTCTCTCCGGCGAGGTCCATGCGAGCGCAGTCGGGGCGGCGTTCGACGACACGCGGCTGCCGCGCGAAGCGGTGCTCGATCGGCTCGCCGAGAGCTACGATGCGCCATCGCCGAGCAGCGCCAAGACTGTGCAGACTTACGGCTTCTCGACACCGACGCACGTCTATTCCGCCTGGGCGCAGGGCTTCGACTCCTGGGGCCATCTCGGCGGGAACGGTAATTCCGCGACGGTCGGCAACAATATCGGCGGTTTTATCCTCGGCGCCGATGCGACGCTGTATGGTCGTTATCGCCTTGGCGTCGCCGGCGGCTACGCCAATTCGAACATCTCGGACCCGTCGCGCGGTTCGACCGGAAACATCTCCGCCGCCTATGTCGGGCTCTACGGCGGCGCCAGCTTCGACGCGCTGCAACTGCGCGGCGGCGCCTTCTACGCCAACAATCATTACGGCCTCGATCGCATTGTGTCGTTCCCCGGCTTCTACCAGTGGGCGGGATCGGGCTATGGCGGCGACACCGCCGAGGTTTTTGGCGAGGCTGGCTGGCGGGTCGCCATAGCCGCGCCGTTTGTGTCGGCCGCGGCGGTCGAGCCGTTCCTCGGCGTCGCGGGGGTCGATCTCCATACCGCGAGCTTCACCGAAACGCCCGGCCCGGCCTCGCTCATCGGCGGGTCGGAGAACGCGGGCTACGGGATCTCGACGCTTGGGCTCCGCAGCGAGGCGACGATGGTCGTCGCCTGGCCCATGACGTTGAACGCTATGATCGGCTGGCAGCATGTTTACGGCGGCCCCACGCCGAACGGGACGTTTGCTTTCGCGAGCGCCCCCTTGACCCCGATGTCGATCGCCGGGGCGCCGATCGCGCGCGACGCGCTCGCCCTCGAATTCGGCCTCGACCGCCGCCTCACCTCGAACGTCAAGCTCAGCGTCTATTATTCCGGACTTCTGTCGTCCAGCACCAGCGATAACGCGATCAAAGCCAAGCTCGAGGCGACGTTCTGACGGCTGCACCGCAGCCCGCCAATGTCCGCTTCACGTCGACTCCGGTCGGATACGGGCGTCGCGTTTGCGCAAATAGCGGTCGTTCGTCAGCGTGGCGCGTGACTCAACACTGTCGTTCCTGGGCACGGCGGCCAGGAACACCTTGCGATTTTTGACGACGCCCTTCGAGCCATGTCCTTGACGCCGAACGAGTCAAGCGACAGATGTTTGATGTTAAGCTAAACGAACGAGAATCAGGACGACGATTAAGAAATGGGACGCCGCGAAGAGTTTCAATCCGATTCTCCGGGTCCTGAGTGGGTAGTTCCGCCCGTTGCATGGCGCCGTCTCGCAAGCGAGGTTTCGAAACATTCGTCGTGACTCGAGAACGTGGTCCTTCATGACGGCACGGTTCTGAGTTCGCTGTTGTCGGTCGGCCCATTACGCCTCCGCGGCTGCTCGGTGATCTCTCCCGCCCCGACTCACAGCAAGGCCATCAGGCGCCCCGTAGACACTCCGTCCGCACCGGACGATCCTCGTCTTAAGTATTCGGGACGTGACTATGGATGTGAATGACTGGCTCCGAGGCCTTGGACTCAGCGAATACGAGCCGGCGTTCCGCGACAATCAAATTGACAGCGAGGTCCTCCTGAAGCTGACGGGGGATGACCTTAAAGAGCTGGGCGTGACGTCCGTCGGACATCGTCGGAGGCTATTTGTCGGCCATCGCCGAGCTGTCGGGGACGTTTGCGGAGTCGGCAATTGTCGCAAAGGCAATCCGCATCGACCTTCCCGTCCACCCTGCCGCCGAGCGCCGTCAGCTGACCGTGATGTTCTGTGATCTCGTTGGTTCGACAGCCATGTCGGCTCGGCTCGATCCCGAGGACGTGCGTGAATTGATCGCTGCCTATCACCATTGTTGCGCGAGCCTGATTGAGCGCGGCGGCGGGTTCGTCGCCAAGTATATGGGCGACGGCGTGCTCGGCTATTTTGGCTATCCACAGGCGCACGAGCATGACGCTGAGCGGGCCGTGAAGGCGGGGCTCGCTATCGTCAAGGCAGCGCCGACGCTGCAAACCGCTGCCGGCGTGCCGTTACATGTGCGCGTGGGAATCGCGACCGGGATCGTCGTCGTCGGCGATCTGTTGGGCGCGGGAGAGGCGCAGGAGCGTGAAGTCGTCGGCAGCACGCCAAACCTGGCCGCGCGGCTCCAAGGAATCGCTGAGCCCGACAGCGTTATCATCGCCGAAGGCACGCGTAAATTGCTGGGTGAGCTGTTCGAACTAGTCGATCTCGGCCCTCAGAGACTTAAGGGCATCGCGGGGGCATTCTCGGCGCTGAGGGAAAGTTCTCAAGTGAATCGCTTCGAGGCATTACACCCAGGCGGCCTCTCGGCCCTCGTTGGGCGGGATGCGGAGTGCGAACTCTTGCTTCGGCGATGGGCCAAGGCGAAGGGAGGCCAAGGCCAGGTCGCGCTCATCTCGGGCGAGGCGGGCATCGGCAAGTCCAGGCTGACGGCCGAATTCCTGGAAGGACTACCGGGCGAACCGCACACGCGGTTGCGTTATTTCTGTTCGCCTCAGCACACCGACAGCGCGCTCTACCCCATCATCGACCACATCGAGCGTGCAGCTAATTTTGCGCGCGACGACGATGCAAAGACGAGGCTCGACAAGCTGGAAGCAGTGCTCTCCAAATCCTCGATGTCGCACGAAGACGCGGCGCTTCTGGCCCAGATGCTGTCCCTTCCGAACGATGGTCGCTATCCCGCATTGGACCTCGCCCCGCATCAACGTCGGCAGAGAACGCTTGCAGCGTTGGCCCGTAGGATCGAAGGGATTGCCCGCGAAACGCCGGTGCTGATGGTCTACGAGGACGCCCACTGGGCCGATCCATCGAGCCTGGAAGCCATCGGCCTGCTCGTGGATAAGATCGAGGCGTTGCGACTCCTGCTGTTCGTCACCTTTCGACCGGAATTCGTCCCACCGTGGGCCGCGCGTCCGCATGTGACAGCGCTCGCGATCAACCGCCAGGCTCCCCGCGAAGTGACGGCGCTGATCGACCGGGTCGCCGGCGA
Organism: Roseiarcus sp.; assembly: GCA_036521435.1. GTDB lineage: Bacteria > Pseudomonadota > Alphaproteobacteria > Rhizobiales > Beijerinckiaceae > Roseiarcus. Next base: position 42,781 of record DATDHT010000010.1, read on the forward strand.
CAAGCAACTGCCGTCAAATATCCGGCAAGACATCATCGAGCGCGCCGACGGAAATCCCCTGTTTATAGAGGAGATGACGAAGGCGGTGCTGGAGGCCGAGGGCGAGAGCGCGGCGGCACGCATGGTCGCTTCAGCGTCGTCTCCCACGCTGGCCGTTCCTGCCAGCTTGCACGCCTCGCTGATGGCTCGGCTTGACCGACTAGGACCGGCCAAGGCCGTAGCGCAGATCGGAGCTGCGATCGGGCGGGAGTTTTCACATGCGCTTCTAGTCTCGATTGCGAGCGAGACGGAGCCGGAACTGGCAGCGTTGTTGGACCAGCTCTTTCAA
>DATDHT010000011.1:0-2147 GCA_036521435.1 Roseiarcus sp.
CCACCCCACGCCAAATCCCGCCAAGGTCGCGCTCATGCTCGAGGAGCTCGGCATGCCTTACGACCTCATGCCCGTCGACACCGCCAAGGGCGAACAGCACGCGGGCGCTTTTCGCGCCATCAATCCGAACGGCAAGGTGCCGGCGATCGTCGACACCGAGGGACCCGGCGGCCGGGAGGCGCGGGTGTTCGATTCGAGCGCCATCCTGCTTTACCTCGGCGAAAAGGCTGGCCGGTTCATCGGTTCTTCCGCGGATCGCCCGGAGTTTTTGTCGTGGCTCTTCTTCATCGCCAGCGGAATCGGCCCGTTCTCCGGTCAGGCAGTGCATTTCCAGCACGCCGCGCCGGAAAAGCTGCCGTACGCCGTCAACCGGTATCGGCGCGAGATCGAGCGGCATTACCGCGTCCTGGACAAGCATCTGGCCGGCCGGGATTTCATCGTCGGCGACTATTCGATCGCCGACATGTCGGCTTGGGGCTGGCTCGGCCGCGCCGCGCGAGTTCTGCCGGGCGCCGACGACCCGCTGGCCGATTTTCCCAACCTCAAGCGCCTGTACGACAAGATTGACGCGCGCCCGGCGGCGGCGCGGGCCAAAGCGGTCGGGAAGAATCACGCCTTCAAGAAAGACGTGGACGAGCAGACAAAGCGGGCGATGTTTCCGTCAAATTATCCGGAAATCGCTATGTGACTTTGAAGGGGAGAGATCCGACATAGCTTAGAGGCCGCCAGGATCTGTTGGATTCGGGGTCGCCATCGAACACGATCTGATCCGCCCATTGGTGCGCGGCCTCCCGTTGCTCGGCGGTTCGCACGGTCCAGACCATTATCGGCGCGTCGGTGAATTGCTTGACCAGGAACGGGATCTTGTGCGGCAGGTCGTCGACGTTGAAGGACAGGAAATCCGGGCGGGCGCGGTCGTAATGGTCGAAATCGGTCCAGTCGCGCTTCTGTTCGGCGCTTAGAAAATCCCAGTATGGATCGTCGTAGGAGCCTTGGGCGAGGAGGCCAATCGGGCAAGATCCTCCTGGCTGGCGCACGTGCGGGCGGCGCAGCCGTAGATAGGCGGCCAGATCGGGGTCGAAGCTTTTGAACGCCAGCGCGCCGTCATAAGTCGCGGCAAGCGCGGCGGCGCGGTCGGCGATGCGCCAGTCGCCGTCGAACCGGCTCTTGAGCTCGCAGATGATCGGCGTCCGGCCGGCGACGGTGTCGAGAAAGGCGGTGAAGGTCGGAGGCGGCTCGCCGGACCCCTCGATGCGGACCTTCGCGATCTCCGGGGCGCTTAAGGAGGAAACGGGACCTGTCGCGTCCGTTAAGCGATCGAGCGTCTCATCATGGAAAACAATCGCTTCGCCGTCGGCGCTCAACTGAATGTCGCATTCGATGGCGAACCCGCCTGCAATCGCCGCCTCCGCCGCGCGCAGCGTGTTTTCGATCACGCCATTGGCGCTGTCGTGCAGGCCGCGATGGGCGATCGGACGCTCGACAAGCCAGGAAGGGGCGTTGACCGGCGTCAAGCCTCGATCTCGAACACGGCCTCGACTTCGGCCAGCGCGTTGAGGGGCAGATGCGCGACGCCGACCGTCGTTCGGGCGTGGCGGCCCTGGTCGGCGAACAGTTCGGCGACGAAATTGGAGGCGCCGTTCATCGCCTGGGGCAGGGCGTCGAAGCTCGACTCGACGGCGAAGAACCCGCCGAGCCGCACGACCTGCTTCACCTTGTCGAGATCGCCGAGCGCCGCATGCGCCTGGGCGAGCACGTTGATGATGCAGAGCCTCGCTGCCTCGCGCGCGGCGTCAACCTCCGAATCGGCCGAGAGCTTGCCCTGGTGGCGTTCGGCGAGTTTTCCATCTTCCCCAAGCGGCAATTGGCCGGAGACGAACAGGAGCGATCCTGCGCGGACGGATGGGACATAGTTTGCGACCGGCGCCGCGGATTTGGGCAAAACGACGCCCATCTCTTTCAGACGCTTGGCGGTCTTGCTCATGTGGGCGAGACTCCTCGGCTTGCCTCTCGCTCGCGCGTGGGCGGAAGCTGTCGGCGGCCGACCCTCGCCTATGTCGCCTTTCCCGTGAAGGCAAGCTTGTTTTTGCCTTGTTGCGCGCTTAGGTTCGGGCCAAAGAGAGGATGCGCTGGCGGCTTTCCGACCG
>DATDHT010000012.1:0-5492 GCA_036521435.1 Roseiarcus sp.
CAATGGCTCGATCAAGGGCTATCTCGTCCGTCCGGCCAGTGCGAAGAAGCTGCCCGCCGTCCTGGTCGTGCACGAGAACCGGGGCCTGAACCCCTATATCGAGGACGTGGCGCGGCGCTTGGCGATCGCCAATTTCATCGCTTTCGCGCCCGACGGCCTCACTTCGGTCGGCGGCTACCCGGGCGACGACGAGAAGGGCGCGGCGCTGTTCAAGCAGGTCGACGGGGCCAAGATGCAGGCGGATTTTGTCGCCGCGGCTGACTGGCTGAAGTCCCTTCCCGATTCGACCGGCAGGCTCGGCGCGATCGGCTTCTGTTTCGGCGGCGGGGTCGTGAACAAGCTCGCTGTGAGCATGGGCTCCGGCCTCGATGCTGCCGTTCCGTTTTACGGTCTTCAGCCGAGCGCTGCCGACGCGACCAAAATCAAGGCCCCGATCAACGCGCAATATGCGGAGCTCGACACGCGCATCACCAGCGGCTGGCCCGCTTTTGACGCGGCGCTAACCGGGGCCGGCGTGACTCACGAGGGGCACATCTACAAAGGCGCCAACCACGGCTTCCACAATGACACGACGCCGCGTTATGACGAGGCGGCGGCGAAAGAGGCGTGGCAGAGAACACTCGATTGGCTGAACAGATATCTGCGGACCTGAGTGCGTTGCGTAGGACTGAGCGCGTTCCATGAGCCGGATCTTTCTGGCCGGCGCGGCCGGCGCCATCGGCCGCCGGCTCACGCCCCTTCTCCTGGCCAACGGCCATTCGGTCTGGGCCACCACGCGGTCTCAGGACAAGGGCGAATTCCTTCATGCTCTCGGCGCGCGCCCGGTTGTGGTCGATGTCTTCGACGCGCAGGCTCTGGCGACAGCGGTCCTGAAGGCAAAGCCGGAGATCGTCATTCACCAGCTGACAGATTTGGCTGTGCTTCACGATCCGGCAAAGCGATCCAGCGCCCTCGCCCGCAACGCGCGCATCCGCGACGAAGGAACTCGCAACCTTGTCGAAGCCGCGCGCAGAGCCGGGGCGGGTCGGCTGATCGCGCAGAGCATCGCCTGGGCCTATGCGCCTGGGGCTCGGCCTTATGGCGAAGATCATCCATTGGACCTGAATGCGGAGGGCGACCGGCTGGTGAGCGTGCGGGGCGTCCAGGCCCTCGAGCGACAAGTCCTTGGAGCAGCGCCGATGGAGGGCGTCGTGCTTCGCTATGGCCGCCTCTATGGCCCCGGCAGCGGCGTGGATAGCCCGCCCGGCCCGCCGGCGTTGCATGTCGATGCGGCGGCTTACGCCGCATCGCTCGCAATCGACCACGGCCAGCCGGGGGCGTTCAACATCGCCGAGCCAAACGACGAGGTGTCGACCGACAAGGCGACCGCCGCGCTCGGCTGGAGGGCTGACTTTCGGATGGACGCAGCCTGAGCCCCGCTTTGCCTTTGGGCGGAGTTGGTTGGCCACTTTTCCGGCGGCGGACGGGACGCTCATCCGGTCAATTTGGATTTCCTTGGCCCGTCGGCGTTTGGCTGCGAAAACCCCCGCTCCCGGCTGTTGGATTTCCTTGGTTTTCCTTGGATTCTCTCGTGCGAATCTAGACTTATCAATGGGTTACGGTGGAAAAGCGCAGAAAAGATTTTCGCGCGCCTCTCCCCCTAACGTTGGCGCCGCGCAGCAATGGGCGGCTACGGTTCTGGGGGGCGGAAGTGCACGATCGCTCATGAGGCAAGGCTACTTTATTTTCTGATTTTCTGCAATAGTTCGTTGTCAGAGCCATTCTCCCTCCCGCTGCCCCAACTGGATAGATAATGGATTTGGATCTGTTCGCATTTTCTCCCGCCTCGCTGTCGAAACAGGCCGAGGTGGCGCGTCTTTGAAGTGGGCGCGGCACGAAGGCTGCGGCTCTTCAAGGAGTAGACTCATGCAATACATGTTGATGATCCATTCAGACGAGAAGGCGATGCAGACGACGACGCCGGAAGAAAACGGTTCGATCTTGGCGGCCTACGGCGCTTACATGAAAGCGATGGCGGACGCGGGAGTCAGCAAGGGCGGCCAGCGGCTGCGCCCGACTTCGGCTGCGAGAACCGTGCGAGTCCTGAACGGCAAGGCTCAGGTGCTCAACGGCCCCTATGCCGAGGTCAAGGAGCAACTCGGCGGCTGTTTCCTCATCGACGCCCCCGATCTCGACGCCGCGATCTCCTGGGCGGCGCGCTGTCCGGGCGCGCAGTACGGCGCGATCGAAGTGCGGCCGATCTGGGAGATGTGATCCGCCTGGAGGGGGATAAGGAAGCGTTGGCGCATTTTTCCGGTCGGCTGTCGAAACGTAGCGGGAACGAGCGTCTTTGCACTGAGCGCGGGCAATGAGCCGCGCCATTTCGAGGAGAAAAATTCATGGAATACCTGTTGCTGCTTCATACTGACGAAAAGGCGATGCAGGCGGCGACGCCAGAGCAGACCGGTGCGACGCTCGCGGCCTACGGCGCTTACATGAAGGCGATGGCGGACGCCGGGGTCAGCAAGGGCGGCCAGCGGCTCCGCCCGACCTCGAATGCGACCACCGTGCGGGTCAAGGACGGCAAGACCCAGGTGCTGAACGGTCCATATGCCGAGGTCAAGGAGCAGCTGGGCGGCTATTTCCTCATTAACGCACCCGATCTCGACGCGGCGATCTCGTGGGCGGCGCGATGCCCCTCCGCGCAGCACGGCGCCGTCGAAGTGCGCCCGATCTGGGAGATGTAGGCGCGTCGCGGGAGGTGGGACCAAGGCTGGCGCACCCGCAGGTCGCCAAGTTCACCGACCAACGGTCCCATCTCGCCGCCCGACCATACATCCTTGACCTCCAGATGGGCGCGAGCGAGTCTCAAAACGCCTGATCCCGCCATGCGATTGATATGACCGGAGCGAACAGAAAACCCGGGGTTCTGCTGGGGGCGCCGCACCCCTCCCCCGCGATGGCGCGCCGCGACGCTGACGCTCGCGCGGTCGCGGCCCGGGTGGCGCGCGAGAGTTACGGCAAGCTCGTCGCCTATCTCGCGGCGGCGTCGCGCGACGTACCGGGAGCCGAAGACGCGCTCGCCGACGCCTTCGCCTCTGCGCTTGCCGTGTGGCCGAACCAGGGGGCGCCCTCGAACCCGGAAGGGTGGCTCGCCAAGGCCGCGCGTCGGCGCCTCATCGACGCTGCGCGCCGAAGGCGTAGCGCCGATCGTGGGTCGGAAACGCTCGTGCTGATCGACGCCGAATTGAAGGAGGCCGCGGACGCACGGGACGGGATCCCAGATCGGCGCCTCGCGCTCATGTTCGCTTGCGCTCATCCGGCAATCGAGGAGGCCATACGCGCGCCGTTGATGCTGCAGACGATCTTAGGGTTGGACGCCGCGGCGATTGCCTCGGCTTTTCTGGTTTCGCCGGCGGCAATGGGCCAGCGCCTCTCGCGCGCGAAGGCGAAGATCCGCCTCGCCGGCGTGCCGTTCAAGATTCCCGAGCGGGAGGATTTGCCCGAGCGGCTCGGCGTGGCGCTGGAGGCGATCTACGCCGCCTTTTCGCATGGCTGGGCGGAAGCGTTCTCCGACGACCCGCGCGGGCGCAACCTCGCCGAGGAGGCGATCTGGCTCGGCCGCGTCGTCGTCTCCCTCATTCCGAACGAGCCCGAGGCGATGGGGCTTTTGGCGCTGATGCTCTATGCGCATGCGCGCCGCGAGGCGCGGCGCGACGCGCAGGGGCGCTACGTTCCGCTGAGCGACCAGGCGGTCGAGCGCTGGGACCAGCCGGCAATCGAGGAGGCGGAGGGTTTGTTGCAGGCTGCCGGCGCCATCGGCGCTCCGGCGCGCTTCCAGCTCGAGGCCGCGGTTCAGTCGGCCCACGCCGCCCGGCGGCTGACCGGAAGGACGGACTGGGAGGCGATCGCCGTTCTCTACGACGCGCTCTTCGCCCTGACTGCCTCTCCGGTCGTCGCCGTCAATCGCGCGGCTGCGGTCGCCCGCGCGCGTGGGGCCCCGGCTGGATTGGAATTGCTGGACGAGGTGAGCGCGAAAGACGGCCTTGCCGGATTTGAACCCTATTGGGTGGCGCGGGCGGACCTTTGCGCGAAACTGGGCAAGGTCGACGCAGCGCGCAGCGCCTATAGCCTGGCGATCGGCCTCCAGACGGATCCAGCGGCGCGCGCCTTTCTCATCGAACGGCTAGCCGCACTGGCCTGACGCGCGACCTAGGCCGTGCGGGCGCCGCTCTCCTGCACAACCCAAGTTGCGGCAATTCCAGCCAAGTCCCGAAACGTTAGCTCTGACTGTTCCAGCTGCTTCTCGGCCGCGATGCGTGCAAGGTCGGTCCTGAATCGCAGGAACTCTGTTGCGATCGCCTTGCCTCCCGGCACTTTGGGATCTTTGCCAAAGTCGCGCAGCCAATTCGCGAGCTCCTGAATCAAGCGGCCCGGTTGTTGTTTATGAGAATGGATGTCCTGACCGGCAATGTCTGAAATGTAGGTCTGATAACGGTAAAGGTCTCGATCGAAGATCAATGTCCGCTTTGACCGATGCGCTGCTCCGCCGAACCGCTTGGCGCCAAGGTAAAGGCCAAGCTCGAAAGGCATATTAAAACGCGGCAACTTCGACCTCGAGTCGGGCTCCGTCTTTGATATATCGTGGACGCTATAGGGACACTCGAAAATGATTTTGCAGATTTTATCCAATCTTATCTCGCCGCCGTCATCAGTCTCTAAGGCGCAGCGAGGTTTGAATCCGGAACGAACGACCGTGAACACGATCGCTTGGAAATTGACCTGATAATCGGACGAAAACGGACAGTTTATGAAGACGTCCCGAGGATCATCCCGATCGCGTCGCTCGCGCATGGGCGATGGCACGTCGAAGCTCCCCTGTAGTGAAATGCGTCGCCTTGCCCTTCGGCTTCAGAATCCGCACCCCATCGAAAGTCGTTCCGAGCACCTTCGAGCCCTTATGGCTCGCTGCTTTCGAGGTCTTGCTGGCCCCAACTTTTGAAGTCTTTTTGGCCGAGCTGGTCACCTTCAAGGCTGAGGATTTCGACGACTTGGTCATAGAGGAAACTATATGGGCGGCTTTGGGCGAAGACAAGGATATTGTCTCCTCACGTCACCAGCCGCCAGAGTCCCGGATAAGACTGGACGAAACCATTGGGCGCAATCTCGAGCAAGGCCTGATAGGGAACCGTCGGCGCTTCGTACCAGTAGGACGCTTCGCCGCGTCGCTCGTAGCTCTGCGGCAGCTCGATCAATGAGGCGCTATCCAGATCGAACCACACGACCGGAACCTCCGCCTGTTGACCTTGCTTCAGCGCGATACGCGAAAGCTGCAATGCGTTGGTGGCCGGCGTGAAGCCGTAGTCGAGGTCGACCAGATGCTCGAGGCCTGCGACCCTGACGCCGTTCAGACGCCAGCCGGCATCGTCGCGCCGGATCTCGTGCTGGACGGTTTGGCCGCCAAAAAAGCCGCTTATCGCTCCTCTTTTAGTCTCCCAACGGGCATCGACTTC
>DATDHT010000013.1:0-3570 GCA_036521435.1 Roseiarcus sp.
GGAGCGGCCCTGGGCCGTAGAGATGCTGCGAGCCGCAAACGAACCAGATCTTAGGGGCCGCGAGATTAATCATATTCGTCTCAGTTTCCCACAATGAATGGAGCTTTGCTCCAAATTAGGCCGCCGTTCCTGGCGGCGAAGTCTGGCGCTCGGCCCCGCTAACGAAGGTCATCTCCGCGCCGCATCCTTGATATCGAGCAACGTCTTCATGACCTCTGATAGATCGGCGGATTTACTCAATCCTCCGAAACTATCGTGCAACGCGCGGTAGAGCGCGTAGAGTCGGTCGTAAATCACTTGATTTTCGGCGATCGGTTCAAACGAGTCCGGCTTCAACGACGTCATCGCCGCCTCAGCGCTTACAAAGTCCGGATGCGCGCCCGCGAGGACGGCGGCGGCGATGGCCGAGCCCAGCGCGCAGGTCTGACTGGAGCCAGCGACCTGCATGACGCAGCCGGTGACGTCGGCATAGATTTGCATGAGCAGCGGGTTCTTTTCAGCAATTCCGCCGGTGCACACAACCTGGTCCGTGGGCACGCCATACTGCCGGAGGCGCTCGATAATCGCCCGCGCGCCGAACGCGGTCGCCTCGATCAACGCCCGATAAATATCTGCACGCGTCGTATAGAGGTCCTGGCCGAGCAGCAAGCCGGTAAGGCGTTGGTCGACGAGAATGGTCCGGTTGCCATTATTCCAGTCGAGTCCCAAAAGCCCGGCTTGGCCCGGGCGCTGCTTCGCCGCCTCTGCGGTCAGTTCAGCATGCAGCGCGGCGTCCCCACCCAAAACAACTTCGACCCACCATTTGAATATGTCGCCGACGGCCGACTGGCCGGCTTCGATGCCGAAGTAGCCGGGCAAAATCGCGCCCTTCACGATGCCGCAGATGCCTGGAATATCGGCGATCGGCTTTTCAGCCGAAACGACCGCGCAGTCGCAGGTTGACGTGCCGATCACCTTAACGAGCGCGCCCTCGCGCACGCCGCAGCCAATCGCGCCGTAATGGACATCAAACTCGCCGATCGCAATCGCGATGCCCGGGGCGAGCCCAAGCTTCGTCGCCCATTCGGAGCAAAGTGACCCGGCGGGCTCGGTTGCATCGTAAGCCTTTTCGTACAGGCGGTCGCGAAGTTCGGCGAGTCGCGGGTTGAGCGCAGCCAGGAATTCCTTGTCCGGAAGGCCGCCCCAATCGTCGGAATAGAGAGCTTTGTGACCCGCGGCGCACACCCCTCGTTTAACCAATCGCGGGTCGGTGACGCCAGCGAGTATGGAGGGGATCCAGTCCGCAAGTTCAACCCAGGAGAAAGCAGCGCCGTACGTTTGCGGAGCTACATTCAGGCAATGCCAGAGCTTGGCCCAAAACCACTCCGAGGAGTAAACCCCGCCGCATTTCGCGATGTACTGGGGACGAATTTGTGCGCTGAGTTCGGTGATTTTGGCCGCCTCGCGCCAACTCGTGTGATCCTTCCAGAGCCAACATTGCGCGTTGAGGTCTTCCTTCCACTCGGCGCTCGACGCCAGCGGCTGATTCCTATCATCGACTGGAATCGGGCTTGACCCGGTCGAGTCGACGCCAATACCGACGAACTTCGAGGGGTCAAAATTCGGTTTGCGCCGAGCCTCCGCAAGCGCTCCCTTGACGCTCTCTTCGAGACCAAACAGGTAGTCGGCGGGGCGCTGACGGGCTAACAGCCCGTCTTTGGGATCGAGCAGAACGCCCTGCGCGCCCGAGGGGTAATCGACCACCCGGCCGCCGTATTCCGCTCCATCCGAACAGCGGACCACAAGCGCACGCACCGAGTTGGTTCCGAAATCGACGCCTATGGTGAACATGAGCGCTTACGTACTCCAAGTCTCTGGATAACCGCGCAGGAGGCGCAGAGCGTCCGCGCTCGCGTCGAAGCGTTAGACGCCCTCGCCATCTCGCAGACGCCCGCAGGCGTCCGCGATCCCTGCCCGGCGCTTCATCCGCGCCAGTTTGTCTCAGCGGATGCCGGCGTCGATCAGCTTGGTGAGCGCGTCGATCGTCTTCGGCGTGACGACGCCCGCGCCGGTGTTGAGCGACAGCCCGGGCATCTTGTACTTGGCGCTCATCACACACTGCACGACCGGAAAAAAGCCCTGCATGTAGAGCAGCTGATCGAGCGTGGCGCTTACCGCGCCCGACTTCAGCCCGTCGATTGTCGACGGAGCCAGGTCGATGCCGGCAACAACGATGTCGCCGGGCTTCTTGCCGGCTTTCTCCAGCACCTGCTGCATCTCGCCCGTCGCGCCGCCGTGCTGGGTGCCTATGGCCTTGAGACTCGGATGCGCCTGAATATAGGCTGCGAGAATTGGCACAGCCAACGACATGTCGCTGTTAGCCTCCGGGGTAATCTCAAGCCGGTCGACCTTGAGGCCGGCTTTCTCGAGCGTGTCGGCAAGGCCCTTCTCGGACTGACCGCGCTCGGCCTGGCTGAAGACGCCATAGACCATCGCCTGGTCGCCCGATTTCAGCCCTTGCGCCAGCATTGCCTTCGCGGTCAGCACGCCGCCCGCGTAGAGATCGACGCCGGCATAGCCGAAGCCTTTCGGTCCGAATTCGTTCTGCAGATCGGTGAGGGGCGAATTGCCGGAGGTGACGACGATACCCTGGTCGACGGCCTGTTTGACGAGGTCGTGGAAGGCCGTGCTGCCGGGGTGGCCCATGATCTCGATGCAGCTTGGCTTGGCCGCCACAGCTTCCTTGAACTGGTTGATCATCGTCTCGGGCGCCCAGGCCGAGAATTGTGACTTCAGATCCACTCCAAGCGCTTCGGCGGCTTCCTTGGCGCCTGTCTGGCGGGCGAGCGTGGCGCCGTCGCCGGGGTTGCCGCCCATCTGCATGTACATCACGAGGCCTTTACCGATCGGATCGGCGGAAGCCGGGGCCGCGGCGGTCGCGAGCCCAACTGCAGCGACCCCTGTCAGAAGATAATGTGCCAAACCCATGTTCGTTTCTCCCTTGCGTATTTGGGCCGCCTCTATCGGCGAACCCCTCCTTGTTCGGAGGCTCGCACTCCGCCGAATCTTCCAAACGATCGCAGGTTGGCGAAAAGCGCCCGCCGACGCTGCGGTTCGTCCGCGTACATGTAGAAGATGATCGAAGCCAGAAAGATGAGGCCTTGAACGGTTCTCACCCAGGCGCCGGTAAGGCCGGAGGCGACCAGGCCGGCCTCGACCATTCCGATGATGAAACAGCCGAACACCGTCCCAATGATCGTCGCCCGGCCGCCGAAGATCGACGTGCCGCCGATCAGCACCGAGGCGATGGCGGTCAACAGGTACCCCTGGCCCTGGTTGCCGAAGAAGTTCTTGTTCTCGAGCGTCAGGATAATCGCGGCGCAGGCGGCGAGAAAGCCCATCAGCGTGAAGATCTTGATCTTCTCGCGATCGACATCGATGCCGACGACGCGCGATACGTCATTCGAATCGCCGATGAACAAGGTGTGCTCGCCGAAACGGTGGCGGGTGAGAATGACCCAGAGAACGCCAATGACGATCGCGGTCCACAGGGCCTGGATCGACAGCTGCTGAAGCCAGGGCGTCGACGCC
>DATDHT010000014.1:0-5559 GCA_036521435.1 Roseiarcus sp.
ACCTAAGATGCGCAAATGGCGGATCGTCGGCTTAAGCTTCGAACACGCGCACATGGGCGACCTCCTGCGCGAGGTCTACGAGCACCCCAACGCCGAGATCGCCGGGGTTTGCGACGACGGCAAGACGAGGATGGTTGACGCAATCACCAACTTCTCCATTCCCAATGAGCGCGTCTATCGTGACATCGCGCAATGCGTGCGCGAGACGCGTCCGGACCTCGCCATCCTCTGTCCGGCGACCGCACGGCATGCGGATGTGGTCGAGGAGGTCGCCGCGCTAGGTGTCGACATCCTGCTCGAAAAGCCGTTTGCCGCTTCGCTTGCCGATGCCGACCGGATGCTTACGGTCGTCAAGAAGTCGGGAGTTCGACTCGCAATCAACTGGCCTTTGCGCTGGTATCCGTCGCATGTGACGACCAAGCGGCTTATCGATGAGCGGACTATCGGCGACGTGATCGAGGTTCACTTCTACGACGGCAACCGCGGTCCGCTTTATCACCGCGCCGACAAGGTCGTTGTATCGGACGAGGATGTGCGGCGCGAGAAGCCAACATCATGGTGGTACAGCAAAGCCTCGGGCGGCGGCAGCCTGCTCGACTATCTCGGCTATGGAGCGACTCTTGGCACTTGGTTCATGAACGGCGAGGCGCCGATCGAGGTGACCGCGGTCGTCGACCAGCCGGAGGGTCTCGAAGTCGACGAGCATTCGATCACCATTTGCCGCTACGCGCGAGGCCTGTCGAAGCTCGAGACGCGCTGGGGGACTTTCACCGATCCCTGGACCACACAGCCGCAGCCCAAGTGCGGGTTTGTTGTCGTCGGTTCGGCAGGCACAATTTCGAGTTACGATTACGAGGCGCATGTCGGGCTGCAGACACGCTCTCAGCCGACCATCCGACAAATTCCCGTCGACGAATTGAAGGCGCCGTTCCGCAAGCCGGTTGAAAATGTGCTCCATTGCAAGGAGCGCGATCTGCCATTCGAGGGGCCGCTGGATCCTGCGCTCTGCCGCACCGCTCAGCGCATCGTCGACACCGCCGCGCTCTCCGCCCGCGAGCGGCGCACGCTGGTTTTGCTGCCGTGACCGAGACGGAGACGGGAAAGGCCGAAGGACCGACGGCCGACGACTATGCGCTCGTCGCCAAGGCAGCGGCGGATGTCGAGGCGCCGGACCTTCCCTATCGTCCCCCGATGCCGCGCGATCGTGACGTTCCGATTGCGCTCGTTGGCGCAGGCGGGATCAGCGCGGCGCATCTCAACGCCTATGCGCGATACGGCCTCAATGTCGTCGCGATTTGTTCGCGCGACCTCGATCGCGCCCGGGCGCGGCGCGACGCCAATTTTCCCAGCGCACGCGTCACTGACGATTTCGATTCGTTGTTGCGCGATCCGGACGTGAGCGTCCTCGACCTGACCGCCCATCCGGACGTCCGCCTCGGCCTCATGCGGCGTGCGCTGAATGCCGATAAGCACGTGCTGTCGCAGAAGCCGTTCGTCGAGAACCTCGATGACGGCCACGAACTGGTTGAGCTGGCGGAAGGCCGCGGGCTCAAGCTCGCCGTCAACCAGAACGGCCGCTGGGCGCCGCACCTCGCCTATATCCGCGAGGCTGTCCGCGCGGGCCTCATCGGCGAGGTCACCGGCGTTCATGTCGAGATCCGCTGGAACCATGGCTGGATCGCGGGGACATCGTTCGAAGCCATGGACGATCTCATCCTCTGGGACTTCGGCGTCCATTGGTTCGATTTTCTCGCGAGCGTCATTGGGGACCGCGCGCGTTTCGTTCATGCGACGACCGCCCGAGCCGCCAGACAGACCGCGCGGCCGCCGCTTTTGGCTCAAGCGCTTGTCGCCTTTGATGGTGGTCAGGCCTCGCTTGTTTTCGACGGGGCGACGCGATCCGGAGCGCGGGATTCGACTTCGGTCGTCGGCGCCGATGGCGTCGCTTCCAGCCAAGGCCCGGACCTCGGCCATCAGACGGTTGAGCTTTACACCGACGCGGGCGTGGCCCGGCCGCTACTCACAGGTTCCTGGTTCAACGATGGCTTCGCCGGCGCCATGGGCGAACTCTTGTGCGCGATCGAAAACGGTCGTGAGCCCTTGAATTCGGCGCACGGCAATCTTCTGTCTCTCAAGCTCTGCCAGGCGGCGCTGCGCTCGGTCCGGACCAGCGCCTCGGTCGCCGTTTGAGTGGGAACGGTCGGCAGGCCATCGCCGTTCGTCTGTGATAGACTCGAAAGCGGAGAGAACGCGATGGAGAAGGGACGCGCACACACGTTGGGCGAGCCGCTGCGGTCGCTTGAGCTGGACCCCGAGCGCGTCAGGCAGGTCGACCGAAGCCCGTACGCAATCGTCGACATCGGCTCGAACTCGATCCGGCTCCTGGTCTACGACCAATTGGGTCGGGCGCCGATGCCTCGCTTCAATGAAAAATCGCTCGCCCGGCTCGCCGAAGGACTTCCGGAAACCGGTGCAATCGGAGCCGACCATTTTCGTCGCGCAATCGAGGCTGTGCGGCGATTTCGCGCCATTGCCGAGGCCATGGGGGTCAGCCGAATCGACGCGGTGGCGACGGAGGCCATGCGCCGCGCTTCGAACGGACCGAAGCTGGCTCAGGCGATCGAGGCGGAGGCGGGCCTGAAAGTCCGTATCCTCAGCGGGGCTGAGGAGGCGAGGTTTGCGACGTTCGGCGTCATTTCCGGATTCTTCCGCCCCGTGGGGACGGTCGGAGACATGGGCGGCGGCAGCCTTGAAGTGGCGGAAGCAATCGATGACCGCGCGGGGGATCGCTGGGTCAGCATGCCGCTGGGCGCGCTGCCGGTCGAAGCCATGCTGTCCGAAGGCGTCTCAGCGGCGAAGCGGCAGATTGACGAGATTCTGCGGCGAAGCCTGCCGCGGGAGCTCGCGAGGCCGGTGTTTTATCCCGTCGGCGGCGGTTGGCGGGCGCTGGCGAAGGCGCACATGGACACGGTCGGCGCGCCGGTCAAGGTCGTGCACGGCTATACGCTCAGCGCCGGGGAGGCGCGCGAATTCGCACGTGCGGTTTCGCGGCTGTCTGTAGCAAAGCTCGCGGCGACGCCGGGCGTGGCGGAGCGCAGAGCGCGGACTTTGCCAGCTGCGGCGCTGACGTTGGATCGTGTGCTCAAATATCTGAAGCCGGAACGAGTCGTCTTTTCCGCTCTCGGCCTGCGTGAGGGCTTTCTTTATTCGCAGCTCAGCCGCGAGGAACAATATTTCGATCCGTTGGTCGAGGGCGCCCAATTGATCGGCCTGCCGCTTGCGCGTGTGCCCGAATTCGCGCCGGAGCTGGTGGCGTGGACTGAAGGCCTTTCTACCGACGAAACCACGGCTGACAAGAGACTGCGCGTCGCTGTCTGCGCGCTGTCCGATATTGCCTGGAGAGACGCAGCCGACCTCCGGGCGGAAGAGAGTTTTCGCCGGCTGCTCGAGTTTCCCTTCATCGGCGTCACCCACCCGGAGCGCGTGTTCATCGCCGCCGCCATTCACGCCCGCTACGTGGGCCGACCCGACGCGCCGTGGCTAAGCCCCGCCATCAAGCTGCTGACGCCAGCGGAACGCCGAAGGACGCAGATCCTCGGCCGCGCCATTCTGCTCGCCTATCGCTTTTCCGGCGGCGTGCCGGCGGTCCTCAGAAGTGCGCGCTTGCGCATCGACCCGAATCGCGTCCGGCTCGAGGTGACAAAGGCCGCCCGCGCTCCCGATAGCGAAGTGGTGAGCGATCGACTCAAGCTGCTTGCGAGCGCCATCGGCGTCAAGCGCAGCGAGGTCGTCGAAATCGACGCGCCGTCGCCCAGTTAGGTCCGGCCGCCCCGGACCGGGGGAGATTTCAGATCAACTATCGCCACGCCTTTCATGCTGGCAATTTCGCCGACGTGCTCAAGCACGTGCTTCTGGCCCGCGTCCTCGTCTATCTGACCCGTAAGGAAAGCCCTTTCCGTTTCATCGACACCCACGCCGGGGCGGGTCGATTCGATCTGGCGAGCGCGGAAGCGAAGCGATCGCCGGAATGGCGCGAGGGGGTCGCGCGCATCCTGACGGCCCGCCCGCCCGCGCCGGTTGCCGAGCTCCTTCGCCCCTATCTTGAAGCCGTCGGGCCGCATGACGCTGAGGGCCGGGCGCTTAGCTATCCTGGTTCGCCAGCGATCGCGCAAACCCTCATGCGCGCGCAGGATCGCATGGCGCTCTGCGAAGCGAATCCGGACGAACGCGAGGCGCTGATCGCCGCGCTCGGGCGCGACGGGCGGCTCAGCATCGTCGGCACGGACGGCTACGTGGCGCTCAACGCTTACCTGCCGCCTAAGGAGCGGCGCGGAATCGTCTTGATCGACCCGCCGTTCGAGGCGCCCGACGAGGCGAGCGCCGTCGAGCGGGCTCTCGAACGCGCGCTGCACAAATGGCCGTCCGGGACCTACATCGCCTGGCGCCCAATTCGCGAAGCCCGGGTCGATTCCCATTTTCTCAATTCAATCGCCGCGCTGGCCAAGCCAAACATCCTGCGCCTCGAACTTGACGTCGGTTACGCGCCGGCAGGCGCGCACGGCCAGCAGCCGCTCGCGCGCGCCGGGCTGCTCGTCGTCAATCCGCCGCATACTCTGATCGAAGAAGCGCAGACGCTCATGCCATGGCTTGCGCAAACCTTGGCGCGTGGCGGCGTCGGACAGCATGTTTGCGCCTGGCTAACCGAGCCAAAATAGGCGCGCCGCACAGGCGCTTGCCCGTCTCGTCGGCGTCGGTTTATGTGTGAACGATGAGTGCGGAAATGCGGGCGGCGTTTACCCGCAACCGCCGGGGGACGTGAATGGCGCTGCCGGACATTCTGAAAGACAAGCTCAGGCTGCCGGTCGTCGGCGCGCCGCTGTTCATCGTCTCGCATCCGGCGCTGGTGATCGCCCAATGCAAGGCCGGGATCGCTGGCGCGTTTCCCGCGCTGAACGCACGGCCCATTTCTCAGCTCGACGAATGGCTGCATGAAATCACCGAAGCGCTCGCGGCTCATGACCGCGCGCATCCCGAGCGCCCCGCGGCGCCGTTTGCGGTCAACCAGATCGTCCACAAATCCAACGCCCGCCTCGAGGAAGACATGGCGATGACGGTCAAGTGGAAGGCGCCGCTCGTCATCACTTCGCTTGGCGCGCGCGAGGACGTCAATGAAGCGGTGCACGGCTACGGCGGCTTGACGCTGCACGACATCATCAACAATCGCTTCGCCCACAAGGCGATCGAGAAGGGCGCCGACGGCCTGATCGCGGTCGCGGCGGGCGCGGGCGGCCATGCCGGGCCGACCTCGCCATTCGCGCTGATCCAGGACATTCGCGCCTGGTTCGACGGGCCCCTGCTGTTGTCGGGGGCGATCGCCACCGGACGGGCGGTTCTCGCCGCGCAGGTGATGGGCGCGGACCTCGCCTATATCGGCACGGCCTTTATCGCCACGCCCGAGGCGCGCGCGATCGAAGGCTACAAGCAGGCGATCGTCGACGGCGACGCCTCCGACATTGTCGGCTCCACTTACTTCACGGGCGTGTTCGGCAATTATCTCAA
>DATDHT010000015.1:0-18586 GCA_036521435.1 Roseiarcus sp.
CGCACGCCGTCCGGATCGGCGACGGCGATGGGGCCGTTACACGCGGGCGTCTTCCTGCGCGCGCGCCCAGGATCGCCGAAGACGCGCTTCGCCATATTGGGGAAGTCGGCAAGGTCCTGATAGACGAAGGTGTTGCCCTGCCCTCCGAATCCGGACAGCCGATCCTTGATGTAGGTGGCGTAGCTCGGCTTCGACATCTCCCCGTCGTTGACGATGTCGAGGCCCGCCCGTTTCTGTTTGTCGACGACTTCCTGCACCGCCGTTCGGGTGCGCTCATGCAAGGCCGCGCTGTCGACCTCCTTGCCCTCTTCCTTGCCGTACATCATTTGAACGAGGTCGTCCGGGCGCGGCAGGTTGCCCGTGTGCGTGGTCAGAAAGCAGTCGACACTAAGAGGCACCTTGAATCCCCGTTGGTTCATTTGAGCGATTGCGGGTGCTCGACGCTGGTCATACGCGCGGAGCGTCAGGGCGCCAAGGCGCTCAGCCGCATCGGCTGGAGTTGCCTCTATGCCTCATTCAGTCCGGCGCCGCGTTCGCCGAGAAACGCAATTCCTTTGGCGGTGAGCTCAAAGGACGAGCCTGGATGGTCGCGCGTTGGCTGCACATAAGCGCGAGAGATTAGCCTTTCCAGATCGCTTTTCTCGTCGTGGGTCGACCTTGATGGGTCATGCTCTTCGATGGCGCAAAGCAGCGCGATTTGAGAGTTCGTCAGCGCGTCGGACATTCCGGCCCTCCTGTTTCGTTCCGTGCATCCTACCCGATCGCCATCAAGCTTGCGTTGCCGCCGGCCGCGGCAGTGTTTGTCGCGGTCGCGGATTCCTCGACCAGGTCGGCGAGGTTGTAGTCCTCGCCCGCGGCGATGCGCGCGCTGGACAGCGCCTGGAGCCGCACGATGGGGCCAGCGCGACTCGCGAGCTTGCGCGAGGACTCTGCGGTCGCCGTCTCGTCGCCTTCAAGGAGGGCGAAGGCGAGCGCGGGCGCGCTCAATGGATCCTCGGCGCGCGAGATCCGGTGGGCGAGTTCAACCGGGAACCTCGAAAGCGCGCGCGCGGCAGTCGCAGCGCTGACCACCGCGTCGTTGCCAGTCGCAAGGATCGCGCCGACCTGAATGAGAAGGGCGCCTTCGCTGGCCGCGACCGCCGCAATTCGGCCGCGTCGCCGAAGCGCGTAGACATTCCGCTCGCCGACTGGCCCTTTGAGCTCCACGCGCGCGCCGAGGGGGGAGCGCGCCATCATGCCCACGCACCGTTCGGCCTCGAGGTTATGGCCGTGGGCGGCGAGCCAGTCGTGATAGGCGCGGATGCCGGTGATTGCCGCCTCGCCGCCTTCCACGTCGTCCAGTGCGCCCGGCGCCGGCTCAGCGACGAGACGCGAAAGATAGAGCGGCCCGCCAGCCTTGGGTCCCGTGCCCGAGAGTCTGGAGCCGCCAAATGGCTGCACACCGACCGTCGCGCCGATGATATTGCGGTTGACATAGATGTTGCCGGCCTCGACGCGCTCGACCACGCGCGCGATCGTTTCGTCGATGCGGGTATGCAGCCCGAAGGTGAGGCCGTAGCCGGCGGCGTTAATGTCGTCGATCAGTTTGTCGAGCGCCTCGCGTTTGTAGCGCAGCACATGCAGCACCGGCCCGAACACCTCTCGCTCGACGTCGGCGGTCTTGTTCACTTCGATGAGCGTTGGCGGCACGAATGTGCCCCGCCCCGAGTCCTCGCCCAGCGGGGTTTGGGTCACCTTGTGGCCGATGCCTCGCATTCTTTCGATATGCGCTGAAATCGCGTCGCGCGCTTCCCAAGTGATGACCGGGCCGACGTCGACCGAGAGCTGGCGCGGATCGCCGACCTCGAGCTCGGCCATCGCGCCCTTCAGCATCCTGAGCACGCGGTCTGCGCCGTCCTCCTGCAGGCAGAGAATGCGCAAAGCAGAACAGCGCTGGCCAGCCGAATCGAAGGCCGACGCGAGGGCGTCGACGACGACTTGCTCGGCGAGCGCGGAGGAATCGACCACCATGGCGTTGAGGCCGCCGGTCTCGGCGATGAGGGCGACCGGCGCGCCGCGACGCGTAAGCCGGCCGGCGAGCTCCTTTTCGATCAGCCGCGCGACCGGGGTCGAGCCGGTGAACACGACCCCCTGAACGCGTGGATCGGCGACCAGGGCCGCGCCAACTTCGCCGTCGCCGGGCATGAGCTGCAGCGCATCGCGTGGGGCGCCCGCTTCATGCAGCACGCGGACGGATTCGGCGGCGATGAGCGGCGTCTCTTCGGCGGGTTTGGCGATGACCGAATTGCCCGCCGCGAGCGCGGCGGCGACCTGGCCCACGAAGATCGCGAGCGGAAAGTTCCACGGACTGATGCAAACGACGAGGCCCAGCGGAGCGGGGGAGCCGGGAAGGAACGTGCGCGCCGCCTCATGCGCGTAGTAGCGCAGGAAGTCGGCAGCCTCACGAACCTCCGCGAGCGCATTGGCGTAAGACTTGCCGGCTTCGCGCACGATGAGGCCGATGAGCAGATCGTTCCGCGCCTCGAGGAGGTCAGCGGCGCGGCGGAGCATGGCCGCGCGCTCAGAGGGCGGGATTGCAGCGAATGCGAAGGTTGCGCGGTCGCCGATGTCGAGGGCGGCGGCGATTTCGTCGGCGCGCGCATGGCGGGTGAAGCCGACAATGTCGCTCAGGTCCGCCGGGTTCAACACCGGCTCGCCCGGCTCGTCTTTTGCGGCGCCCGGCGGAAAGGCGCGCCAGACCATCTCGGCGCTCGCATTCAGTTCATTGGCGAGCTTGGCGAGGCGTCCTTCGTTGGAGAAATCGAGGCCCTGCGAGTTGGTGCGGTCGGGCGCGTAGAGATCGCGCGGCGCCGCAATCTTGTCGTGCGGCGCCCCGAGCGGCTGGATTGCGCTGGCGATAGAGGCCGGATCGGCGACCAGGTCATCTATGGATACGCTCGCGTCCGCGATGCGGTTTACGAACGAGGTGTTGGCGCCGTTCTCCAGCAGCCTGCGAACGAGATAGGCGAGCAAGGTTTCATGCGAGCCGACCGGCGCATAGACCCGGCATGGCCGGTTGAGTTTGTCTCGGCCGACCACCTCCTCATGGAGCGGTTCCCCCATGCCGTGCAGGTACTGGAATTCGTACTGGCCGCGATAGAAATCAGCGCCAGCGAAGACGAGCACGGACGCGAGCGTCTGCGCGTTGTGGGTGGCGAATTGCGGATAGACGGCATCGGGCGCGGCAAGCAATTTGCGCGCGCAGGCGAGAAAGCTCACATCGGTGTAGACTTTGCGGGTGAACACGGGAAAGCCGTCGAGGCCATCCACCTGCGCGCGCTTGATCTCCGCATCCCAATAGGCGCCTTTGACCAGGCGGATCATCAGCCGGCGGCCCGAGCGGCGCCCGACATCGATCAGCCAGTCGACAACCGGGGAGCAGCGCTTGCCATAGGCCTGGATGACGAAGCCGAGTCCGTTCCAGCCCTTGAGATCGGGGTCGAGGGACAGGGCCTCGAGAATGTCGAGCGACAGATCGAGCCGGTCCGCTTCCTCGGCGTCGATATTGAAGCCGATGTCGTAAGATTTGGCGAGCGCCGCCAGATCTTTCACGCGCGGCAGCAACTCCTTCATGACCCGCGCGCGCTTGATGCGCTGGTAGCGGGGGTGGAGTGCCGAAAGCTTGATCGAGATGCCCGCCCCTTCGTAGATGCCGAGACCGCGCGAGGCCCGGCCGATGGCGTGGACGGCGCGTTCGTATTCGTCGAAATAGCGCGCCGCATCCTCGGCAGTCATCGCCGCTTCGCCCAGCATGTCGTACGAAAAGGTAAAGCCGCTCGCCTCGCGCCCGCGGCTGTTTGCGATCGCCTCTTCGATGGTGCGCCCGGTGACGAACTGCTCGCCCATAAGCCGCATGGCGACGTCGACGCCGGCGCGGACGATCGGCTCGCCGCTGCGTGCGATGAGGCGGGTCAGGGCCGCAGACAGGCCCTGTTCGCTGGTTGTGGTTACGAGCCTGCCCGTCAGCACCAGACCCCAGGTGGCGGCGTTGACGAACAGCGAGGGGCTCTGGCCGACATGCGCGCGCCAGTCCCCGGGCGAGAGCTTGTCGCGGATCAGCGCGTCGCGCGTCGCAGCGTCCGGAATGCGCAAGAGCGCCTCGGCCAGGCACATCAGCGCCACCCCCTCCTGGCTGGACAGCGAATATTCGTGAATCAAACCCTCGACGCCGCTCAGGCGCGTCTTCGCCCTGAGTTCGCCGACCAGGTTGCGGGCGAGGGTGCGGATACGGCCCGCTTCGTCCGCATTCGCCGTCGCCAGTTTGAGAAGCGGCGGGACGCACTGGGTCTCGGGGACGCGGTAGGCAGCGGTGATCGCGCTTCTCAGCGGCGTTTGCGACACGACCTCCGAGCGGAACGCGGCGAAGACGTGGGCGGCGTGGGTCATGTCACCTCGCGCGGGTCAAAGGCGGCGGACGCGATCTTAGTCCGGCGAGAGACGGTTTGCCTATGCCGTCAGTTGAGGTCGACCGCGACGGCGGCCGGGCTTTGCATTTTCGAGTGTGTTCGCGCTTTGCGTCGTCGATCACTACATATGTGAAATGCGAGGAAGGGCCATGCGCGCAATCGGCTTCGCCGGGTGGAGCGGAGCGGGCAAGACGACGCTGATCGTCAAGCTCATCCCAGAACTCAATTGCCGTGGCTTCAGCGTTTCGACGATCAAACACGCTCACCACAATTTCGATCTCGACCAGCCGGGAAAGGATTCTTACCAGCACCGCGCCGCGGGTGCGGAAGAGGTGCTGGTCGCCTCCGTCAATCGGGTCGCGCTGATGCGAGAACTGCGCGGAGGGCCCGAGCCGTCGCTGGCCGAGCTCTTGCGCCTACTCAAGAACGTCGATCTTGTCCTGGTCGAGGGCTTCAAGCGCGACCCCGTGCCGAAGATCGAGGTCTTTCGTGGCGCCAACGGCAAGCCGCCGCTTTATCCCGACGACCGGAACATTGTTGCGCTGATCAGCGACGCCGGGCCGCGGGGTGGACTGCCGCACGCATTGATCGACGATATCGCGGCCGCGGCGGATCTCGTGCTGGCCCATGCCCAGCCGCTCGCTGACGTTCTGGCCGCGTTTGACAGGGCCTGACTTCCGCCGCTTTGCGCCCCTCATTCGACGATGCGACAATCATCCCCCCGATGAGAGCATGGACTGAACAATGAATGAGACGACGCCGGCGCTTAGCCGGCGAAGATTGTTTGAGATTATTGGCGCGAGCGTGGGTGGAGCGGCCGCGTATCAGGCGATGACCCGGCTCGGATACGCCGAGGAATCACCGTACCGGGGTCCGATCAAACTCGATGGCGACCCCAAGGGCGCGTCGGTCATCGTTCTGGGGGCTGGGCTCGCCGGAATGACGGCGGCAATCGAGCTTGAGCGCGCCGGCTACAAAGTGAGCGTGCTCGAGTACAACTCGCGTCCGGGCGGGCGGAACTGGAGCCTCCGGGGCGGCGAAGTCTACACCGAGCTCGGCGGCGCGACGCAAAATTGCGAGTTCGATCCCGGCCTTTACCTCAATCCGGGGCCATGGCGGATTCCGTATCACCATTACGCGATCCTGGACTATTGCCGCCGCTTTGGGGTCGCGCTCGAGCCCTTCATCCAGCTCAATCACAACGCCTATCTGCATTCGACACATGCGTTCGACGGCAAGCCGCAGCGCATCCGCGACGTCAAGGCCGACTACGACGGCGGCGTCGCGGAACTCCTCGCCAAGGCCACGAAAAAGGGCGCGCTCGACGACGCGGTATCAAAGGAGGATCAGGCAATCCTGCTCGAGGCGCTGCGTTCTCTGGGCGCGCTCGACAAGGACTTCCGCTACCGGGCCGGCGACGACTCAGCATCCCATCGCGGGTATGCCAAGCACTCCGGAGGCGGCCTCGGCGCCGAGCCGATTGCGAGCGAGCCGATCGGACTGCACGATATTTTGACGTCGCGCCTGTGGCGGGGCTTGCAGAGTTTCCTGCTCTACGATTTTCAAACCACGATGTTCCAGCCCATCGGCGGCATGGGCCGGATCGGCGAGGCTTTCGCGCGGCATATTCCGGATCGCATTCGATATGGCGCGAAAGTCATCGCCATCCAGCAGAACGAGACCGGCGTGACCGTCGCCTTCGAGGATCTCGCCGACGGCGGGATGGTGCGGGAGGCCAAGGCGGACTGGTGCGTGTGCACGATTCCGCTGAGCATTCTGAGCGAGATCCCGATCAACGTATCCACTCGCATGAAGGCGGCGATCGACGCTGTTCCTTATGCGTCGGCGGTGAAATTCGGGCTGCAATTCTCACGTCGGTTCTGGGAAGAAGATGAGCATATTTTTGGCGGCATCAGTTACACCGACCTGCCGATCCGCCAGATCTCCTACCCCAGCACGAATTTCAACGCCGGCGGGAAAGGCGTACTGCTCGGCGGATACACGTTCGACGGGCCGAACTCCTACGAGTTCACGGCCATGCCGCCAGCCGAGAGAGTGAAGCGCGCGGTCGAGTTCGGGGGCCAGATCCACCCGCAATATTCGACCGCGTTCGAGAACGGCGTCTCGGTTGCCTGGAGCCGGGTCCCGTTCACCCTTGGGTGCGCGGGCGACTGGTCGGACGAAGCGCGAAAAGCCCATTACAACGATCTCTGTCAGATCGATGGCCGAATCGTTCTGGCGGGCGAACACGCCTCCTACATTCCGGCCTGGCAGGAGGGCGCGATCCTCTCGGCGCTGGATGCGATCCAGCGGCTGCACAAGCGCGTGGTCGCGGCATGAAAGTTGCTGCGCTGTGCGTCATTGGGCTTATCGCGTGGGCGGCTGCGGCGTCGCCAGTCGCGGCCGATGACGCTTCGTCGAACGTCGAGGCCATGAGCCACGGTTGGGAATTTAGCGAGCATGGCGGAGCGGACCTGTTCCGAAGCGTTTGCGCCGCCTGTCATCAGCCCGACGCCAAAGGCGCGGTCGGCGCCGGCGCCTATCCATCGCTCGTCGCGGACGACAAACTCGCTTCGACCGGCTTCATGCTGGCGGTCTTGCTTCGCGGACTGAAAGGCATGCCGCCGGTCGGGGACATGATGAACGATGCGCAAGTCGCCGACGTCGTCAACTACGTCCGCACGCATTTCGGCAACGCGTACCCTGACGCCGTGTCGGCAGCCGACGTAGCGGCGGCGAGGCGACCGCCGCCGCTCTCAAAATAAATACAAATTTTAATTGTATTATAGCCTCGCCGACCATGAAAAATGAGGGCGAAACTAAACGGGGTCGTAACGCGCTGAAATCATTAAGGGGCGCCGGTAAAATGGCGGCTAGAGCCCCGGCGCCGGTCCTTTGGACCAGGCGGGCTCAAGCGATGGTCTCAAGAGGGGGCGACAGCCTCATGAGCGGCCTCCTTGGCCTTCGCCGGCTCGAGGGCCGAGTCGACAGCGTCATCCACCCGCTCGAGCCAGGTGAAGGTTAGCTGCTGGCGGACCTCCTCAGGTATGTCCTCGAAGTCCTTCCGGTTGCGCGCAGGCAGCATGATGTGCCTCAGACCGGCCCGGTGGGCGGCGACGATTTTCTCCTTGATGCCGCCGACCGGAAGCACGAGGCCTCGGAGGCTGATCTCCCCGGTCATTGCGGTGTCGCTGCGTATTGTGCGATCGGTCATCAGGGAGACGAGCGCCATGAACATCGCTACCCCGGCGCTCGGGCCGTCTTTCGGCGTCGCGCCCGCCGGCACGTGGATGTGAATGTCGGTTCGTTCGAAGCGCGCCGGGTCTATCCCGAAAGAGCTGGCGCGGTTCTTGACGATGCTGAGCGCGGCTTGCGCGCTTTCTTTCATCACGTCGCCGAGTTGACCGGTGAGGATGAGCCGTCCGGCGCCCGGGGTGGCGGTCGCCTCTATGAAGAGGATGTCGCCGCCGACCGGCGTCCAGGCGAGCCCGGTCGCCACGCCGGGGACACTGGTGCGCATGGCGACCTCGTCCTCAAATATCGGCGGGCCCAGGATGCCTAGGAGATCGCCGTCGGTGATCGTGATCGGACCGCTCTCGCCCTCCGCGACCCGCATGGCGGCTTGGCGCAGCACCCGGCCGATCTCGCGCTCCAGGCTTCGAACGCCAGCCTCCCGTGTGTAGCGCTCTATGATTCCTCTGAGCGCGTCATCGGCGATCTCGACTTGTTCCGGCTTGAGGCCGTTCGCATTCAATTGGCGACGAACGAGATAGCGGCGAGCAATCTGGAACTTCTCGCTCGCCGTGTAACCGGTGAGACTGATGATCTCCATGCGGTCGCGAAGCGGGCCGGGAACGGTGTCGAGCATATTCGCCGTCGCTATGAACACGACCCGGCTGAGGTCGAACGGAACGGCGAGATAATTGTCGCGGAAGGTGTTGTTCTGCTCGGGGTCGAGCACCTCCAGCATCGCGGAGGCCGGGTCGCCCTGGATGCCGGAGCCAAGCTTGTCGATCTCGTCGAGCATCATGACGCAGTTACGCGCGCCGGCCTTGCGGATCGCCTGGATGATGTTGCCGGGCAACGCGCCAATATAAGTCCGTCGATGGCCGCGAATCTCCGCTTCGTCGTGCACGCCACCGAGACTGACGCGGACAAAGTTGCGGTTCATGGCGCGCGCGATCGACTGACCGAGCGATGTCTTGCCGACGCCGGGCGGTCCAACAAAGCAGAGGATCGGCGCCTTGCCGTCCGGCGAGAGCTTGCGGACAGCGAGATATTCGATGATCCGGCGCTTGATCTTCTCGAGCCCGAAGTGATCCTCATCGAGAATACGGCGCGCCGTCCCGATGTCGATCGGCGTCTCCTCGGGCAGCGCCCATGGCAGATCGACGAGCCAGTCGAGGTAGGTCCGCACCATGCCGTATTCGCCCGCGGCCTCCGGCATGCGCTGCAGCCGGCGCAACTCCTTGCGCGCCTGGTCATCGACCTCCTTAGGCATCTGCGCGTTCGCGACCGCCTTCTCGAGTTCGGCGATCTCGGCCGATTTTCCCTCATCAGCCTCGCCAAGCTGGCGCTGAATGGCCGCCATCTGCTCGCGCAGCAGGACCTCACGGTTGCGGGAGTCGAGCGAGGCCTTGGTTTCCCGACCGATCTCCTGCGACAGGCGTAGCACCTCGATCCGGTGCGCAAGCAGGCGCGAAACCCGCTCCATCCGGGCGCCGATGTCCACCGTCTCGAGGATTTCCTGCTTCTCGTCGGGCGTCGCGTCCATGAAGGTCGCCACCAAGTCGGCGAGCCCGCCCGGGGAATCGACACCCTGGATGGTCGCCAGCAACTCGTTGGGCGCTTGCGGCAGGAGCTGGATCGCCTCGATCGCCTGCCCCTTGAGGTGAAGGAAACGGGCCTCGATTTCGTCCGAAGTCGAACTGGGCTCGGGAATCGTTTCCGTCTTGGCGACGAAGAACGGCCAACCGGTCAGATAGTCAGCGATCCGGAACCGCTGCTCGCCTTGGCAAATCAGGTGATTGGTGCCGTCCGGCGCGGTGATGTAGCGAACGATATTGGCGACCGTCCCCATTTGATGCAGGTCGACTGGAAGGGGATCGGCGACTTCGGCGCTGCGCTGCATCACGATGCCGACCGGCTTTTGTTCCCTCACCGCTCTCTGCGCCGCCAGCACCGAACGGGGACGGCCGAGAGTGATCGGCAACACCGTGCCGGGAAACAGCACCAGGCCCCGCACCGGCACGATGATCAGGGCGTCAGGCGGCAATGGCGGCGAGGCCGCAGCGCCAAGGGTCTCTTCGGAGCCTGTCGCGGCGTCAGCCATTTGCGGCCCCCGATTTTTCCAGCGTTATGAGCATGTGGCCGTTCGAATGCGATCGGTGGATGGCGCTGTAGCGTCCCGCAGGCAGACGAATGCGACGTTCAAATCGGCCTTGTGGCAGCTCGAGTCGGTGGATGATCGCGGTGCGCATCTCGTCGGGATAAGTCCGGGATCCCGAGATCAACAAGTCGTCTTGACTGATGACCGCCTTGACCTCGTCGAAGTCGACTCCCGGCAGAGCGACCAGCACCAACACTGCCCGTTCAGTCTCAAGGATATCGACCGGGGGCTCCCAGGCGACCGGGGAGCGTGTGCCGGAGGGGTGAATGAATTGCCGGTGCATGCGCTCTGCGCGCGCCAGCACCTCGAAGGCTTCTGACCACATCCAATAGCTCGGAAACTTTGCTTCCATGGCCTCACCCGAACCAGCAGCGCCGGTTTTTCGATCCACAACCGTCGATGCTCAATAGCGCAATTCCCGTCTGCGTTCATCCCGCGCTTAGGCGTCGTTGTCCGGAGATAGAACGGGCTTTTGCGCCGCCGGACACCTCCACATAGGCAAAGCGGCCGGTTAGGATCAAATTTGCGGGGACAATCGGACTTGGGTTGGTGCGAAGCCGTTTCCAGACGCGGTCGGCGGGCGAGTGTATGAAAGAGCGCGGGCAATGGGAGGAGCAATGTTGGATTCGTCGATTGAGATCCTGACGACACCACGTCGAGACGATCTCGACCTTTTGCGGATCGCCAACGGGTCTGGGCTTTCGGTCAGCGTCCTGCCGACCGGCGCCATCTTCGCCATTGAGCACGTGCACGCGAACCGTCGCATCGTGGTCAACCAGACGCTCGCTTTGCCGATCGCCAATGGAATGGCGCGCCTCTATCTGCGTGTGGGCGGACCTCGGCCGACGATGCTGTCCGTGATGGGTCCAGAGACGCCGCTTCGCGTGGGCGCGTTGGACGACCGCTATGTCTGGGAGGGAGAACAGAGCGGCGTCGGCCATCGGGTCACCCTATGGCTGCATCCGCGATTGAACGCGTGGTTCTGGCGGGTCGAAGTCGTCAATCGCCGCGACGGGGAGTTCCCCTGCGACGCTGTCTTGATCCAGGATCTCGGGCTCGGCGATCAGGGCTTCTTGATGAACAACGAGGCCTACGCCAGTCAGTATCTTGACCATCACGTCGCGGTCCATCCACGCCTGAATTCGATTCTAATGGGCAGGCAAAACCTGTCGCAGGGCGGAGCGCATCCCTGGGTGGCCCACGGCTGCCTGGAAGGCGCCGCAGGCTATGCGACGGATTTTCGGCAAGTGATGGGGCCGACCTATCGTGACGCGGATCAACTCGGCGTTCCCTTGGGGACCAACTTGCCGTCCGAACGCCTTCAGTACGAGACAGCATGCGCGGCGCTCCAATCAAAGGCTGTAAGGCTCGAGCCTGGCGGGACGACGTCATTGACGCTTTTTGGCTTCTTTCAGCCTGACCACCCTACGGCGTCGAGCGATGCCGACCTGAGCCACATTGACGCCGTCGAAGGCGCAAGCGAGGACTGGTCGGAGCGCGAAGTCGCCCTCTCCGCCGCACCGCGAAGTCTGCTGCATGACGCCCGCTCCGCAATTGCGGAGGCGCTCGACGATAAAGCGATAAAATCGCGATATCGCCGGCGCACGCATGTCGAAAGAGACGATGGCCAACTTCTCTCATTCTTCGTTCCGGGAAGAACCCACAGCCGCCACGTCGTTCTGCGAGAGAAGGAGCATATCGTGGCCCGGCGTCACGGTTCGCTCATGCGCAGTGGTCAGCAGTTGCTGCCAGACGAGACGATTCTGTGCGCGACGGCATGGATGCATGGCGTGTTCGGCGCGCAACTCACCATTGGCAATACGTCGTTCCACAAGCTCTTTTCCGTCTCGCGCGACCCCTACAACATCACCCGCGCCAGCGGACTGCGCATATTGATGGAGACGACGGACGGATGGCGGTTGCTGACCGTGCCTTCCGCTTTTGAAATGGGCCTTAGCGACTGCCGCTGGGTCTATCGCCTGAACAAGCGAACGGTCGCAATTTCCGCAACCGTTTGCGGCGACGAACCGGCCATCCAGTGGCGGGTCACGGTCGACGGACCAAGATGCCGCTTCCTTGTCTTTGGGCATCTCGTTCTCGGAGAGCAGGAATTCGCGCATGCCGGCCGCATTGAGATCGACTCGAAGCGAAAGCGATTCACTTTCCGACCAGATCTCGACGACCGCTGGGGCCAGCAATATCCCGAGGGTGTCTATCGCCTAGTGACAAGTACGCCTGGACGCGTTGAAGCCGTCGGCGGCGACGAGCTTCTGTATGCCGACGGCAAGCGACGCAGCGGCGGATATGTCGCGATTCGGACCCGGCCGACGAACGAGTTCGTGTTCGCGGTCGTAGGGTCGATGACCGACCTAGAGCAGGCCGATGCGCTTTCGTCGAAGTATTCGAAGGCGGTCGACGAAGCCGCGATGCTCAAACCCGCCGACCGCTTCTGGCGAAACCTTACGCGTGGCGTTCGGGTGAAGAGCGCCAAGAATTCGGCGGACGCGCTCGCCGTCGACACGATCTTCCCCTGGCTTGCGCATGACGCGATGATCCACCTCACGGCGCCGCACGGTCTCGAACAATACACCGGCGGCGCGTGGGGCACGCGTGACGTCTGCCAAGGCTCGATCGAACTCCTGCTGACGCTCGAACATGATCAGTCGGTCAAAGAGATCATGAGCATTCTCTTCGCTCAGCAATACCAGGAGAGCGGCGATTGGCCGCAATGGTTCATGCTCGAGCCCTATTCCGTCGTGCAGGATAAAGGGTCGCACGGCGACATCATCATCTGGCCGCTCAAAGCGCTCTGCGACTATATCGAGGCCACGGGAGATTTTGCTTTCCTTAACGCGCCAATCGCTTGGCGCCGCGTGGACAATTTCGAGAAGACGGCGCACGTCGATCCGGTGACTAGCCACGTCGACAAGCTGATCGAGAGGGTGCGCGCCCGCTTCATCCCTGGCACGAACCTTGTTCGTTATGGCAACGGCGACTGGAACGATTCGCTGCGACCCGTGGATCCGACGACAAGCGATTGGATGACGAGCGCCTGGACGGTGGTTCTCTTTTACGAGCAGCTACGCCGGTACGCCGAGATCCTTCGTCAGGCGAAACGTGCTCCCAAGCGCGCCAAGGAGCTCGACGTGCTCGCGGCGGCAGTGCGCAAGGACTTCAACACTTATCTTATTCGTGACGGAGTCGTCGCCGGCTATGCCGTGTTCCCGCCTAAAGGCGGCGAGCCGGACCTCTTGCTGCATCCAAGCGACAAGAAAACGGGCCTCGCCTATTCGCTCTTGCCGATGACGCAGAGCATGATCGGCGGCCTGTTCACCCAGGCGCAGGCGCGAAAACACTTGAGCCTTATCCGGAAGCACTTGCTGTTTTCTGACGGCGCGCGGCTCATGGACAAGCCGATCGTCTACCACGGCGGCCCGGAGACGTTCTTTCAACGGGCGGAATCGGCGGCCTTCTTCGGCCGCGAGATTGGGCTCATGTATACGCACTCGCACCTGCGCTACGGCGAGGCGATGAGCGACATCGGTGAATTCGCCGCGCTTTGGGAGGCGCTCTTGGTCGCGAACCCGATCGCGGTGACGGACGAGCTTCCGCATGCATCGCTGAGGCAGCGGAACGCTTATTTCAGCTCGAGTGACGCGGCCTTCCCGGATCGGTATCAGGCGAGCGACGAATGGGCGCGGGTGGGAGCGAACTCGATCGCCGTCGATGGCGGCTGGCGCGTGTATTCAAGCGGGCCTGGCCTTTACGCCAACATGCTGATCCGCCACGCCTTCGGACTCCGACGCCAATTCGGGAAGCGAATCGTGACGCCGGGCTTGAGAAAGTCGCGTAGAGACCTCAGCCTCGAATGGCCTGGGCGGCCTGGCGGCGGCTCGCGACGGCGGTGATAAACGCGGCGTAGCTCCAGGCGAGGTGTTTGGCCGAAGTCTGCGCGCCCGTTGCGCGATCGAACTGTTCCGAGAGATCCCCGCTCGGCGGCGTATAGGCCTGCACAGTTCGCATGAAAGTATCGCCGCGTGCGAAAGCGCCTCGCGCAGGACTCTTCGCGCCTAAGCGCCCACGAAAGCGGGCGTTGTCGCTGGTCGCAGGCATCTCGGCGCCTGATCGCAGCGCAATCGCCAGTTTGAAATGGAACTCAGCCGCGGCGAGCGTCGCCAGGTACCAAGGGTTGCCGCCGTAGTACGCGTCTTTTGCGTAGCGTCCGATCGCGGGTCCGTGGTCAGCTGGGTGGTCTTGGTTGACCGGATATTCAGCCTCGAACAGGTCTTCGAGCGCGGCCAGTGTGGCCTGGGCCCTCGGATCGAGCACGCTGTGGGCTCCTTTCATCCGCCCGGCATGAAGCACGCCAAGAATTACCGAGATGTCGAGAGTCTTTTCCGGAACGCCTCCCACGACGCTCGTCCTTGAGCGATAATAGCCGTCTTCCGCGCTCCAGTAGGCGTCGAGGTTTAGAGCAAGCGCGTCCTCTATGGAGCGAAAGTCACGCGCCCGTTTTGCGTCCCTTTTTTCCTCAAGCCACTCGGCGCCGCGAACCAACGCCTCGGCCTGCGCGAGTTGCGTATAATAATGGCGCCCGCTCTCTTCCTCCCAGATGTCGAACGAACACTCCGTTGCGTGAGTCCGGACGAAGTCGAGATCGCCGATCACAAGCTCCTGCATGGCAGCCTGCAGCGCGTCGTCCAGGTCCGGGCGCGCGTCGCGCCATCGTGTGAGCGCTAGGAGTTGAAGCGCCGGTCCATCATTCTGGGGCCGCGCCCATCGGGTGAAATCGAGGGTCCCATCTGGATTGACCCGGGCCTCGGCCAGCACCAGGTCGCCGAGCACCGCCGCCAGCTCGTCATCGGGTCGCAGGTATTGCAGGAAAGAGGGTTGAACCTCCTTCCTGAGGCGCGCGTGGCGAATAAGCTCTCGCCCGTCGAGTTTGCGCAGCGCTTGGTTGAAGTCGACAAACTCGCGGAAGCGCTCGACGGCGGTTTGCTTCTCAAATCCCTCGGCTTGCGCAACGCGCAAGGCGTCGATGATGATCGCCGAGTCCCGGAACCAGTGAAAGAAATAATCGGGGTCGGGATCGTAGGTGGCAGGAACCGGGGAGGCCAGTACCGATCCTGGCCGGGGGACAACGCGCTGACCAAAGCCGGGACGTTCCTTGATGATGTTCGTCGCTGAAATGGAGCGCAGCATCGCGGTTACGGCGAAGCGCGCCTCTTGGTCTATCCACTCGTCGAGCGCGGTCACGCCGTTGCTGAAACGAAATGCGGACTCTTGAAGCCGAGCTTCTTCATCCCCTCGCGGATCTCGGGAATGCCCATGAACAGCTTCCAGATGAGGCCCGTTCTGTAAT
Source organism: Roseiarcus sp. (assembly GCA_036521435.1). Taxonomy (GTDB): domain Bacteria; phylum Pseudomonadota; class Alphaproteobacteria; order Rhizobiales; family Beijerinckiaceae; genus Roseiarcus. The sequence continues at coordinate 15,197 of DATDHT010000015.1, forward strand.
TCTCCATCATGACGACGATCGGTCCCTGGCTGATCGCGAGGTAACTGTCGGCGTACCAGTCATATTGCTCGCTGAATCCATCGATGAAGCCGTACCGTCCCCAAATATTGCCGCCGAGATCGTCATAGAAGTGTCGAAGCGCCGCCATCGCCTCGGTTGGTGAGTAGGGGAAGCTGGCCAAGGCCGCGCTGGGTGTGATGACGCTCTTGTCGTTCTTGGGCGAATGCGCATCGTAGCCCTTGACCGAGTCGCCGGCCGTGAGACCCCAGCAGTTCGGTCCGTAGCCCTTGAATCCAAGCGGGTTGCGGACGCAGTACGCATAGTTGATGCGCGTGTGAGCCACGTTCTGCTTCCAGTAATCGGCATAGGCGTCGCTCAATCCACGCGGATCGATGCTGCAGAAGGAATAGTGAGTGAAGAAGAGCGGGCCGCCCGCGTCGGGTCCAAGAGGAAGCTCGACGCCCTCGAAACTGCGACCGTTAACGAATTGGCGGCTCTGGACCCAGCCTTCGTGATAGGCTTCGGCGGGCATCGCATAGCGTGGCGCGGACGCGGCGAGCACATAAGCGATGAGGCACTCATTCCAGCCTCGGACGGGATGGTTCAGCGCGAAGCCGTTGGTTGCGCTCCAGTGCCACGTGAGGGCGGTTCGGCTACCCTGAGTGTACCAATCCCACTCGGCTTCGCTCCAGAGATAGGTGATACGATCACGAATGCGTTTCTCCTCCGACGCATCGCGATCGAAGTACGCGCGCGCACACAGGAGTCCCTGAAACAGGAACGCGCTCTCGACAAGATCTGCGCCGTCGTCCTTTCTGCTGAATGGCTTCGTGGCGCCGGTATCGCCATGCATGAAATGGGGGTAGAGACCGTGATAGCAGGTCGCCCTCTCTAGGCAGTCCAGCGCCTGCGACAGGCGAGCGAGCACGTCGGGTCGCGTCACCCATCCGCGCTCGCAAGCCACGATCATGGCCATGACGCCAAAGCCGGAGCCGCCAGTCGCGACGATGTCATCTGCCGGATCCGTTAGGCGCCCGGTGCGATCACGCGCAAGTCCGCTCGCCGGCTGCGCTCCATCCCAAAAGAACAGGAAGGTCTGGCGCTGGACAAGGTCAAGCAAATCCTCATCGGATAGCTTCTCCTCCTTCCGCTTGACTTCTTTATGATGGGGCTTGGTTTTAACGGAATGTGGCATCGACGTCCTGTCTATTCGGCGGGAAGAGATTCGGCGTTGGATTTCGAAGGCTCGGCCATCGGGTGCTCGCGCTCTGGCTCGAACTTCTGGCCGCCGGAATCCATAACCAGATGCAGCTTCCGGAGATAGAAGCCGGTCTCTGGCTGGTCATGCCCGATGTTGATCATGCCGACTTCAGCCAGCTCGTTCGAGAACAGCGTCACGATACGCTCGCGCGAAGTCGGGTCGAGAGCGTCGAGCGCGTCATTCACCACGACCCAGCCGGGCCTTTGCAGGACGACCCGGGCAAAGGCGAGGCGTTGCTTCTCGTCGTCGGTCAATTCCCGGTCCCATCGATCCACCTTGTCGAGATGCGGTTCGAGGTGCTCAAGTCCCACCCCGGCAAGCGCGCTGACAATAGCCGGATGGTCAAAGGAATCCGTTGGGCGCGGGTAAGCGACGATCTCGCGAAGCGAGCCGGGCGGGATATAGGCTCGCACCGGCATGAACATGATCGTACCACGCGCCGGGTGCGTGATCCGGCCACTCCCCCAGGGCCACAGCCCGCCGATGGCGCGAAACAGCAGGGCTTTTTCTTCGCCATTTTCGCCAGCGATAAGGACACGTTCCTTGGCGTCGATGTCCGAATGCGGTTCGCTCAATGTGACGCAGCCTGCCGGCGAGGCAACCCGAAGATCGTCGATCTTTATCGAGGGCTCGTTCGCCTCAGCGAAATTGATGCGGCTCGCCGCCTGGCCGAGGTCATCCATGCCCAGGATCGCTTTCCGGAACCGAGCCACGCGCAATAGCGTCGCCCGCCAGTCCGCAAGGTTGGAGAAGTTGTCGACAAACCACCGAAGAGCCGTCTGCACCTGGTTGAAGGCGCCGACAATCACCATCAGTTCGCCGAAACTGATGTTGCTTCGGAAATAGGCCGGGGCCGCGACCAGAATCGGCGCGATGATCGTAAACCAGCCGTAGCCGGCGGTGACCCAAGTCAACCGCGTCACGGCAGTGACGATCCGACGTGAGATGTCCAGCACGTCGCCGAACACGCCGTTGAGGCGGGCTCTCTCGTCGGCCTCGCCGCCGTAAAGGGTGATGCCGTCGATGTGTTCGTTTATCCGCACGAGTGCAAAACGAAAATCAGCCTCCTTCGCATAGTGCTCGGCGTTGAGGTTGATCAACGGGCGGCCGACAAGCCAGCTAATGAACGACGCGACGCCCGCGTAGACCAGCGCGCACCAGACGAGATAGCCGGGGGGTGCGAATTCGCGGCCAGCGATCGGCAGAAACTGGCCCTTCGAGAGCCCCCAAAGAACGCCAACGAAGGTGAGCAGGAGTAGGCTCGACTGCAGAAGGCCGACGCCTAAGTCGGTGGAAAGATCGGTCAGATGCTGAGCGTCGGCCTGGAGGCGCTGGTCGGGGTTGGCGCCGAGGGGGCCCGAATTCGAAAGGCGAAAGGCGCGTTTGGGCTTGAGCCACTGATCGAGGAGATCGTTCACCAGGCCCTGGCGCAAGACGACCTTCGAGCTCTGGTTGAGCCACATCTGCGCGACGTTGAGGACAAGCAATATGCCCGCAATCTCGCCGAAGACCCAAAGCTGGGCTAGGAAACCGGCCATGTCTTTGTTGGTCAGAGCATTGTAGAATGGGCGGTTCCAGGAATTGAGCCTGATTTGCATGTAGGCTGTGGCGCCGACGACTATGACGAGCCCGCCAGCCAGTGCTAGGAGCGTGTTGCGCTGGCGCGAAACCCAGAACGCCGAAGCCATCCAAATGACGTCGGAGAACAGGCTTTTGAGCGAGGCGCTATCCGTGTTGTCGGCGCCCTTTGATGGTTCCTTGGATTGTTCCGCCATCGAATTCCCCTCCCCGGCGCCTATTCTCGCACGATCCGGCGGCGCAGTCTTGCGGGCGCTAGGAGCCTAGATTGACTGTTCATCGGGAGAGGCCGCTTGCGAAAGCCTGTTCCGCTCCAGAGACGATCGCGGTCGGAACCATCGGTCGACCGCTCAAGATAAGGCAAGCGTATGGGACGCATCGACGCATTGCTCCAAAAGATGACGCTCGGGGAAAAGATCGGGCAGCTCAATATGGTCGCCGCGTCCCGCGTGGTCACCGGTCCCGGCGAGCTTCGAGACTTGCAGGAGGGGATTCGAACCGGACGGATCGGAAACCTGCTCAACCTCTGGGGCGCGGACGAAACGCGCGCT
>DATDHT010000016.1:0-2633 GCA_036521435.1 Roseiarcus sp.
TCGTGGCTACCCCGACATTGGTTCCGAGCGGCGCGCAGCAATGGATGTGCGCCGCTACATCGGGGGTGGTTAGACCGAAAGAACTCGCAATGATCTGGATCGTTTCAGCGGCAGGGTCCAGCAAGACTTCTACTGTGCCCGCTGCCGTTGAGTTGTTGGGAGGCGTCTCATTAGCCCCTGATAGGACGCCCCCGAAAGTCATGGTGGCTGCATGGGTCGCCGGCGCCTGCAAAACCACGGCTGCCAAAAGAGCGAGTGTCGACGAGAGATGCCTCATTTTAGCTCTCCTCCGCTCGAGCTGGGCTACTGGATGTAGCCCAGGCGATAGTACATTTCCATTCCCGCTAAGTCAGCACCAGCTATCCCAGTGCGTGCGCCGCTGGCGCTTCAAGACCTTCCAAACAATAGTTCGTCGTTAGCACTTGCCAAGTTAGCACGGTCAGATCGCAAATCTGCGCCATTCCGAAGTATCTAGCAAGCCAAAACCGTGGTGGCGGCCGTCGATGACTTCAAAGGGAGTAGACGCCGTGGCCGATCTGGCAAGAAAGCGCGGAATTTTCCGCCCTCAAGAGGCGCCCGCCGTGCGAGTTTAAGTGACCGCGCGGCGCTCAGATTCGAGAGAGCCGACACTTTCGTTTCCACGGCCAATGCGAGACGGCATTTTTAAATAGATTCAGCCGCGGCCCTCTCGCCGCTGTCCTAAATCAAGGCCCGGCAAGGATTTTCAGTTCGACCAGCCGCCGACCGACCGCCCGGCCCAGATCGTCTTCGGTCCGCCCCGCGGCCTTGATGCGGCCGACATAGGGAAAATTGATCGTGCCGTCGGGCTCAATCCGAGTGGTCGTTTCCAGCTCCGGATGATCGACGACGCGGATGGCGACGACATCCGAAGTCGTTAGGATCCGTCCGCCTCCCGCCGCCGATGCTCCCGTCGCCGCGAACAGCAGTGCGCTTGTTGAGATCGCCAGACGCCTGATTGCCATCGTTCCTGCGTTCGGGGCGCCTCTCACGGGCGCCGCTCCTGTCCATCCCCGCTCAATCGTCGCTGCACGGACCCGCGACTAAGAATGCCACGCGCTTTTGTAACAAGCGCCAGGCTCCCACGAATTCCTCTCGCCGGTTGTCTCAAGTCAAGAGCGCCTCGCCGGCGGCGGGAGTTCCTGCCATTTGCGGCGATTGCGCCGCAATCCAAGAACGCGCCCAATCCCGGGCCCCGCGTTCTCAATCCAGGAAAGTGCGCAACATGACATCGAGCCTCAAGATTCTTTCCGCCGCATGCGTCGCGCTTGGCGCCGTCGCCTTCGCCAATGTCGCGCGGGCCGAAGACGCCCCCGCTAAACCGGACGCCATGGCGGCGGACCACATGTCGGGGGACCATATGTCGGGAGATCATATGGCGCATATGAAGAAGCCCCACATGAAAAAGCATATGATGAAAGAGGGCGGCCACATGATGGCGCCGGAGACGCCGAAGTAATCCACGCTTCCCGCGCGCGAGGCCGTCTTCGCCGAACAAGGGTGCGGGCGGCCTCCACGATACCGAGCGGACCCGAGCCCGCGGTCGCGCCTGACCGATGAGAACCGCTGTCGCCCCCGCGACGACAAATTCCATCCGAGCCGGCGCTTGTCGCCACTCGATTCAAGCGGCCCGCTCGCCGCTCCGCGCCGTGCGCAATCGCTCGGCATAGACGTTGATGATCAGCGCGATGAGCAGGATCAGCCCGCGGATGAGAATTTTGAGGAAGCTGTCGATCTTGACGTAATCGAGGCCGTTGTTGAGCACGCCGAGCACGAACAGGCCGACGATCGTGTTGCCGATCCCGCCGCGCCCGCCAAACAGGCTGGTGCCGCCGACCACCACGGCGGCGATCGCGTCGAGCAGGAAGGTGTCGAACTCGTTCTGCTGGGCGCTGCCGAAATAGGCGACGCCGACCATGCCGGCGAAGCCTGAGCACACGGCCGAGATCACCATCACCGCGCCGACGACGAAGCGGACGTTGACGCCCGAATATTCCGCCGCCTCGCGGTTGCCCCCGACCATGTAAACGTAGCGGCCGAAACGCGTGTAGGTCAGCACGAGATGGGCGACGAGCAGGAGGAGCGCCGCGACGATGATAATCCACGGCACGCCGAAGATCGTCTTGGATCCGAGCGTCAGAATGAGAGGCGGGACCGAATAGGCGATCTGGCCGCGCACGAGAACCGCCGAGATGCCAGCGCCGATCTGCATCATGGCGAGGGTCATGATGAAGGATGGGATGCCGATGCGCGTCACCCCGAACGCGGTGAGGAGGCCGAGCGCGCCGCATGCCATCAGCGCGAGCACGATTGCGATCGCGCCGGGCATCGGCAGATTGGCGATGTTCACGTAGTCTGGCTGCAGCGTGAAGAACGTGAGCACGATCGCCGTGGCGTTGGCGATCGCGCCGACGGAGAGATCGATCTCCGCCGTGAGGATGACAAAGGTCAGGCCGACGGCCATGATCGCCGTGATCGATACCTGCTGGAGGATATTCTCCAGATTGCCGATCGAAGCGAAGCTCGGGCTCGCGATGCTGAAGAAGCCGACGAGCACGATCAAGGTAATGAAGGGCGCGATGTTGCGCAATTGATCGCGCAGGAAATCGCCCAGG
>DATDHT010000017.1:0-4273 GCA_036521435.1 Roseiarcus sp.
CGGCCGAGCGGCGACTTGTCCTTAAGCGGCATGACGAGGTTCATCATGCGCTGGATGTTGTCGCTCGGCTGGATCGACGGCCGCGGCCCGCCTTCGAGCTTCGGCGTCGGATAGCGCCAAGCCCAGTAGGGGACGAGCACGGTACTCGCGATCGCCTTAAACAGCTTCGACTCCGGCAAGCCGTCGACGAACCGACCCAACCACCCCTCATCGTTCGCCATCGGCTGAACTCCCCGAAAACGGGCAGGCCGCACCGCCGCGCCGCTTGCTCGAGATTTGGTAGGCGTCGCGACGCGCGCGAAGGACCGGATCAGCCGACGGCTCGACGCCGTCGACGAGCAGCCAGGGATTGAAGCTAAGCCGCTCGCAATGGGTGGTCTGGTCCTCGGGAACCTTGTCGAGTGTCAATTCTCCCATCACCACCCGCATCCGATGCAGCGGCCACGGCCGTGACGAATCGTTGACGTCATCGCCGGTCTCGGCGATCGTCATCATGAGCGTGAAGCGCGCGGGCTCGCGGGCGATCCGCTCGCGCAAGTCGCGCTTGAGATATTTGTCGACCGGTTTCTTCGGATCGGCGTTGAGAACGCCCGCGACGGGGCGCCAGGCGAAGCGGACCCAGCGGCGCGCCCCGTCGGGAGCCCGGATCACGAAAGTGTGCACCGCGTGGTAGGTGGCGCGGACATAGCTCACCGGAGCCCCGATATTGGCGGCCTGCATGACGGCGAGCTGGGAGCGCGCGTTCCGATCGGCGTATCCGATCGCTCCCGCTACAGGGCTCGCCTTCTGCCCCGGATAGGGATTGGGCAACGGCTGCATGAGTTGCGCCATGTCGAGGATCTTCCGCCACGGCGACTCGACTTTCACCGGGGCAGGCTTGGCGGCGATGGCGAAATCGAGGAAGGCCTCGGGCGTCGAGGTGAAGAACTCGGGCAGCGTCATCGCGACGAGATCGGTCGCGGCCCCGCTTGGAAGATGAAACCGCGTCGCCATGCCGCGCACGTCCGACCAGCCGTCGTGCTCCGAGGCGCTCCCCGATCCGTTGGAGAAGCGGACCGAGACCGGGATCCGATCGCCCTCGCTCCGGAAATGCTCGGCGACGCAATAACGGCTCGCGACCTCCGCCGCGGTGAAGAATCCGGTCGCGCCGATGCCGATCGCGTGCACCGGACGGAGATCCGGCCGGCCGTCGGGAAGGACGAGTGCGTCGACGAGCCGGCCTGCGATGTTCTGCAGATCGTCCATGTCCGTCCTTTCCGGGCCACGGGCCCTGGCGCCCCGCCGCGCCCATCGCGGCGCGGGCGTCAGGTCAGGCTGCACAACCTAATCATGGTTTATGGGCGCTGTCTCCCATGCCCCGGCCTCATGTGTTGAATGCGAGCCTCAGTCCAGGCCGCGGCCAGCGCGTCTTCAAGATCTTGCCGGTGCTTGACGCCGTGATGAAGACGTCCTGCATGTCCTCGCCGCCGAAGCAGAGATTGGTGGTGAAAAGGTCGGGAACCTCGATGTGCTCCGTGTGGCCGTCGGGGCTGAAGACGGTGATCCCGCCGCTGAAGAGCGTCCCCACGGAAACGCGCCCGCCCGCCTCGACCTTGAGGCTGTCAACCCACTGGAATCCCGGCAAGGTCGCGATGACCCGGCCGGGGGTGACGGGCGGCAAGGGCCCCGGCTTCACCAGACCCTTGACCGCATCGACGATGTCGAAGGCCCAAAGACGTCCAAAGAACGTGTCCGACACATAGACCGTCACGCCGTCCGGCGAGAGGCCGACGCCATTCGGCGTCGGAATCGTTGCGGCCTTGACAATCAACTTGCCATCAATCGTCGCGTAGTAGAGGGCTCCCTTCACAATCGAGTCGTCATCCTGATACGCCGAGTCGGTGAACCAGAAGCCGCCGGCGGTATCGAAGACGAGATCGTCAGGAGCGATGAGCCGCTTGCCCTTGTAGGAATCATAGAGGAGCGTGACTTCCCCGGTCGCGAGATCGACCCGCTGGACCGAGCCGCCGTGATGGGTGCTTGGCCGGGGGCCGGGAATCCTGACGCCCGGCTTGTAATCGACGAAGCTGTAGACGCCGCCGTTGTTGCAGACATAGGCCGCCCCGTCCGGTCCGATCGCGGCGCCATTCGGCCCTCCGGGGATTTGCGCGACGATGTCCACGCGCCCGCCCGGCCCCGAGCGCGAGAGCGTCTGCTTCTCGATTTCCACAAACAGGAGGGACCCGTCGGCCATCGCCACCGGCCCCTCTGGAAAGCCGAGGCCTTCCGCAACCGTCTCGAAACTCAGCGCCATCCAAGCCCTCCCATGCCCTCTTGCCCGCGACGGAACAGAGTCCGAGATTAGCTTTGAAGGGCCCCCGGTTCTAGTCCTTGACGCTCGTCAAGCGTCAAGATTGGTTTGGGCCTGGGCAGTCCCAGGCGTCAACCGGATGCGCGCTGCTGTTCCCGTGACAGGTCGGAATTGAAGCCGCCCTGACCTCTTTGCTCATGTCTTTCCGAAGGTTTCGTCGAAGGCGTAGCCGGTTCCGCGCACGGTTCGGATCGGATCGCGCTCGCGCCCCCGCGAGAGCGCCTTGCGCAGGCGCCCGACATGGACGTCGACGGTGCGCTCGTCGATCTCCGCCGCCTGACCCCACACGCCGTCCAAAAGTTGCGCGCGCGAGAACACCCGCCCCGGCTTCTCCAACAGATATTCGAGCAGCCTGAACTCGGTCGGACCGAGGTGGATGTCGCGCATGCCGCGCCGCACCCGCCGCGTCTCGCGGTCGAGATCGAGATCGCCCGCATAGAGACGCTCGGCGATCCGCTCGGGCCGGCTGCGGCGCAAGAGCGCCCGCACCCGCGCCATCAGTTCGGGCACCGAGAAGGGCTTGACCACATAATCGTCGGCGCCGACCGACAGGCCGCGCACCCGCTCGGCTTCTTCGCCACGCGCGGTCATCATGATCACTGGAAGCGTGCGGGTCGATTCGCGCGCCCGAAGCCTACGGCAGATTTCGAGACCCGAGACGCCAGGCAGCATCCAGTCGAGGATCACGAGGTCGGGCGCGTTTTCCGCCAGCCGCAACTCGGCCTCGTCGCCGCGCTCCACGTTCTCGACCACATAGCCTTCCGCTTCGAGGTTGTAGCCGAGCAGCAAGGACAGGTCCGCTTCGTCCTCGACGATCAGAATGCGCGGCGCGGACGCAGCGCCTGGACGCATGTCCTTGCGCGCCTGGTTCACTTGATCGCTCCTGTCGGGTCGGCTTCGATGTCGGTTTCCTGCCGGCCGTGCGGCCGCTCGGTCGGCAGCGTCGAACCGGTCACCAGATAGACCACGGTCTCGGCGATGTTGGTCGCGTGATCGCCGATCCGCTCGATGTTCTTCGAGCAAAACAGAAGGTGGGCGCAGAGGGTGATGTTGCGCGGATCCTCCATCATATGCGTCAGGAGATCGCGGAACACAGAGTCTTCGAGCGCATCAAGCTCGACGTCCCGCTCCCACACGTCGCGCGCCCGCTCGACATCGCGCTGCGCATAAGCGTCGAGCACGTCCTTCATGAGCTCGGTCGCGAAGGCGTTCATGTGCTTGATGCCGACGATCGCGCGCGGCGCTCGGCCTTCCACACCGATCTTGATCGAGCGCTTGGCGATGTTCTTGGCCAGATCCCCCACCCGCTCGAGATCGCCCGCAACCCGAATGGCGCCGATGATCTCGCGCAGGTCATTGGCCATCGGCTGCCGGCGCGCGATCGTCAGCGTCGCCTGCTCCTCGATCTCGCGCTGAAGCGTGTCGAGGCGGGGGTCGGTCTCCACCACCTGATGCGCAAGCGCCGAATCGCCGGAGGCGAGCGCGTCGACCGCCTCGATCACCATCTTCTCGGCGAGGCCGCCCATCTCGGCAATCCGCCGCTCGAGCAGGTCAAGGTCCTTGTCGTAGGCTCTGACAGTATGCTGATCCGCCACTGCGATTCCTCCCGTCAGCCGAAGCGGCCAGTGACGTAATCCTGCGTGCGCTTCTCGCGCGGCGAGGTGAACACCGTGTTCGTCTCATCGAACTCGACCATCTCGCCCAGATACATGAAGGCGGTGTATTGCGAGCAGCGCGCGGCCTGCTGCATGTTGTGGGTGACGATCACCACCGTGTAGTCCGACTTCAGCTCGTGGATCAATTCCTCGATCTTGCCCGTTGAGATCGGATCCAGCGCGGAGCATGGCTCGTCGAGCAGCAGCACTTCGGGCTTGATCGCGATGCCGCGCGCGATGCACAGGCGCTGCTGCTGGCCACCGGACA
>DATDHT010000018.1:0-6243 GCA_036521435.1 Roseiarcus sp.
CCTGACCCAAATCGAGACGCTTGCCGCTTTACGTCAACGGCGCCGCATTTGCCGCTGCCTCATCCAGGCTATCGCCGATGGATGAGCAGGGGATCGCCCCGATGGACGCTTTTATTGACGACGTTGTTCGTCGCTCGATCCGCCACGCGCGGTTAATGTTGAGACAAGGCTCTTACAATTGGCCTGTGGCTCGCTTGGCCTTGCGGAAGATCCTCGCCGACCTGGAGACGAGCGGCCCGAATGCCCCAAGCCTGCAGCGCCTTCGCACCTTTATCGCCTCGCAAGATCGGAAATGGTTGGGAGAGGATCGATAGCGCTCGTTCGAAGGTCCTCAACAATGTCTCGAAACGCGAGAAGGCCTCGATGGGTCGCAGATCGCTTGACTTGTCCCGAGGAGTGCTAAAGGTTTATGTGTTCGTTAGGCAAATAGCATCGTCACGCTGCCCGATTTCTTTCGATAATGTGATGTTGACCGCGCTGGGGATTTGTTTGAGCGCGGGCCACGAGAATCAGGCGCTGCGCGTCCAAAGCGATACATGAGTTCTCGCGCTTGCCTGGGAGGGAAGACTTGATGGCGGCGACCGCGAATGGGCGGAGCGCGCGGGTCCGAAAGTTCACGACGCGCGGCGGAGTCGAATTGCAATTCACCGAGCTCGGTTTCGGCGGAGTGCCGCTCGGCAATCTCTATCGACCTATGATGGAGAGAGAAGCGCGGGTGATGCTGGACGCCGTCTGGGCGGCTGGTTGTCGATATTTTGACACCGCGCCGCTTTACGGGCTGGGACTTTCTGAGACCCGACTGAATGGTTTCCTGCGTCCGAAGCCGCGCGGCTCCTATTTGATTTCCACCAAGGTCGGCCGGTTGCTCGATCTGTGCGAGCCGCAGGAACGTTCAGGTCAGGGCATGTTCTTTGAAACACCCTCGCGGCGGGAGCGCTTCGACTATTCCTACGACGGCGTGATGCGCTCGCTCGAATTCTCGCTCGAGCGCCTCGGTCTCGACCACGTTGATATCGTCTACTGCCACGACGTCGATGTCTTCACCCACAAAACCAGGGAAGCCGCCGACACGCGGATCAAGGAGTTTATGGAAGGGGGCTATCGCGCGTTGGAGAAATTGCGCGCCTCAGGGGCGGTCAAGGCCATCGGGGCCGGGATCAACGAATGGGAGATTGCCGAGAAGTTGGCGCGCGCGGCCGACTTCGACGCGTTCCTTCTCGCGGGTCGCTATACTCTTCTCGAACAGGAGGCGTTGACGAGTTTTTTGCCGCTCTGCGAGGAAAAGAAGATCGCCGTGGTGATCGGCGGCCCATTCAATTCCGGCATTCTCGCGACGGGCGTGAAGGCCAACGCTCGCTATAACTATAGTCCAGCGCCGGATGAGGTGAAGGACCGGGTGCGCCGCATCCAGCAGATATGCAAGGGTTTTAAAGTCGCGCTGCCGGAGGCCGCGCTGCGCTTTCCGCTTGGTCATCCTGCGGTTGTGAGCGTCATAGCGGGCGCGCAACGGGCGAGCGAAGTCAAGCGCAACGCTGCAATGATGGGAGCAAAGGTGCCGGCTGCGCTCTGGCGCGCGCTCAAAACGGAGAAGCTCTTGCGCGAGGATGCGCCGACGCCACGTTGAGCGTCCTTATCCGTCCTTAACTCAGGCCGTCGATCTCGCCATTGACGACGCGAATCCTCTCGGCAGCAGGCGTGCGCGGCAATCCCGGCATCGTGCCGATGTCGCCCATCAGCACGACGACAAAGCCCGCGCCCGCGCGGAGACGAACGTCGCGTATCCTTGGAACGTGCCCGCTGGGAGCGCCCATAAGAGAGGGATTGTCCGAGAACGAATATTGGGTCTTGGCGACGCATATCGGCAGATGGCCCCAGCCCGCGGCCTCGAGCTCGTCAAATTTCGCTCGCACCGAGGCCTCGGCCGCGATGTCGGCGGCGCCGTAAATCTCTCGCGCGATTGTCAGCGTCTTGTCCCACAAACTCATCTCTTCGCCGTATAACGGCCGGAACTTTGCCTCGCCCGCATCCGCAAGAGCGGCGACGACACGGGCGAGATCTTCTGCTCCGGCCCCGCCTCGGGCCCAGTGATCGCATACAACGGTCTGGACCCCGAATTCGCGCGCCACCGCGTTCTCGACGAAGGCGAGTTCGGCCTGGGTGTCGCTGTCAAATCGATTGATTGCGACGACGACTGGCAGTCCAAACTTCCCCAGATTGGCGATATGTCGAGCGAGGTTCGCAAGGCCGGCTTCGAGCGCGGGAAGGTTCTCGGCGCTAAGCGCATCCTTCGCCACTCCGCCGTGCATTTTGAGCGCGCGCACGGTCGCGACGAGCACCGTCGCTGCCGGCCTGAGGCCGGCCTTGCGGCACTTGATGTCGAAAAATTTCTCGGCGCCGAGATCCGCGCCGAAGCCCGCTTCGGTGACAACGTAATCGCCGAGTTTGAGCGCCGCTCGCGTCGCCATCACGGAATTGCAACCGTGGGCGATGTTGGCGAAGGGCCCCCCGTGCACAAGCGCGGGCGAGGCTTCGAGCGTTTGCACGAGATTGGGCTTGAACGCCTCCTTGAGGAGCGCCGTCATGGCGCCAGGCGCTTTGAGATCTAAGGCGCTGATCGGCCGCCTATCTCTGGCCCAGCCGACCACCATACGGCCGAGCTGCTCCTCGAGCTCCTCAAGGCTGGTTGCGAGGCAGAAGGCCGCCATGACCTCCGAGGCGACGGTAATGTCGAAACCGTCCTCGCGTGGAAAACCGTTTCCCGCGCCGAGCCCGACAATTGTTTCGCGAAGCGCGCGGTCGTTCATGTCGAGCACGCGCCGCCAGGTGACGCGCCGCTGATCGAGGCGGAGCGCGTTGCCCCAGTACATGTGATTGTCGATCATCGCCGCAAGCAGATTGTGCGCCGATGTGATGGCGTGAAAATCGCCGGTGAAATGGAGATTGATTTCGTCCATCGGGACAACCTGCGAGTGACCGCCGCCGGCCGCGCCCCCCTTCATGCCGAAGCTGGGCCCGAGCGAGGGTTCGCGCAGACAGATCATCGTCTTTTTGCCGATGCGATTGAGCGCGTCGCCCAGGCCCACGGTGGTCGTCGTCTTGCCCTCGCCCGCTGGGGTTGGGCTGATTGCCGTGACCAGAATGAGCTTGCCCTCCGGGCGGTTCGAAAGACTGCTAAGAAAATCATATTCGAGCTTGGCGATGAAGCGGCCGAACGGACGCAAGGCGGATTCGGGCGCGCCGACCTTCGCGGCGATCTCCTCGATCGGCTTCAAGCGCGCGGCGCGCGCGATTTCGATGTCAGACGCCATGAACCAATGCCTTCCCCTCGACCCGCCGCCTGGCCGCCACAAAAGTCAGGCAACGAATCGTCTGCTCCGCTTGTTTTGGCAAGCGCGATCGTGAAGATGCACGGAGCGTGCGCGTATAAGCCCGGCGCGTTTCGTCGCCGTGGCCAGCCGGACGCAGGAACGCCATGATCAAGTCGCGGCTTGCCGTCTTCACGGTTTTGAGCATCATCGCCTATTTGGGCCTGGCTGTTGTCGGCGCAGGCGGCTTGAGCCGGTTCTTTTCCTATCCGCCGCTGATCGCAGTCAGCGTTGTCACGATCGCGCTCGGGGTCGCGTCGCTGTTCAGCGAGGGGCATATCGGCTCGGGCGTCAGGGAGGACCGGTCCAATCGTTGGGTGCTCGCTGCTCTAGGCGTCCTCGGAATCATCGACGCCTATTTCCCCGCCTATACGGATAGGGTCGATTTCCTCACCTTTGGCGGCGAAGGCGTTCGCTGGCTCGGGTTTCTTCTTTATACAGCCGGCGGCGTTCTTCGCCTTGCGCCGGTCTTTGTGCTCGGGCGCCGCTTCAGCGGCCTGGTTGCGATCCAGCCGGAACACCGATTGGTCACCAGCGGGCTTTACGGAATCATTCGCCACCCGAGCTATCTCGGCCTCCTTGTCTTCATGCTCGGCTGGGGGCTGGCGTTTCGCGCCGGCGTCGGAATCATCATCGCCGTGCTGATGCTCATTGTCGTGCTTGCTCGCATCGAGGCTGAAGAGCGACTGCTGAGCGAGAGCTTCGGCGCCGAATACGACGCCTATCGAGCCCGTACCTGGCGTCTCATTCCTCACGTCTACTAACGCCGCCCGACCGACGCGCATTTGCCTCCACGCGAGGCCTTCCATAAATCTCCCTCCGCTCCCTGCCGCCCCGATGGACGAACTGCCATGATCCGCTCTGCTTTGATGACCGTGATGACCAGCGCCGTGATCAAGGCCGGCCGCGGCCTCAAGCGCGATTTCGGCGAGGTCAGCGAACTGCAAGTGTCGATGAAGGGGCCGGGCGACTTTGTCAGTCTTGCCGACAAGCGCGCGGAGAAAACCCTCTATCAGGAGCTCGCCAAGGCGCGTCCCGGCTACGGCTTCGTCCTGGAGGAGGGTGGGCGCGTCGAGGGGACCGACCAGAGCCACACCTGGCACATCGATCCCTTGGACGCGACGACCAACTTCCTGCACGCGATCCCGTTGTTTGCGATTTCCGTCGCGCTCGAGCGTGAAGGGCAGATCGTCGCTGGCATCATCTACAATCCAGCCGATGACGACATGTACGTGACGGAGAAGGGTCAGGGCGCGTTTGGCGGCAATCGCCGGCTGCGCGTGGCCGGGCGCAGCGACTTGTCGCAGGCGATTTTCGGCTGCGGCATTCCCCATCTCGGCAAGGCGGCGCAGCATCCTCGATTCCGAGCCGAGCTTGCGGCGGTGATGGCCCGCGTCGTCAATGTGCGGCGGATGGGCTGCGCGGCGCTCGATCTGGCCTATGTCGCCGCCGGCCGGTTCGACGCCTTCTGGGAGCGCGGCCTGAACTCCTGGGACGTTGCGGCGGGTTCGCTGCTTATCCGCGAAGCCGGCGGCTTTGTGACCGGCGCCGACGGCGAGCCCAATTTCCTCGAGACCGGCTCGATCTGCTGCGGCAATGAGATCATGCACCGCGAGCTGCTTGGGCTCTTGCGCGGCGCTGCTTGATGTGGCCCGGCCTCTAGCCGGACGATCCCGCCTCGCCCTTCGCGATGGCGTGCATCCGCCTTACGAATTCGGCTCGCATCCGGGCGCTGCTAAAATAGCCTCGCCGACTCAGGCGCACGCGCCGGCCGCCTGGCCGCAGCTCGCCAAGCCCTTCTCGAAGATGCAACCGCGCCCTTAAGCTTCGCTGTCCGAGGGTGAAAGCACCTTGCATCGAGAGGGAGTCGCCGGCTGCTTCCCGGCAGCGGCCGGCGACGTTGAGTCCGGTCGATTTGGATTGTCTTGGCCTGTCCCGTTTCGCTGCGAAAACCCATGCTGATGGGGGTTGGATTGCCTTGGATTTTTCTCTCGTCAGAATCTAGACTTATCAATGAGTTACGCGGGAACTCCTGCGGAAAATTTTTGGCGTCCCTTTTCCCTGGCGTTGAGACCGCTCGGACGCAAGCGTGCGATCGAAGCGATGCAAATGCAACTTGGCTTCTTAGCGCGGGCCACGGCGGAACCCGCCCCGGTGGCTATGTTTATGTGTATATACACTATCGTGGAATGAACCGGAGGGCAATGATCCGGAGGGAGTGACAGAAAAAGGCGCCTAACGGGTTGAAATGATTGAATCGCGGCCAAAGCCGCGCTAGCCGGCGCGGGCGCCACAGCCTACGATGGGAGGACCGGAGACGAACAGAGAATGCAGATGCCGGAGAGGCCGGGAGAGGCGGGGTCGCCTAGCGGGGACGCGCTCGACCTTCCTACGACAACAGACTTCTGACCACGTAGTCCGGCAGTGCACCGTGCCGGCCTATTTCGGCGGCAAGCTCCTTGTCGGACAGGCCAGCAAGAACGCCTGTCCTCACGAGAGCCGCAAAGGCGCCGAACCGATTGGCCCCCGCAATGTCGTGCTCGACGCTGTCGCCAACACAAAGAACGTCGCGCGGGTCCTGAACCTGCGACAGCTCCGCAGCCGCCCGATAAATCTCGGGGAACGGCTTGCCGACCCATGTCACGACGCCCCCCAGTTCCTCATAAATCTCGGCTATGCGGCCAGCGCCGGGCGCGTTCCCCGATGCGGTCAGCATAAGCTTGTCCGGGTTGACGCACATGCAAGGCGTCCCGCGCTGAGCGGCCGGCGCGAGCGTTGTGCGATAGTCGTCGAGCGACACCTTGTCCGCTTGGCTGCCGGCAATGATGACGAGATCGGCCTCGCCGCTGTGAGCGGCCGGCTTGATCCCAAGCGCCGA
>DATDHT010000019.1:0-2746 GCA_036521435.1 Roseiarcus sp.
TGCCTCAGCCAGAAGCGACAATTGCTGGCGCCCCGAATCCCCGAACTGGTCGACGAGGCGGGTCGGATAGTCGCCGGTGAAGCAATGGTCGGTGAACTGAGGCTGTCTCGGGTTGCGCCCGGAATAGCCCATGGCGCGATAAATCCCGTCGACGGAGAGGAACGCGAGCGAATCGGCGCCGACGAACCGGCGCATCTCATCGAGGTTCATGCGCGCCGCGAGCAGTTTGTCGCGCTCGGGGGTGTCGATGCCGTAGAAGTCGGGGTGGGTGATCGGCGGCGACGAAATGCGGAAATGGACCTCGCGTGCGCCTGCTTCCCGCATCATTTGCATGATCTTGATGCTGGTGGTGCCGCGCACGATCGAATCGTCGATGAGCACGACGCGCTTGCCCTCGACCACCGCGCGGTTGGCGTTGTGCTTCATGCGGACGCCGAGTTCGCGAATCGACTGGCTCGGCTGAATGAAGGTGCGCCCGACATAATGGTTGCGAATGATGCCGAGTTCGAACGGCAGGCCGCATTCGCGCGCGTAACCGATCGCGGCCGGAACGCCAGAGTCGGGGACCGGCACGACCACGTCGGCCTCGGCCGGGGCCTCGCGCGCCAGCTCCGCGCCCATCGCCTTGCGGGCGTCGTAAACGGATCGGCCATGAACGACCGAGTCGGGCCGGGCGAAATAAATATATTCGAAAATGCACGGCCGTGGCGGCTGCCTGGGCAACGGGAAGAAGCTCTTCACCCCGTCGCCGTCGATGACCACCACTTCGCCGTTCTCGACGTCGCGGACGAATTTCGCCCCGATGATGTCGAGCGCGCAGGTCTCCGAGCACAGGATCGGGCAGCCCTCGAGCTCGCCAAGCACGAGCGGGCGGATGCCGAGCGGATCGCGCGCGCCGATCAGCTTCTTGTTGGTCAACGCGACGAGCGCATACGCGCCCTCGATCTCGGCCAGGGCCTCGACGAAACGATCGACGATCTTTTGACGACGCGAGCGCGCTGCGAGCAGCAGCACGACTTCCGTGTCGCTGGTCGACTGGCAGATCGCGCCGCCGCGAATGAGCTCCCGCCTCAGCGTCAGCCCATTGGTCAGATTGCCGTTATGAGCGACCGCGAGGCCCCCAGCCTCGAGCTCGGCGAACAGCGGCTGGACATTGCGCAATATGGTGTCGCCGGTCGTCGAATATCGCACATGGCCGATGGCCCAGCGTCCTGGCAAGCGGTCGATGGTCGCCGCATTCGAGAAATGATCGCCAACCAGCCCCTGCCGGCGCTCCGAATGGAACCGCACGCCGTCATAGGCGACGATACCGGCGGCCTCCTGGCCGCGATGCTGCAGCGCATGGAGGCCAAGCGCGGTGATGGCGGCCGCGTCAGGATGGTCGAAAATGCCGAAGACGCCGCACTGCTCGCGCAATCGGTCGTCGTCGGGGTCGAAGCCAGTGTCGCCCGGCGCGTCTGAAGCTGGTTCTGGGAACGTCGGCGTCACTGCTTGGGAGCCGGAGCGAACGGCGCGTTCTTGTTGATCAAAGCGTCCAGCTTCTGCTTGTCCATGCCGGAGCCGGTCGCTCCCGTCGTCGAATCCGGTTTCTTCTGTGGTTGAGATGGCGCCGCTGGAGAGGGAATCGCAATCGATTGATCGTCCGAAGTCTTCGGGGTGGTCGGCGCCAAGGCGTTGGTCGCCGCGTTCGCGTGCGACTCGATCCAGCCGTTGAGCGTCTGCGCCGCGTCCGTCGGCAGCATGGCGACGATTCGATCGGCGGTTTCGGTGAGGACTGGCCGCGTCCTGGCGTTCTTGACCCATTCCGGTTGCTGCTTCTCAGAAACCAGCCAGTTGAAGATGGCGAAGGCGACGACCGCGAGGAGAAACCCTCTCGCGACCCCGAACACGAAGCCCAGCGATCGGTCGAGGGCGCCGATCTTGCTGTCGAGGATCGCGTCGGACAGCCGGACCGTGAACAGCGACACAACGATCAAGGTGAGGAAGAACACAATGGCCGCGGCGGCCGCCTGGGCGATAACCTCCTTATGGATATAGGGAGTGAGATAAGGCATGAGAAGTGGGTAGAAGTAATAGGCGGCGGCGGCTGCGGCGGCCCATGAGGCGATGGCCAGAACCTCACGGGTGAACCCCCGCATCATGGACAGAAGGGCGGAAACAAGAACGATGCCGAGAACCGCTAGATCGAGATAAGATGGCATTTGCGAGAGAACCTCGTCGCGATAGCCTACACCCCCCGTGGCGGCCGACGCGAGCGCCTTATAACCAAGCCGCGTTAGTTCGTCACCCCATTGCGGGCGGGAGATTTGGCGCGTCCCACTCTCGTTTCGACGGCGCTCGCGGCGATCAGCGCGACCAGGGCGGCGACATTATCCATGGGCTGCGTGGCGATGTTCACAGGCTCGGCGCCGGCGGGAAGCGACTGCGGCGCGAAGGCGCGGGTGAACCCAAGCTTGGCGGCCTCCTTCAGCCTCAAGCCCGCATGCCCAACCCCGCGCACCGAGCCCGAGAGCCCGATTTCGCCGAAATAGACCGCATCGCGCGGCAAGCTCGCGCCGGCCGCCACGGGGGGGTGTTGGGCTGTCGCGCGACGAGGTTCGTTTCGCTTATGCCATCTTATCTCGATCTCGCGGTTCTCGGCATCGTTCTCGTTTCCGCGCTTCTGTCCATGATGCGGGGGTTCACCCGCGAGGTTCTCGCCATCGCCTCATGGGCCGCCGCCGCCGCCGCCGCCTATTACTTCTAC
>DATDHT010000020.1:0-4976 GCA_036521435.1 Roseiarcus sp.
GTCAAGGGGTTCAAGGGCATCACCGGCGATCTCGGCTTCTCGGAGAAGAACCACATCACGATCAACGCCGAGCAGCTGACGCTGGTCAAATATGACGCCGCCAGCAAGCAATGGGTCGAGGTCAAGGACTGAGTGCTTGCGAGACGGGTGGAACTCAGCGCCCCGCGCCTGCGCGTTCCGCGCCGGCGACGAATAGGATAGTTTGCCCCAACGCGGCGACCGCGCGGCCGACCTAAAGGCAGGGGAGCCGCTCAATGAAGGTAAGCCATTTGAGAGCGAAAGCTATTGGCCTCGCTGCTGCGGCGCTGGTTCTTAGTTCAGCGCTGGCCATTGCCGACGCGGATGTCCCCGACATCAAGGGGCCCTGGACCGGCAAGACTTTCACGATCGTCGCCGGCGCGGCTCCGCACTGGCCGAATAACGCCGGCACGTTCACAAACCCGGGTTTGGGCGAAAAGGATCTCGTGATCAACATCACGAATCAACAGGGGCGCCGTTTCTGGGGGACAGCGACGCTGTCGGGTGACGGCGGCAAGCCCGAGGACGAGCCATTCATCGGCGAACTCTATGGACCCGCGAACCGCAAGGTGATCATCGCTCATACGGTTGGCGTCATAGAAGGGGAAATCAACGGGGACGTTCTTTCGTTCTGTTTCGCGCAGGCCGACGCGCGCGGCCCCACCAAGAGCAGCGTAGTGAGCTGCAGCGAGGTGCGGCACTCCCATTGACGTTCATCTGGCCTGAACGAAGGCGCCCATCGATAACGGGACACGTGCTGCCGGGGCGCTATGCCGAGCGCTAGGAGGGCTGCATCGCCATTGGATCGGTCTACGCAACGAGTATCCGCTGGTGCTGCATCTGCGCCACTTTTGCCCCGAGCGGCCATGACGGGCCATAGCCCGTCCGAAAGGACCGGCGTCTTTCGACGCGCTTTGCTCGCAATGACGATCGTGGTTCGACTCTAGATCACGACCATCCAGGGTTCCGGCATGAGCTGGAACCCCCGCCCGTTCGGGACGACGTGCGCGAAGCCGGGCAGATGCAGGTGCCCGCCGGTCACGAGCAGGCGCTCCTTCGCGACATAGTCGAAAATCTTGAAACGGTTCTCGGCCGCGAGCGGTTCGCTGACGTCAAACTCGCTTGTGACCTCGGGCCGGGGAATCTGAATCTCCGGCACATGGACCGTGTCTCCCCACATCACCAAGGTCTCGCCTGCGGAATCGAGGCGATATCCGCTATGCCCCGGCGTATGGCCAGGAAGCGGCAGTTGCGTCACGCCGGCAACGACCGTTCCACCGCGGCTCGGCCGGAACCTTTCGCGATAGGCGTCCAGCACCCGGTCGGCGGAATCGAGATAGGGCGTCGCGGCGGCCGACCGGCCGTCGCGAAGGCTCTTGTCCGACCAGAACGTAATCTCGTCCTCGTGCACGATCACTTCGGCGCGGGGGAAGGCCGCCTTTCCCTCGGTGTCCAAAAGCCCGCTCGTGTGGTCGGGATGGATGTGGGTCACCAGCACCGTATCGAAGTCGTCGGGCTTGAAGCCCGCGGCGCGCAGATTGTCGGGGAGACGGCCCATGGAATAGACGGTGGTCGAGCCGCCGCCCGAATCGACAAGGATCGTATTGCGGTCGGTCTCGATGACAAAGGCGTTGACCGTGAGCCGGGGCGGCCCGTCGCGGAACGCGCTGCGCATCAGCCCTCGCAGGTCGTCAGGCTCGGCGCCTCTCAAAATCTCGAAACTGATATCGAGGAAGCCGTCGTTGATCGTCGTGACCAACGCGTCGCCAATGCGCCGCCTGTAGACGCCCGGCGTCTGTTTGTCGCTCTTGCCCGTCGGATTGGCCATCGTCGTCTCCTCCCGGTCACAGACTATCAGCACTTTGGTCTATGCCGCACTTTGCCAACCGCTGGTGGCGAAGTGAAATGAAGTGACTGCCTAAGATCGCTATAACTGTTATCCTGTGGGCCCGAATGCCTGACTGGGCCCATCATTGCTAGCGTAAGGGAGGAAGTGGGCGAGCCACTGGCCCAAGCGTCCCGGCGTTTGGGCGAGGCCGCGACGCAAGCGGAGCGGAGGCCCCGCGGGGCTATGGAGGAAGGCGCGCTTTGAGTCAGGCCGACCCGCTCGCGCGCTACATCTCCGAAGCCCAGCCCCTGCATGATCTCTTGCGCCGGGGCCTGATCCAGCTCTCAGGATTCCTGCTGAAGCGTACGATCGCGGGCCCCCGCGCAATCGTGGACTACGAACCTGTCGAGACCGCTCGCGAACGCATTCGCGAAGCCGCCGAAGGCCTAAGAAATCTGGGCGCGCCAACAAGTGCGGCCCACCATCGGGGTCATTTGGCAGCCGCCCTCGCCGCGCTTGAGAGCGCGCTCGTGGCAGCCCTGTCCACCGCCGATCGAGACGGGGACACGCTGTTTCACTTCGTTCAGGAATCCGAGCGGCATCTTCGGGCGGTCGGGCGGGCGACGCCGGGATTCGAGACGGTCGATCTCCGTCAGGCATGCTGTGCGATGCACGCCGGCGGCGCCCCGTTTGAAGCCCAGTTCGCTGGATAAAGCGGCGACGAACAGGCGAGGAGCGTCATGAGCAAATATTCGATCTGGGTGCTCGACTATGCCGCGGTGAACAAGTTTCCGCAGAGCGTCATGCTCTACGGTCCCCAATATGTCGGCATCCGCAACCTGCCCTACGCCTATGTGCTGATCAAGGGGCAAGGCCAGGTGATCCTCGTCGACACCGGCTACGACCACAAAGAATACGGCAAGTATCTCGCCGATCTCTACGGCGTCTCGAACTGGCATGCCGCGTCGGAGGTTCTCGCGGAATGCGGCGTCAAGCCCGCCGACGTAACGACCGTCCTGATCACTCACGCTCATTTCGATCACATGGGCGGGCTCGACCTCTTTCCGAACGCCAAGTTCTATATCCAGAAACGCGAAATCGATAAGTGGGTATGGGCGCTGACGCTTGGACCGGAATTTCGCTTCCTGGTCGGCGCCGCCGACCCGGCCGACATCGTCAAGGCGACGCGGCTGGCCCGGGAGGGTCGGATGATCGCGGTCGACGGCGACCTTGAGGATGTCTTGCCTGGGATCGACCTCCATCTCGCCGCGGACACGCACACCTATGGCTCGATGTACGTGACCGTGCGCAACGACGGCGCGCGCGAGAGCGCCGACGCCTTCATCCTCGCAGGCGATCTGATCTACACGTACGATAACCTAACCGGACTCGATAGGAACGATCCTCAACTGGTGCCGATCGGCCTGGCGGTGGGCAGCCAGTCGAACCTCATGTTTACGAGCGCGGACATGTTGAAGGCGGTGGGCGGCGAGCATAAACGGGTCATTCCCGTGCACGAGGACCGGCTCAAAAGCGTCTTTCCTTCGCGCGCGACGGCGGCAGGCCTGCACGTCGTGGAGCTGGCGCTCGCCGATGACGAAACGAGTCGCGTCGCATGATGCAAAGGCCGTCGAACGACCGCAGCACGGGTTCGCCCGTGGCTTGCAAGCTCGATATTTCTGTTATGTCCGCTCTGGCGGTGCGGCTCACGCGGCAAGTGGGTTAGAGTTGAGCGAGCAATAACAACGTCGGGCGCTTCACCCGATCATGATGGCGCAGGGAATCACTCGGGATGGCGACGCCAAAAATCGGCTTTATCGGGCTCGGGCGAATGGGCGGCCCCATGAGCCTGCGACTGATCAGCGCGGGCTTCGACCTCGTGGTCTTTGATACAAATTCGGATGCGCAGGCGCCGCAGAAGAGCGCCGGCGCGGCGGTCGGCTCCTCGCCGAAGGACGTCTTCGATTCGGTTGATCTCGCGTTCGTAAGCCTTCCGACGCCTGACATTGTGGAAAAGGTCGTTCTTGGCAATGTCGGGCAGGGCTCGCGAGTCAAGATACTGGTCGATCTGTCAACCAGTGGCCCCGGCATGGCGACGCGTGTTTCGCACGGTCTCGAGCCTTACGGCGTCGGATGGATCGATGCGCCAGTGTCAGGCGGGATCGCGGGCGCCAAGAATGGAACGCTCGCCGTGATGGCCTCCGGTCCGCGCGCATCGTTCGAAGTCGCCGAGCCGCTGCTCAAGAATTTTGGCAAAGTCTTTTTTGTCGGCGAGAAGGCCGGCCTTGCCCAGGTCGCAAAGCTCGGCAACAATCTGCTCGCGGCGGCCGCGATGGTCATTTCCTCCGAAGCCTTGGTGATGGGGGTCAAGGCGGGCATCGATCCGAAGATCATGCTCGACATCATCAACGCCGGCAGCGGCCGCAACAGCGCGACTCAAGACAAGTTTCCGAAATCGATTCTTCCGGGCACCTTTGATTTCGGCTTTGCAACCGGGCTCTCCTATAAGGATGTCCGCCTGTGCGTCGACGAAGCGGAGAACATGGGCGTGCCGATGGTGGTCGGGGCGGCGGTGCGCCAGATGCTCGCTGTCACCAACGCCAAATTCGGGCCGACGTCGGACTTCACTTCGATCACGCGCGTCGTGGAGGAGTGGGCGGGCGTAGAGGTCAGGGGCTGATCACGAGCCATCCGCGCGGGCGAGGTTCGCTGCCGTTCGCCGCCGAGCTTTGAGACACAGGAGACCGAAATGAACAAGGAAATGTTCGACCGTGGACTCGCGATTCGCAAGAAGGTGCTGGGGGCGGAATTTGTCGAAAAATCGCTCGCCTCAGCGGACGACTTCAACATGCCGATGCAAGAGCTGACGACCGAATATTGCTGGGGCGCGGTATGGGGGCGTGAGGGGTTGCCGCACAAGACGCGCAGCATGCTCAACCTTGCCATGATCAGCTGCCTCAATCGGCCTCATGAGCTCAAGATGCACGTGAAGGGCGCCCTGAAGAATGGCGTCACCAAGGATGAAATCCGCGAAGTGCTGCTGCAGGTCGCGATCTATGCCGGCATCCCGGCGGGGGTCGACGCATTCCGGATCGCTCGCGAAGCCTTTGCAGAGGTTGAGAAGAGCGCC
>DATDHT010000021.1:0-7560 GCA_036521435.1 Roseiarcus sp.
GCGGGCTCTCGCTCACGGCTCAAGCTTACGCGCCAGCGCGCGGCAGGCCTTGTGACGGCAGCAATCGACGAGATGATCGTTGACCATGCCGGTCGCCTGCATGAAGGCGTAGACGATCGTCGGCCCGACAAAATTGCCGCCGCGTGCGCGCAAGTCTTTGGCGATGGCGCGCGAGACGTCGGTCTCGGCCGGCACGTCTTTGAAGCTGATCCGCGCATTGTCGATCGGACGTTCGTCGACAAAGCCCCACAAATAGCGGGCGAAGCCTCCTTTATCCGAGAAGTCGAGCACGATACGAGCGAGCGCCACCGTCGCCTCGATCTTGGCCCGGTTGCGGACGATGCCGGCGTCCTGCATCAGCGCGTCCTTTTTCTCGTCGCTCCAGCGCACGATCTTTTTCGGGTCGAAGCCGTCGAACGCCTGGCGAAAGGCAGGGCGCTTGCGCAGGATGGTGATCCAGGAGAGTCCAGCCTGGAAGCCGTCCAGCACCAGTTTCTCGAACATCGCCCGATCGTCGTATTCGGGTACGCCCCATTCCTCGTCGTGATAGGCGACGTAGAGCGGATCGACGCCCGGCCAAGGACAGCGCATCAACCCGTCGGCGCCCTTGACTGCCGTCAGGACGCGAGGCGGCTTTTCCTTTTGGACGAGCAGCGGCTTTTCTTTTTTGGCCATGAGCGGCCTTCCCTCCTCAACCCTGGGCCCAAGCCATTTGACCGGCCCGGAATCCCGCTCATAGACTTCGCCTTCTCGTCAGCCAACTCAAGGGCAAGCCCATGACCTTTCGCGCCGTTCGCGCCGACAAGACCGACGTGGGCCAAGTCGTCAAGTTCGTCGACATGGACGAGTCCGAACTCATGGACGGCGACGTCACGATCCGGGTCACCCATTCGACCGTCAACTACAAGGACGGCCTGACGCTGAGCGGAAAATCGCCGGTTATCCGCAGGTTTCCCATGGTCCTCGGCGTCGATCTCGCCGGCATTGTCGAGAGTTCGCGCCGCTCGGACTTCGCTCCCGGCGACGAGGTCGTCCTGACCGGCTATGGGCTCAGCGAAACGCATTTCGGCGGCTATGCGGAAAGAGCGCGCGTGAACGGCGACTGGCTGGTCAAGCTGCCGACTGGCCTAACCCGATCGCAAGCGATGGCCATCGGCACCGCGGGCTTCACCGCGATGCTGGCTTTGATGGCGATCGAGCGCCACGACCTCGCGCCGTCCTCAGGGCCTGCGCTGGTGACCGGAGCGGCCGGCGGGGTCGGCTCGATGGCGATCTCGCTGTTTGCCGACAAGGGCTGGCGGGTCATCGCCTCGACTGGGCGCACGAGCGAGGCGCGCTACCTCAAGGCGCTCGGCGCGGACGAACTCATCGACCGCGCCATGCTGAGCGCCCCCGGCAGCAGGCCGCTTGGCAAGGAGCAATGGGCGGCCGCGGTCGACAGCGTCGGCTCGACGACGCTCGCCAATGTCCTGGCGCAGACCCGCTACGGCGGCGCCGTCGCCGCCTGCGGCCTTGCCGCCGGCATGGACCTGCCCGCGAGCGTCGCGCCGTTCATCCTGCGCGGAATCTCGCTCTTCGGGATCGACAGCGTCCAATGCCCGAAGGAGCGTCGGCTCGAAGCCTGGCGGCGCCTGGCGCTCGATCTCGACCGCGATAAGCTCGCTTCAATGACCGAGACCATCCCCTTGGGCCAGGTGTTCGAGGCCGGCGCCCGCATCCTCAAAGGGGAGACCCGGGGACGGCTGGTGGTGACGATCGCCTGAGGGCGCCCCTTCCAATACAACTGGCGCGCGAGTTCGGATGCAAATAGAAGCAAGTAAACGAGCGCAAACGCGCCTAAACGTTAGTAAACTTGCTTTCGTTTGCTAGCGTTTATTTTTTCGAATCGAGGCTTTTCAATGAGTTACAGCCAAATATAAATTTTCTCCCCGATCACCTAAAACCCGTTCTGGTTGCAAATAGGCGAGCGGCGACCGGTCATCGGGCATCTCCGCCCGGCCGCGACGCGGGGGCCATGCGGGTTTGTCATCGGATGATTATACTGACGAGTCCGGCTTTACGCAAGATAAAGTCGATCAATTCGGAAATTCGACTAGCGTCATCACTCCTAAAAGCCGGCACCGGCGACGGTTGCGCGTTTCGCCTTGCGATAGCCGGCGTAGCCGAGTCCGGCGAAGCCGAGCAGCATCATCGCCCACGTGGACGGTTCGGGGATCGCGCCGCTGACCTGAACGAAGCTGACTGAAGAGCCGACGTCATCCGTATCGGGATCGAGCGTCGTGGCCGCGTCGAAATGGTCTTGCGAGGGCGCCTCGAAGAACGGAAGGCCGCTAGACGAGTAAACAAAGAGCCCCCCGAAGGGTCGACCGTCGTCATACACAAAGCCATCAGCGCTCCCGCCATCCGCGAGATTGATGGCAAGGCTGCCGCTCGAGGACGAATATTCGAACGAGATGAAAGTGGAGTCGTTGACCATCCCGTTGTCATCGTCAAAAAAGTCGACAAGGGTCAGAACGCCAGTCGCCGTTCCGGTGCAGCCGGAATCGCAAACTCCACTGAAATCGAAGACCGTATCGGCGTGCGCTGGAGCCGCGCTAAACAGCCCCGCCGAGAGCATGAGGGCGGCCATGGCGCTCAATACGCGTGAATTATTCATGGAAAATCCCCTAAAATCCCTCGTCGGCTGTTCACCGGCGGTCAGATTTTGAGCAGGGACGCCGCGCCCGTCAATTGGGCAATCAGCGCCATCACGTCAGCGACCACGCCCTGATGGCCGCCCGCGCAGCTAAGCCAGCCGAAGCCAGGAGCCGTCTCGCCCAGGTTGCGTTCGGGCGGCACAGCTCCGATGACGGGGCCGAAGGTGAATGGTGCTCCTTGACCGAAGCTCGGCGCCAAAGCGCCGCGATCGGCGCCGCTAGCCTGGGGACTAAAGCTGCCGAGCCGCTCAAGGGGCTCCCGCGCTCGCAAATAGACGCGCTTTGTTTGAGTGGAGAACCGAGCGTATAGCTGTGAACAGGCGAAAGCTCGGCGGGGGTAAAATGCGCGCATTCATTCTTGGGGCGTTGGCGACTGGGCTGTTGGCGGCCGCGCCTGTCGCGGCTTCGGCAGACACCATCGTGGAGGACTTCACGATCCCCGTCGCCGCCGGGACTTCAAATGGCTCTTTTGTCAGCGATCCGTTTCCGGGATTCGATCCGTCACTTGGAACATTGACGGACGTCATCGAAACCTTGGCCCAGTCGCTGACGTGGATCCCGGGTTTCACGGTCAACGACGCGAGCCCGGCCGTGCTTACCGTTTCTCTTCACTCGCCGATAAGCGTCTCGCAGACGTTCACGGCCAGCACCAGCGAACCGCAGAGGCTTACGCTCGTTTTGAATGCCGAGGCCTCCTCCATCGGATCCGGATCGCAAAAGGCGGTCCTCTCGACTCGAGAAAACTCGGGTTTCGGACGTCTGTCGCGCACCAGACTCGAGGGCACAATGACATACGTTTACACCCCGTTTCCTTCTTCCATCGTGGACCCGCCCTCTGGCGGCGCATTCCCAGTGCCGCCAGAGGGCGGCGCAGTCCCCGAACTCTCGACCTGGGCGATGATGCTCGTGGGCTTCGCGAGCCTTGGCTATGCGTCGAAGCGTCGGAAGCCGGCGCGCGCATAGCATTCCCAGCGCATCAAGCGGCGTGACTGGCGTCGGGATGCGCCGATCGGCCTAACGAGGGAGGAACGGGTGAGGCGATCTCTAAGAGTTGCGGTTCGCGAGACTCTCCTTCTCTCCACGCTGCTTTTCGCCAGCGCCGCGCTTTTGACGCGTCCGTCCCAGGCGACGACCACAGTGTTCGACAACTACACCGGTAACAACTGCGATTGCGGTACAGTCGGCCCGGCCCTCATCGCCGCCGGCTTCATGCTTCCTTTTGGCGCCGTTGATTCCTTCGCCGGGGCCGCGGCATTCGTTCAACAGTCCTTTATTTCCGAAAACGCTCCACAGCCGTTCTCGATGGCTCTCTATTCGTCCACGAGCGAGGGGGCGCCCGGCTCTTCCCCGCTCTGGACAAGCGAAACATTATTCACGTCAGGGTCACCGGACAGCGCGGCGCTTATCGGTCAAACCTATACTGGCCCGTCGATTTTATTACTGGGGGGAACGGAATATTTCCTGGCGCTCAACCTCTCGGCGGCAGTCGGTTGGCTCGACCAAGGCCCGCACCCAACCCCGTTTTATTCATCCAATGACGGGATCTCATGGACGAGTTCAGTCGCCGCCAATGCGCAATTCCAGATCTATGGGGACATTGCGACGGCCGCTGTCCCCGAGCCATCGACCTGGGCGATGACGCTCGTCGGCTTCGCTGGGCTGGGCTACGCGATGCGTCGGCGCAAGAGCGCTCTCTGACCGGCGGCCGTGGTCCTCTCGCCGCATTAAGCTCGCGACCGCCGCGAATTCCGTTCGCGCGGCGCGCCCCTCGTCAAATTTCACCCGTGCGGCGCTGGCTCGCTTTCATTTCTACCGATTCGCAACTATGCGATCGAGGGCGCGTTAAACGCATGGTCCCGCCGGAGATGCGATTATTCCCCAGAAGCCGAAGAAGCGAAGAGCGAGGCCGGTTGTCCGCGTCCAATATGGCGCGTTGCCTTATCGATTCACGCCCATGGCGGCGCTTGAAATCCTTATCGTCACGACGCGACAGTCGCGGCGATGGATCGTGCCCAAGGGTTGGCCGATCAAGCGACTCACGCCGTCGAAGTCGGCGGCGCGCGAGGCCTTCGAGGAGGCCGGCGTGAGGGGGAAGATCGGCGCACGGGCGATCGGCAATTTCACCTATAAGAAGACCACCGGCCAGACCGCCGACGATCCGAACTACGAGGTCAAAATTTTCCCGTTGCTGGTCAAAAGGCAGAGTGCGAGCTGGCCGGAATCGGAGCAGCGCGTGGCTCAGTGGGTCGATCCGGAGAAGGCGATTGCGCTCATCCGGGAGCCGGAGCTGAAGGCGATCGTGGCCAAGTTTGCGAAGCGCGCGGCCGTCGCGGCGAGCAAACTCATTTACTGACCCTGGGTCCGCGACCCATCGCTGCGCCTTTAATCGGACGTGAGATTGGCGTCGGTTGTCCTGACCCCGGTCACGCCATCGATTTCGCTCAAGCGCTCGGCGAGCCGGGCGACCGACTTCGCGCCACGGACTTCCACGCGAAGCGTGACGACGCCTTTTGGCCGGGGAGCCCAATTGTCGCCGATGGCGTTCTCAGGGCTCAAGATCTCTTCGCGCGCGACGCCAATTTCGTGAGAAGGATCCCGCTCCACCTCCACCCGACTCACTGAGAATTCGCTCCGGGTGCAAGCGGCAAGCACCTCGCGAAGGACGCCGCGACCGTCCTGGTAGGAAATCTGCAGCGACGACGGCGCCCAACGGGATTTTGGCAGTCGGCGCTCAATAGCGGGGAAAGCCGCGATCACCACGAAATGGCCCAGGGTCACCGCAATGGCCAGGATCGGAAGCCCGGCCCCGCAGGCCATGCCGACCGCGGCGGTAAGCCAGACTGTCGCGGCCGTCGTCAGGCCCCGAACGATATCCTTTCGAACAAAAATGAGGCCGCCGCCGATGAAGCCGATTCCCGAAACGATCTGCGCCGCGATACGCGACGGATCGAGCACCACCCGGCCGGATTCGAGGGTATCGGTGAAGCCGTATTTGGACACCAGCATCACCAGCGCCGACGAGAAGCCCACAAGGGTGTAAGTACGCAGGCCAGCGCTCTTCTGGCGAATTTCGCGCTCGAGGCCGATCGACGCGGACAAGAGGAATGCGAGGGCGAGTTCGGCGAGCTGGACCCAGCTCTGCCCCATCGGCTCGCCGAGCAGCGGTCGAAAGTCCGTCACGCGCTTAGGTCTGCAATCCGGCAGCGCACGGGCGCGCTCTCATCGAAATAGACCACCGCGCAAACGCGGTGATAACCGTCGGCGACGACGAGGGGATGTCCTTTCGCCATGTCGCCACGGACAAGGAGAACCGGCGCGAGCGGCTTGCCCTTTTGAATGAGCTTCAAGTTCCTGCTCACGTGCGACTCGTCGCTGGGCAGCAGGGGAAGCGCCGCGGCGCGCAACACATCCTTCACGGCATGGTCCATGAGCTTGGAGTCACGAAGGCTCTTGACGAGCGCGTGGGCTTTCCTGTCGGAACACAGAAGCGAAAGATATTTGAACGCGGCGTCGAAATCCGCATCTTCCTGCTTCTCGCTCCACTTCAGTTCTGACTTGCTCACGGGTTGCCTGCTTCTCTTTTCCGCCCCTTCCCCCGAGGATGCAGCTTAGCGCGTCGGGCGATCCGGCGACACTCGCCTATCCGAATCGTGGCGACATGGCGCTCGACGCCTGCTCGTGAGCTGCCGGGCGCGTGACGGGAAGAAGTCTCAGTGTTCGCCTGCGCCGATCCGGCTCTCCAGCGCATCGTAGAGCGCGTTGCGGGCGGCGAAGGTCTGTTCGAGCGCTGCGACGCTGACCCGCTCGGCGCCCTGAGTGAGCAGCCAGCCGGAAAGCTCCGCCACTTTGTCGCGCGCGCAATGCAGCGCGACGAATCCGTGCGGATCGACGTCCTCGCCGGTCGCCGAAACCGCGCCGAACCGCTCGGCCGCCGTCTCGACCACGACATGCGCCGGGCCCGGCAGCCGCGCCCGGACCTCGCGCGTTTTCAGCGCCTCCTCGCTCGCCGCGATGCGGGCGAGAATGTCGCGCGCGGCTTGTCTCGCATTCGCCCCCCAAGGGGCGGTGAGCGAGGCGATCAGCGTCGCCTGCGAGCGCAGAATCGTTCCATCTTCGAGGGGCTTCAGCGCATTGGCGGCGAGCGTCGCGCCGGTCGTGGTGATGTCGACGATGAGCTCCGCCGCGCCCGATGCGGGCGCCCCTTCGGTCGCGCCCAGGCTCTCGACGATGCGGTAGTCGGCGACGCCATGCTCGGCGAAAAAGCGGCGGGTGAGATTGACGTACTTCGTCGCGACCCGCATGCGCTCGCCGCGCTTGGCGCGATAGGCGGAAGCGACATCGTCGAGATCCGCCATGGTGCGCACGTCGATCCAAGCTTTTGGCGCCGCGACCACGACATTGGCGTGGCCGAAGCCGAGTGGGCTCAAGAGCTCGAACCGCGACTCGACGTCGGGCGCCTTCTCGCGCAGCAGATCCTCGCCGGCGACGCCGAAATGCGCTGCGCCAGCTGCGAGCTGGCCGACGATCTCGGCGGACGAGATATAGGCGACTTCGACGCCCGGCAGTCCAGCGATCGCGCCGCGATAGTCGCGCGCTCCGCGACCCTGCACGAGTTCGAGCCCGGCGCGAGCGAAGAACGCCGCCGCGGCGTCCTGCAATCGCCCCTTGGAAGGGACGGCGAGCACGAACGGCGCCTCGGCGCCATTGCCTTGGCCCGCCATCAACGCTCTCCCCCGTTCACGAGCCGGTCGAGATTGATCGCGGCGCCCACGGCGGGAATGTCCTCATTGGCGCCGAGGCGCCGCGCGAGCCCGTCGTAGCGTCCGCCGGCGAGCGCGGTCTTCGCGCTGGAGACATTGGGATC
>DATDHT010000022.1:0-5549 GCA_036521435.1 Roseiarcus sp.
GTTTCACTCATTGGACTCTCACTCAGACGCATGTCACACAACTTCTGTGACAATAGCCGAAGCGATTTAAGATTTGCCTAAGCCATCGCTACAAAAATATACCGATACCTAACCAGAATTATGTGGTGATCTGCGTATGGGCGGACCAACGCCCATACGGCGAGTCGATAATCACTGAAGGGTCCTATGCCGCCAACTTTCAACCCTGTTTTGCGTTTAGCGGTTTCAAATCCACGATGATGTTTCGGGAGCGGCGGCGAATGCGACCAAGGGACTGGAAGATTGTATTGTTTTCGATCGTCGCGGCCGCGACGGTGGGCGTCGCCTCGGCGCGCGCGGCAGATTGCGGAGACAGCGCGGACGGCTTCAACGAATGGCTCATGTCATTCAAGCAAGTCGCGATTAAGAACGGCATTTCCCAACAGGTCGTCGATTCGTCCTTGAACGGGGTGGTGTTCGATCCTTCCGTGGCCGCACACGACCGTGGCCAGAACTTTGGCTCGAACTTCGCCGCGTTCTCCGCGCGCCACGTGACCCCTGCCCGGATCAAGAAGGGCAAGATGATGATGCTTGCCTACGCCGAGCCGCTGCAGAGAATCGAACAGCGGTATGGCGTGCCCGGGGAGGTCGTGGTGGCGATATGGGGTCTCGAAACCGACTTCGGCGCCGGTTTGGGAGGCTATTCCACGTTCAGCGCGCTCGCGACCCTCGCGTATGAGTGCCGCAGAGCGCAAATCTATCGCGCCGAACTCATCGACGCGCTGACGCTCGTCCAGCGCGGCCTTTTGCGCCCATCCCAGCGCGGCGCCTGGGCGGGCGAGATCGGACAGACCCAGTTCATGCCGTCGGCGTACCTGAAGTACGCCGTCAACGCCCAAGGGGGAGGCGGAGGCGACATCATTTCCAGTCCCGCCGACGCGCTGGCGTCGACCGCGAATTTTCTGCGCTCGAAGGGCTGGAGCCCGGGCGCGGGTTGGGATGAAGGCCAGCCGAACTTCAACGCCCTTCTCCAATGGAACTCGGCCGAGGTCTATGCAAAGACGCTCGGTCTGTTCGCGGACAAGCTGAGGGATAAGTAAGAGCCGGCGCAGGGAGCCCCTATCGGGCTTGAACACATTCTAATCTCACGCGGCGGCCCGGTCTCGCTATGGCGGGGTGGGTGGATTTGGGCTATGGCCTTGCCCGATCGACCCAGAAGCCCCAGATAAACCAATGGTCCGGCAGTTTCGCCGGCAAAAGCTCGAGATGCTTGCGCCATCGCTCGCGCCCCCTTTGGACGGCGCACTAAACAGTTTAGGGCTCGAGAAGCCGCCCGCCGAAACCCGCGTCGTCGTCGCGATGTCGGGCGGGGTCGACTCGTCGGTCACGGCGGCGTTGCTCGCCGCGGAAGGCTACGACGTGGTCGGCGTCACGATGCAGCTCTATGACCACGGCGAGGCGACGCACCGCAAGGGCGCATGCTGCGCCGGACAGGACATCCACGACGCGCGCGACATCGCGGCGCGGCTCGGCGTGCCCCACTATGTGCTCGATTACGAGGAACGCTTTCGCGAGAAGGTCATCGAGCCATTCGCCCGATCCTATGTCGCGGGCGAAACCCCGGTTCCGTGCATCGCCTGCAATCAGCATATGAAGTTCGCCGATCTGTTCGACGCCGCCAACGATCTCGGCGCCGATCTTTTGGCCACCGGCCATTATGTCGCCAGCAGCGACGACGGGCGCGGCGGACGGGCGCTGTACCGGGCCGCCGACCCAGACCGCGACCAGAGCTATTTCCTGTTCGCCACCACGCGCGCGCAACTCGCGCGGCTGCGGTTCCCGCTGGGAGGCATGCCGAAGGCGCGGGTGCGCGAACTGGCGCGCGAATTCGGCTTGACGAATGCCGCGAAGGCCGACAGCCAGGACATCTGCTTCGTGCCGTCCGGGCATTACACCGAAATGATCGAGCGCTTGATTCCGGGCGCTTCCGTCGCGGGCGAGATCGTTCAGGCGGACGGTCGCGTTCTTGGACGGCACCGCGGCGTTGTTCACTTCACCATTGGCCAGCGGCGCGGCATTGGCGTCGCGGCGACCGAGCCGCTCTATGTGGTGGGGCTCGACGCGGCCAATGCGCGTGTCATCGTCGGCCCGCGCGCTTCTCTTGCGGTGGCGCGGCTTCGGTTGCGTGACGTGAACTGGATCGGTCCGGGCGCAATCACCGCCTTGCCATCGCACGGACTGCCGATTGCCGCGCGTGTCCGCTCGACTCGTCCGCCAGCTCCGGCCTTGCTCATGCCCACGGGCGAGATCGAGTTCGTTGAGCCGGAAACCGGCGTCTCGCCCGGTCAAGCCTGCGTTTTCTACGATTCCGTCGATCCAGGCGCCCGGGTGCTCGGCGGCGGGTTCATCGTCGCCGGCTGACGATGGAAACCGGAGAGAGCGCATGGCTGCACTCGATGACGAATCCGCCTTTGGGGCCAAGCCCAAGCCACGCCTCGCCCACGAGATAGGCCAGAACATCGACGACTTGTCGGCGCCGGAGCTCACGGAGCGCATCGCTCTCTTGCGCTCGGAGATCAACCGCCTCGAGAAGGCGATCGCAGCGCGTCAAGCGACGCGCACGGCCGCCGCCTCGGTCTTCAAAATCTGAGCCGTCGCGATCCATCCTAGCCGCGTTAAGAAGCCCTTAATCCTTATTGTTTATGAATCTCGCAGCCCAACAGCAGTCTGAATGGGCGCCTACTCCTTAGTGAACCCTCCCCATATCCCACCTTGAAAGCCGCCGTCGGGCGGCTTTTTTTATGCCCCATGCAGAATGTGGACTTCCCGGTTAACCTTGCTCAATGGTAAATGACCCGAGGG
The DNA here is from genome assembly GCA_036521435.1 of Roseiarcus sp. Lineage (GTDB taxonomy): Bacteria > Pseudomonadota > Alphaproteobacteria > Rhizobiales > Beijerinckiaceae > Roseiarcus. The sequence goes on from DATDHT010000022.1 coordinate 2,842, forward strand.
CGTGGTGCGGGCGCTATTGTGCCCGGCGGCTCTAAAAGGCGCGGCGGCCGTGGACACCGCTTCGCCTGCGTGGGACGGGAGTGAGCGTATGGCGCATCAATATGAAGGAGAGAAGCGCAGTTTCGCCGCAACCGCGCAGCCTTCGAACGCGATTCCGTTCATTCACCGTCTTGCCTCGTCTGGCGCATTCAAAGACCTCTTTCGAGAAGGCATGACGCTCGTCGAGGAGGCTGCTGCTTACCTCGACGGTCCAGGGCGAGCGGAATCGAGCGCTCTTCCTCGCCCGACCGCTCTCGCCTATTCGACCGAGAGCATGCGCTTGACCACCCGTCTGATGCAGGTCGCCTCCTGGCTTTTGCTCCAGCGCGCGGTCAATGAAGGCGAACTGACCTCAAGCCAAGCGCAAGCCGAACGTGTTCGCGTCAAGCTTTCCCGCGAGGAGTACGGCTACAGGCCCGAGGTCCTCGAACAATTGCCGACCACCCTGCGCAGCCTCAGCCAGCGCTCGATGCGCATCCAGGAGCGGGTAATGCATCTTGACCAGAGCCTGGTGGTTGCGCATTCGCGTGAGCCGGTCAAAGCGCAATCCGTGGTCGCCTCGCAAGTCGAGCGCCTCCGCGCCGCGTTCTCACCCTGAACGCCGCGCCGTCGAACGGCGGGGCTGCTTTGCACACAAGTTTACGCGCGCCAAGGATTCCAAGGCCTTAAGTGCGCTTTCGCGCAACTTTTTTCAACCGCCGTTCGAACGCGCTCGCCGCGACCTGACGCGGCCGGCGGGCGAGAACGGATCGACCGGCCGTTGCTTTTTGGGGCCAACACGGCCCGACGACCGCGAAAGCGAAAGAATCGTTCCCAAGACGAGACGAACGGTTCGCGCCGCCGGCCGTAAGTCCCTGAAATCACGGATGCCAGAAATCGAGGGATTTCGCCGAATTGATTGTTTTCAATGACTTAACCTCCGTTTTGTTTCGCGCTCCCGCCGCATGCGCTGTCTTGTCCCCCCAAGGCGAAGTCCCCTTGCAAGGCAAAGTCCCCTTGCAAGGCCAGGTCCCTTGCAAGGCCAAGCCCAACGCGATTTCCGGATCATATCCCATCTTTCGGAAATATGGAAGTATTTTCCGGAGTTTTTGCCGTTTCACCTCACGCGTAGGTTGTCGGGGCGCGCGCCAAGGTTTAGGTCCGACGCCGTCGGGCGATATAGAGATGGGTTTCGTAATCCACGTCGAACTGTCCTCCATGACGATCGATCGCTTGAGCGATGTCGCCGAGCAGTTCGTCGCGCTTCGCTGGCTCCATCATCTGGTGGTCCGACTTCGTGCGCAAAAAATCCGCGTAGCTTGACGCCGTGTGCCGCCATTTCCAGAAATAGCGCCGGTGCTCGACTGGCCCGAACAAGCCTGACTCGGTAAACCATCCCTTGAATGGGCCATTTGGCAGGTACCAGGCCTCGGGCGGGGGACCCCATTTGCCTGTTTGGCGCAAATAAATTTCCTTGAACTGCTCGAGCAATGGCGCCGGCATTCCCACTGGAACGTGTCCAAACACGGCGAGGGAGCCGTCACACGAAAGCGCCTCCGCAGCTTTCGAGAACCGCACCTCCGGGGACACCCAGTGCCAAGACTGCGCGGCGATGATTAGCCGGAACGCTGCTCGGTCTGTGGGCCACGCTTCGAAAGTGGTCTCCAAGAACTCCACGTTGCTGAAGCCGGCTAAGTTTTCGCGTGCGCCACGAAGCATTTCCGATCCGGGGTCAGTTGCGAGGATCGGAAAGCCTCGCTCGGCAAAGCTCTTCGTTGCTTGACCGGTGCCACAGCCGACTTCGAAAATCCGATCGTTCAGTTCCAGACCGGCATAGGAGACAACGTCATCGACAAGCGCATCGGGATAGTCGGGACGCGCTTTGCTGTAGACGCTCGCCACTTGATCAAATGTAAAGCGCTGCTCCACGGGATTCCCCTGCTCGAACAGGTGAGGACGATGGCCCATTCTCTATGCGATGCAAATCCCGCCGGGCAAAGGATCTTCCGCAACTGTCCGCGAAGACAGCACACCCGCCGCCTGGCGCTCGCACGCAGGGTCTCAACGGGCCGAGATATGTTCTTGCGCCTGTTTCTGCGATTCCTCTGCACAGACTTATCTGTTCCCGCGCCCGCGCGGCGGGTTCCGCTCTGCGGATGTCCCGACCGGGCCGGCCGACGCTTGAGCGGGCTCGACCCGTTTCTAAAGCTTGCCTCGACCGCGATTTGGCCGCAATGGTCGGTGACATCTCCGTTCCCGCTCCGCTTTGCCACTCACGCAATTGACCCAACAGAACTCGCCCCGCTGCTCGCTCTATCTCGTCACTCCCCTGCTGTCGGCTGCTGACGCCGACGCCTTTGGCAAGATTTTCGCCGAGGCGCTCGAGGCCGCGCCGATCGCTAGCGCGCTCGTCCGCTTCGCGCCCGGCTCCGAGTTCCATGCGAAAGCGATCGTGGCGCCCCTCCTTCGTCCCGCGACCGATGCCGATTGTGCGCTGTTGATTGAAAATGATGCCCGGTTGGCGGCCCGGCTTGGCGCAGACGGCGTCCATGTTGCGGGCCCCGGAGAGGATCTTGTCGAGGCGATCAAGAGCCTGAAACCGGAACGGATCGTCGGCGCGGGATCAGTGCGCACGCGCGACGAGGCAATGATTGCAGGCGAAATGGGGGCGGACTACGTGATGTTCGGAG
>DATDHT010000023.1:0-2954 GCA_036521435.1 Roseiarcus sp.
CGATTGACTGCGCGCCAATTTAGAATCATTCTAAATCGGGTTTAGAACCATTCTAAACTGGCGGAGCGGTTCGCCCGGCCGGCGAGCCCCGCCTACGAGATGATTCCGTGGACGAGGGAGCGCTCATGCGTGAGACTTGCAACACATCCGGCGTCAGCCGTCGTACTGTTCTTCTTGCCGCCGGGGCCGCCGCCCCCCTGCTGGCGCTGACGGGCGGCCAGGCGCAGGCCAAGATCGCCCAGACTGCGGTCCATTATCAGACCACTCCGAAGGACGGGAAGCAGTGCGACGGCTGCAACTTCTTCATCGCCCCGAATGGCTGCAAGATGGTCGACGGCGACATCGCGCCGACCGGCTGGTGCGCTCTGTGGGTCAAGAAGGCTCCGGCCTGAGCAGGAGCGCCGTCTCCGCTCTCTTCCCAGCCACAAGGCGCCCGAAACGAGTTTGGGAACCTTTTGCCACGGATTGCATCCAATCTCTGGGTCGCTGGACGCCGGAGGATTGAAATGGCCACGCCTGTTCTTGAGCTCACCACCGATGATGACGGGCTCCTGGAGCGGGCGCGGCAAAGAGATCGCGACGCGATCCGGCTGATCATCAAGCAGCATAACCGGCGGCTCTATCGGATCGCGCGCGGCATCGTGCGGAATGATTGCGACGCTGAAGACGTCCTGCAAGAAGCGTATGTCCGCGCCTTCGCAAATCTCGATGGCTTCAGGGGCGAAGCGCGCCTCGGCACCTGGCTTGCGCGAATCGTCATCAATGAGGCGCTGGGCTGCATTCGGCGCCGGCGACCGGCGATCGACATTGGGCTCATCTCGATCAACCCGACGCTCGACGCTCAGATCATACCCTTTCCCGGCGCAAACCGTGTTCCCGACCCCGAGACGACGATGGCCCAGAACGAAATTCGCATCTTGCTCGAAGGCGCTATCGACAGGCTTCCGTCAGCATTCCGTGAAGTGCTCATTGCTCGATTGGTGGAAGACATGAGCGTGGCGGAAACTGCGGAATTGTTCAGAATTCCGCCCCAAACTGTCAAAACCAGGTTGTTCCGCGCGCGCGCATTGTTGCGGATGGAAATGGAGCGGCACATTGGACCGATGCTGGGCAATGCCTTCCCCTTCGCCGGCGAGCGCTGCGAACGCCTGACCGTCAGGGTGCTCGAGCGCCTCGGTCTGTCCTGACTTTCCCGGGAACCTTTTGATTCAATTCTCATCCAATGATTTGCCGGTCGATGTGGGCCGGCGAAACAATGGAGGAAGAGATGCGTCTTGTCGTAACTGCAGCCGGCTTTGTGTTGGCGTTGACGTCTGTTCCGGCGCTGGCCGAGGACGCTAAACCCAACGACGCCCAGATTGCCCATATCGCCTACACGGCGGGAGCGATCGACATCAAAGCGGCCCAACTGGCGCTGCAGAAGTCCAAGAACAAAGAGGTGCGAGATTTCGCGGAGAACATGGTTCACGACCATACGGCGGTCAACGATCAGGCGGTGGCGCTGGTGAAAAAGCTCAACGTAACGCCTGAGGACAACGACACCAGCAAGGCGCTTGCCAAACAGGCCGAGGCCAAGCACGCCGAACTCGAGAAACTGAGCGGCGCGAAATTTGATAAGGCCTATGCTGACAACGAAGTCGCCTATCACAAGACGGTCGACGGCGCGCTCGAGACGATCCTCATTCCAGACGCGACAAACGCGGAATTGAAGGACCTCCTCAAGACCGGCCTCAAGATATTTCAGGGCCACGAGATGCACGCCGAGCACGTCGCCCAATCCCTGAAATAGGAGCGGGCGGTGTGTCTCAGAGCTGGCGGGCTCGCCCTTCTGGCCGCTCTCGCGCTGAGTTCGCCCGCGATCGCGGGCGAAACGATCCGCGTCGCGGTCGACAAGATGACCTTCGATCCGCCCAAGATTTCGGCGCATGTCGGCGACACGATCGAATGGGCGAGCAGCGATTTTGTCGTCCACACGGCGACGGCTAAAAACAAGGATTGGGATGTCACCATACCAGCGAAGGGGATGGGACGCGTTACGTTGAACCATCCTGGCGAGATCGACTATTTCTGCCGATTTCATCCGAACATGACAGGACAGATTGTGGTCGCGCCGTAGGCTTGGCGCCAAGCGCACGGCCTCTTCCTGATGAGCGCGGAGGCGCGTCGCGAAGGATGCTTTCGCGGCGCCGCCTCCGTGCGTACGGAAGCGTTCCTCTTAACCTTAATGATCTCAATGGCTTACAGCCAGCGTCGCGGAATCGCGGAGTTGCGCAAAGGAGCACCTAAGCCATTGAACCACTGGCGCGCGTAAACTTGTGCGCGGAGGCGTTGATGCACCCCAATCCTCGACCTAAAAGGCGAGGGGAATTCATACCGAGGCTGATGCAAGAATGAGCGTGCTCGTCACCGGCAGTTCAGGGCATTTGGGCGAAGCGCTGATGCGCACTTTGCGCGGACAAGGCCGCGCGGCGATCGGCCTCGACCTCGTCCCCGGGCCGTTCACCGACGCAGTCGGGTCGATCGCCGACCGCGCCCTGGTCGCGCGCAGCCTGCAGGGCGTTGATGTGGTGCTGCATGTTGCGACGCTGCACAAACCCCATGTCGCAACCCATGCGCGTGAGGCCTTTGTCGAGACCAATGTTCGTGGCGCGCTGATCCTGCTCGAGGAGGCGGCGCGCGCTCGCGTCCTCGCCTTCGTCATGACCTCGACGACCAGCACGTTTGGCGATGCGCTGAAACCGCCGCCGGGTCAGCCCGCCGCCTGGATCGACGAGCGTGTCGCGCCGGTCCCGAAGAATATTTACGGCGTGACTAAGACCGCGGCCGAGGATCTCTGCCAATTGTTTCACCGCAACGAGGGCCTGGCGGCGATCGTGCTGAGGACCTCGCGATTTTTTCCCGAGGACGACGACGATCCGGCGGCGCGAAGGGCTTACGCCGACGACAATACGAAG
>DATDHT010000024.1:0-14288 GCA_036521435.1 Roseiarcus sp.
CCCGTCGATGAGGTTGTGGTCGCCGTGCATGCCCGGCTTGATGATGCCCCAATTCGGCTTCCCATTCTCATAGGTGATGATCTGGCATTTCCCGTTGATGCCGAGGCAGATGTTGTGATCCATCGTCATGTTGGGGTCGAGGTCATAAATGGAGAGGTGGTTGGCGATGTTGTTTCGAATGATCACATCGTTGGACGACGGGCCCTGATGCGTTTTGTCGCCCACGGCCACGGCCGGCTTGCAGTTCCCAGGCGTCGGCATCAGATCGTCCGCGAGAACTGTGTTGTTGATGATTCTGCCGTTATGCACGCTCGAAAAGAAGATGCCCCAGCAGGCTGTGGTGACGATGACATTGTTCGTCACGGCCACGTTCGTCCATTCCTCGTCGAAGGCGTCGATCCCTTGCAAATAGGTCGCAAACGTCAGCTTTGGGTCCGTCTGACGGATCGCGAGGTTGCTGTCGATCAGGATGTTCGAGAAGTGGTTATAGGGGACGCCCCGTAGCAGCGGCCCATTCTGCCCCTGCGCCACGTCTTCGTGGTTGCCGTCGCCGATGTCGAAGTTGTCGTGGATGTAGTTGTGCGTGATGGAGATATTGCTCGCGCCATAGTCGATGCCGTCATCGCCGAAATGGTCGATCTCGTTGTGCGACAATGTCGAGTTGTTACCCATCAAGAGCGCGCCGAAGCGAACATTATGGATATGCGATCCGGCCATTGCGACGCAGGTCGTGTAGGGCACGCCGTTTGTGCCATCGCCGGGCGAACCAACCTCTCGATAGCCGATGCGTCCCTGAGCGACCCATTGCTCCTTGGTCCAACCATCGATGCTGTCAGTCGTGCTGATCTCCATGTTTTGCAGGATGATGTCGGAGGTTGGGTGCGCGGCTCCCTGGTCCGTGACAGTCACCAGCCCTTGTTTGCTATTGTTCGTGCCGAACAGGCTTTGCACCTTGACGCCATCGAACACCCACTTGTTGGTCGAGCGAATGTACAGAGTCGAGAACATCGGCGTCTGTCCAGGCGCGGCCTTGACCGTGACGAAGTCGGAGTTGGGGGCTTGCGTATTATAGATTCCGACGACGACGTCGCCATAGTCGCCTTTCATCAGCATGATCGTGTCGCCCGGCTGGACGGGCGGGTCGCCAGTCTCATCTGCGACGATGACACGCTTGCCATTGACGACGTGTAGGTAGGGAGTGCTCGACAGCAGCGGGCGCGTATAGCCAGCCACCGGGAATGTGCTTACCCACGACTGACTGCTGATCACGGCGTTGAGGCTGTTCCAAGGATGGGCTTGGGAGCCGTCGCCGCCGTCAGCCAGCGTCTTGCCGTTGATCGGATCGACCCACCAGACTTTGCCCGTCGGGCCGGGCTGAGCGCAACCGGGGTAAACCTCAGTCGCCCGGGCGCCGTGGCCGAGCGAGGCGGTAAGGCAAAAAAAGCCGGCCGCGACCAGCGCGCGCGCCTTTTCCAGAGTCATGGCGCAATCTCCAACACGATCGCCGGGGAGAAGAGAGTCAAAGAGGGTCGGCGCGCTTTCTACCGTTAACAATGGGCCAAGAGAAAGGCGGCCCCGCGTCGAAAGAAATCTGCGTTCCTGATTCACGTTTCAGCTGCCTCAGGCGACACCGCCGTTCGAATGCGCTAACAGACCGATCTCCGCCGCCATTGGCGTACCCTCCGGATTTGCGCTTCCCATGCCTACTCGCCTTGGCGAAGCCGATCTCATCGCCCGCTACTTCGCCCCGCTGGCAGGGCCTGCCGGCTTGGGCCTGCGCGACGACGCGGCGCTGATGCGACCGTCGCCTGGTGAAGACCTTGTGCTGACGACCGACGCGCTGGTTGCGGGCGTCCATTTCTTTGCCGACGACCCGCCGGGGGCAATCGCCCGCAAGGCGTTGCGCGTGAATCTCTCCGATCTTGCGGCCAAAGGAGCTCGGCCGCTCGGATTTCTGCTCGGGCTCGCGCTGCCGCCCGACTGGACCGACGGATGGCTGGCCGCCTTTGTCGAGGGTCTTGGCGCCGACGTCGTCGACTTCAAGTGCCCCCTTCTTGGCGGCGACACCGTCGCGACCCCGGGGCCGTTGACGCTGAGCGTGACCGCGATCGGCGCGGTTGCGCAAGGGCGGATGCCTAGACGCGCCGGCGTCCGGCCCGGCGATCGCCTCTATGTCACCGGCACAATTGGCGATGCTGCGCTCGGCCTCCAGCTTCGGCTGGGGCATGGTCCCGACATTTCGCAGGCCGACAAGGCGTTCCTGCTCGAGCGGTATCTCATGCCGCAGCCGCGCCTCAAGCTGATCGGCGCGATGGCCGCGCACGCAGGCGGCGGCATGGACGTGTCGGACGGCTTTGTCGGCGACCTCACCAAGATGCTCGACGTCTCGGGGGTCAGCGCGCGGGTGCCGATCTATCGTCTGCCGCTGTCGCCGGCCGCGCGCGCGGCGATCGCGGCCGATCCCGACCTGTTCGAAGTTGCGGCGACGGGCGGCGACGATTATGAGCTTCTGGCCTCGGCGCCGCTCGAATCCGCGGTCGCTTTCGAGGCCGCCGCCGCGGCCGCGGGCGTGCCTTTGACGTTTGTCGGCGAAGCGGTCGAGGGTCGACGGCCACCCAAATTCATCGGCCCTGACGGCAATCCGGTCGTCTTCGAGCACGGCTCCTACAGCCACTTTTGACGGAGATATGATGACCGAAGGGGCTCCCACGCTCATGGACATGCGACTGCTCGCGGCGCAGGCGGTCGCGCGCGAGGCCGGCGCGATGGCGCGGCGGCGTTTCGTCGACCAGTCGTTCACGGTTGGCTTCAAGGGCCCGCACGACTTTCTGACTGAGGTGGATGGGGAGACGGAGGCATTCATCGCGGCGCGCCTCCTCGACGCATTTTCCACCGACGGGTTCATCGGCGAAGAGAGCAAGGGCAGCCCGGCAGGCGAGAGCGGCGCGGTATGGGTGGTCGATCCGATCGACGGAACCGCGAACTTCGCTCGCGGCGTGCCGCATTTTTGCGTGTCGATCGCCTGCGTCGCCGCCGACAAGGTCGAGGTCGGCGTCATTTACGATCCGATGCGTGACGAATTGTTCGCAGGCCGGCGCGGCGGCGGGGCGCGGCTCAACGGCGCGCCGATGCGCGCGTCGGCTGCGCGCGAACTCGCCAGTTCCTCGGTTGAGGTCGGCTGGAACACCCGCGCGGGTCCCGAGCAGTTCGTCGACCTTCTCCGTCGAGTCGCTTCCACCGGCGCCTCGCCGTCGCGAACCGGCTCCGGCGCGCTTGCGCTCGCTTATATCGCCGCCGGCCGGCGCGATGGCTTTGTCGAGCATCATATCCATGCGTGGGATTGTCTCGCCGGAATCCTGCTGGTCACCGAGGCGGGCGGCTACGTGAACGATTTCTTGCGCGGCGACGGTCTTACCGACGGCAATCCGCTCGTTGCTTGTGCGCTCGGGGTGAAGGATGCCCTTATCGCCGCCGCCGCTTTCGAGGGTGTTACGATATGACCGAAATCACACTCACTCACGGCGACGCGCAGGCGACGATCGCACTTCTCGGCGCCGAGGCGCGAAGCTGGCGGGTCGCCGGACGCGATCTGCTTTGGCCGGGCGACCCGGCGATCTGGCCCGACATCTCTCCGATCCTCTATCCGGTCGTCGGCTGGACGCGCGACAGCGAGGAGCGGGTCGACGGCGTTCGCTATCCGCTTAGCCTGCACGGCTTCGCGCGTTTCGAGACCTTCGCGGTCGAGACATCCGCGCCCGACTTCGCGCGGCTGACCCTCAGTGACAATTCAAGCACGCGCGCGGTCTATCCGTTCGCCTTTGCGCTTGCGCTCGAATACCGGCTGAGCGCCGACGCGCTCGCAATCGCAATCGAAGTCGCCAATCCCGGCGAGCGGCGCGCGCCTTATGCTTGCGGGCTGCACCCCGGTTTCCGCTGGCCGCTCGGCTCGGCGGGACGCGAGGGCGCCCTGGTCCAGTTCGACAAGGCGGAGCGGCCCGAGGTTCCGGAACTCGCGCCAGGCGGACTTGTCCGTAGCACGACACGGCCGGTTCCCCTTTGCGGCCGCAATCTGCCGCTGTCCGACGCCCTGTTCGAACGCGACGCGCTTTGCTTCCTCGATTGTGCGAGCCGGTCGCTGACCTTTATCGACGCCTCGGGGGCTTCGATCACGATGGAATATGAGGGCTTTCAACACGCCGCGCTGTGGACGCGGCCCGGCGCGCCGTTCCTCTGTCTCGAACCCTGGACCGGCTACAGCGATCCCGACGGGTTTACCGGCGATCTGTTCGAGAAGCCCGGCATGCGGGTGCTCGAACCGGGAGAGCGAGCGCGCCATGAAGCGCGCTTCGTCTTCCGGCCGGAGTAAGGTGGAATGCCTACGCAAGTACGATCCACGGCGCAGGCGTCCGCCTTCGTGCTTGACGGCGCGGCGATCGCTGACGAGACGCTTGTCAATGTCGCCGAAGAGGCGCGCGCGCTTGTCGCCCATGGGCTCACGCCGGGTCTCGCGGTCGTTCTCGTCGGCGACAATCCGGCGAGCCAGAGCTATGTCGCGGGCAAGGGCAGGGCGGCCAAGGCGTGCGGCTTCCATTCGATCCAGCACAATCTGCCCGCGGAGACGGGCGAAGCGGAGTTGCTGGCGCTGGTCCAGTCGCTCAACGCCGATCCGGCCGCGCACGGCATCCTCGTGCAATTGCCGCTGCCGAAGCCCATCGATTCGGCGCGGGTGCTGGAAGCCGTTGCGCCACATAAGGATGTCGACGGCTTTCACCCCATCAATGTCGGCCTGTTGTCGACCGGCGACACGGGCCGTGCGCTGATCCCCTGTACGCCCGCCGGCGCGATGATCCTCATCGACCGGGCCTGCGAGCGGCTCGGCTGGACTCTTCCAGGCCAGGAGGCGGTGATCATCGGCCGCTCGAACATCGTCGGCAAGCCGATGGCGCAGCTCCTTTTGGCGCGCCATTGCACGGTGACCATCGCTCATTCGCGCACGCTCGATCTGCCTTCCGTCGCGCGCCGCGCCGATATCCTTATTGCTGCCGTCGGCCAGCCGGAAATGGTTCGCGGCGATTGGGTCAAGCCGGGCGCGATCGTGATCGACGTCGGCATCAATCGCGTGGCCGCTTCGGCGCGCGACGCTTCGGGAGCGCCCAAGACGCGTCTCATTGGCGATGTCGCCTATGGGGAAGCCGCCGCGGTCGCCGGCGCGATCACGCCCGTGCCCGGCGGCGTCGGGCGGATGACCATCGCCATGCTGATGGCCAACACGGTCCTGGCGGCGAAGCGGTCGGCTGGCCTGTAGCATCGCGGTGACCGTCGCCGTCGCTTGCGACGAGGGCGACTGCTCGCGCGGCGGCAATTGACCAGCCTAAGCCCTCACGCCGCAACTTAAGGTCGAGCTCAGCGAAAGGAAATGAAAGTAAAAGCAAGCAAAATTGCTTTCATTTCCTTTTCTTAATCGAGACTTTTCAACGAGTTATGGGGAAAAAAATAAAAAAAACTGGCTCGGCCTCAACTCGCGTAGCGGGTTGTCTCGGAGCGTCTTTCCATCCTTTCCTCGTCTGCGTAGCGCCAGGAGGCGGGCTGTCCGGTGAACGTTAAATCTATAGCACACTGGCCTGATTATCGCAAGAAGATTCCCGCTCTCGGACGGCTACCGGTCACCATCCTCGCCAGCCACAGCGCAGGCCACTGCGCGGGCATCCTGAGGGCAGCAGTGTGCGCCAGCGCCAATAGCCCGCAAGGGCGAGCAATGGAAGGTGAGGTCACTGAGCGGCCGAGAAGTTCGTGGACAACCACGCCTATCCGAGTTGAGACGCCTCCAGCCATCCACCGACTCATCTATACCCGCCGCCTGTAGGGGGTAGCCGGGAGGATCGCGGATGGAATGGATCATCGAGAGCTACGACCGCCGGACGGATAGGGACGGAGAGAACCGTTACACGACCGAAAACGCCTTCATCAGCGCCGCTGAGGACCTAACTCGCAACACGTGGAGAGGATTCGTGTCCGCCACGTTGCCTGACGGCAGGGTTCTCGATGAGGCGCAGCTACGGGCGCTGATCGTGCGCGCTGCATCAAACCACTGAGCGCACACCCTCGCCGAAAGCGGTTTCGCGCGATTTGCGCATCGATAAGCGAGTGGACGGCGAAGTTCGGATCGATCGTCTTCGCTTCCTTAATTGTCGAGCGCCCTTGTCCGGCGCCCATAGCCCTCATCCGGCGCTCATAGCCCGTCGGGAAAGACGGGCGTCCTTCCGGACGCCCTTCGGGCCACTTCTCCCGGAGGGAGAAGGGAAGGGCGCTTACGTCGGCGCCTTCAGGACGTGATATTCGATGCGGCGGTTTTTCAGCCGGCCCTCGGGGGTGTCGTTGCTGGCGATCGGATCGGCGTCGCCATAGCCTTTGGCGACCAGCATGTCGGGGTCCGCGCCATACTTGATGAACGCCTCGCGCACCGCCTCGGCGCGCTTCTGGGACAGGGCCAGGTTCAGCGCCGCATCTCCGGTATTGTCGGTGTAGCCCGCAATCTCAAGCACGTGGCCGGCCTTGAGCTGCTTCAAGTCCGCGGCTGCGGTCTTCAGGAACGGCGCCATCGATTCCGGCACTTCCGCGCTGTCCGAGGCGAAGTTGACCGCGGAATCATTGAGCGCGAAAAGGAGGTCCTTGACGCCAAAGCCGGAATGAAGCGACGCGAGCTCGGTGGTCGCTCTGTCGTTGGCGATGGCTACGGCCGCCGCGGTCTTGTCCGAGAGGGCGCCGACGGTGACGTCCGCGCCGAGCACGCCTTTCAAGGCTGCTATGACCTTGTCGCGCGCGGAGTCGGTCATGGCGGCGCCGCCGACGTTCACCTTGTCGCCCTGGAAGATCGCGTCGACATTCCCGCCCTTGATCGCGTCGAGCGCGGCGCGGAACGCGCCAAGCCACGGCGCCGCCGTCGCATTCTTGTCGACGCCGATGTCGCTCTTCACTTTGTCCGCGCCGAAGACCGCGTTGAGCGCGTCGGTCATCGATGTCTTTGCGTCCTGATCGCGGACCACGCCTGACGCGCGCACGGCGCCATTGTCGTTGCTGAGCGAGAATCGGGTTGGCGTGGCGGCTGGCGCGGGCGTGGTCGGCTCAGCCGTTGCGACCGCCGGAGCCGGAGGCGTTGCAGGCGCCTGTGCGGTCGTTGCTGGCGGAGCCGCGGGCGCTGCGGGCGCCGGCGGAGGGGTTGGCTGCGGCGCTGTCGCCTGCGCGTCCGTCGAGGGAGCAGGCGCTGGGGACTGTGGCGCTGGCGCAGTTGCTTGTACGGTAGTCGGCGCTGGAGGCGGCGCCGCTGGCTCCTTTGGCGTTGGCGCGGGAGCAGGCGGCGGCGCTGGGGCGACGATAGCCGGCGCGGGCGTCGCTGGCGCGGGCGCATTGGCGACGGGCTGAGCAGGCGGGATGCGGTTGAGGGTCGACCAGAAATAGGAGAGGACGGCGACGACGGCCAGCGCGGCGAGCGCCGGCCACAGCCAACGCCGGATGGTGGGCTCGTTCTCTGCGGTTACCGGAAGAACATCGATCCGCTTCGGCGCCGCCTGCTCAGTCACCGCCGCGACGCGCGGTTGCGAGAGAAAAGCTGTGACCTCTGGCGGAACACCCGCCGGAACGGCGCCGCCCGGCGTCAGGAGGCCAACGATTTTCGGCAAAGCATATCCGAGCGCGGGTGTGACGAGGCTCTCCGGGAGGCCGAGCCGACTTGCCATCCCGGCGACGGAACTTGCGCCCAGCGCCCGTTCGATTTGGCTGGGGGTGGCGGCATCCACATCAGGATGGCCGACCCAGGAGGCGACCTCCGAAGCGAGGCCCGCGGATTTGAGCTTGTCGAGGAAACCGCCCAGGCCTCCCGGCGGGGCCGAGATCGCCGCGACGACTTCGCTGACAAGCAATCGAGCGGTCGCGCCAAGGCCAAAGCGACTGGCTAGAATTTCGATCAGCGTGTCGAACGTCGCCATCTCTTCCTCCCCTTTCGTGTCCTCGCAGGTCGAGCTTTGCAGAAGACAATGACCGCCCGATGGCGCCTGAAACCACCCGAGGCGGGCGGAATGGCGGCGGCGTCCCGGACTCAGCCTCCAACGGACGGTCCGGTCAATCCCCCTTCCCGGACATTGGCGTGGCCAACGACGCCTCGGCGCTTGCGACCCCATCGAGGTTTGCGATCAGGCGCGTCAGCAGGGCAACGAGCAGCGCGCCCTCCCCAGCCGTGAAGCCGCGCAGCACCTCACGATTACCCCGGAGCAGGACGGCGACCGCGTCCGGCAGGCGCGCTTTTGCAACCTCCGTCAGCGTGATGCGGCTCATGCGCCCATCGGCCGGGTCGGGCTTGCGCTGAATGAGCCCATCCCGCTCCATGCGGGCGAGCATCTGCGCCATCGGCGGCTGCTCGATCCTGGCGAAGCGGGCGAGATCGCGCTGCGTGCTGGCCCGGCCGTCCTGAAGCGCGACCAGCACCGGCAGATGGCCGATGCCGAAGCCAAGCGGCTTGAGCCGAGCTTCGCTGAGGCGAGCGAACCCGCGGGCCGCTAGGCTGATCAGGTGCCCGGGCGTCGAGAGGACATCCAGATCCATCGCGCCTCACCCCTTGCACCCATCGCCGGACAGATGCATACGTGCATATGTAACCGCGTTAGTCTCTAACGCAACACCCGCACAGCGCAAGGAGAAACCCGATGGACGATGAAGTCAAAGTCCTTGAACGCATCTACGATCGCTTCAACGCGCGGGATATAGACGGCGTGCTGACCGCGCTCACGGATGACGTCGCCTGGGCCAACGGCATGGATGGCGGCCACGTCCACGGCAGCGAGGCCGTACGCGCGTACTGGACGCGGCAGTGGGCCGTGGTCAGTCCGCATGTCGAGCCTGCGGGCTTTCATCGAGCTCCGGACGGCGCGATCATCGCAGAAGTCCGGCAGTCCGTCCGCGATCTCGAAGGCAGGCCGATTGAGGGGCAGACGCACGGTCTGAAAGACAAGACGGTCGGACACGTCTTCCGCTTTCGAGAAGGCAAGGTGGCTCGCTTCGACATTGAGGATGCTGGCTAAGCCATGAGGCCCTTCGCCTGCGCGTAGTAAAGCAGCGCGATCGTCTTGGCGTCGGCGATCGCGCCGCTCTCGATCATCGCCAGCGCCTCGCCGAACGGGATCTCGAGGACCTCGATATGCTCGTCCTCGTCGACGCCGCCGCCTTTTCCGGTCCGGTCCGCTTCGGTGTAGGGAGCAACGAAGCAGGCGATCTTTTCGGTCATGCCGCCCGGACTCATATAGGCGTCGAAGGCGTGGACAGGGTCGCGGATAACGACGCCCGTTTCCTCGAGCGCCTCGCGAATCGCGCAGACTTCGGGCTTGTCTCCGTCCAGCATCCCGGCGCAGACCTCGATCGTCGCCAGCGCGCCGTCGCTCAGATAGGCGCCGGCGCGAAACTGCTTGACCAGCACGACGACCCGGCGCTTCGCGTCGTAGAGCAGCACCGCCGCTGCTTTGCCATGACGATAGACGTCGTGATTGAGCGTGCGCGACGAGCCGTCCTCCTCCCTGACCTCGATCTCGGTGCGGGTGAGGTCGAACCGGCCCGTGGCGAGAACGGTGTCGCGGATGACACGTGCAGCTTTGGCCATAGGTTCGCCTAGTAGAGGAATTGTTCGCGCAGGATTCGCTCGTCGAGCGAATGGCCGGGATCATGCAAGAGGACCAGGGACGTCGCCTTGTCCATCGCCACCTCGACCTCAACGACGCGACGGATCTCGAAATGGTCAGCGACAGCGGCGACGGGGCGCTTGTCGGCTTCCATCACCTCAATCGTCACCCGCTGGGAATCCCTGAGGAGCGCGCCGCGCCACCGGCGGGGGCGGAACGGCGAGAGCGGCGTCAGCGCCATCAGCGGCACGCCGAGCGGCAGGATCGGCCCGTTGGCGGAAAGGTTGTAGGCGGTCGAGCCGGCCGGGGTGGAAACCAGGATCCCGTCGGCGATCAATTCCTCGAGCTGCGTCCGGTCGTCAATCTCGATGCGAAGTTTGGCCGCCTGATAGGTCTGCCGCAGCAGCGACACCTCGTTGATCGCCCGCGCCGTCGTTTCGGCCCCGTTGATGTCGCGGGTGCGCATGATGAGCGGATGGATGATCGACGGCAAAGCGGCTCTGAGGCGTTCCGGCAGCCCCTCATCGGAATAGTCGTTCATGAGGAAGCCGACCGATCCTCGGTTCATGCCGTAGATCGGCTTCGGCGCCTTCATGGTCATATGCAGGGTTTGCAGCATCAGGCCGTCGCCGCCGAGCGCCACGATGACGTCGGCCTCGTCGAACGGGCTATTGCCATAGAGAGCCGTGAGGCTCTCAAGCGCGTCGTTCGCTTCCTTTGCGCCCGAAGACAGGAAGGCGATCGATTGGGTTCGCGCCATTGGCGTCACGACCGACATGTGCACCCTCCCCGGAACGCCGGACGAACCATTCAGGAATGGGGGTTCGCGCGCGCGTCCGCGGGGCGCAGTCTTAACCGAGCGCTCGCGCGCTTCAAAGTCGAGCGCATTTTGAAGCGGAATGCGCCCTTTAGGGGACTCAAGATTATGGGAGCGGCTCGCGGGCGTCGGGCAGGACGCGGGCCGGCTTCCGCCCCGCGCTTTCGGCGGTCGGCAGCTTGATCAGAAACCGTGCGCCGCAATAGAAGTCGTCTGCCTTTACAGGGGCAAGTGCGATCGCGCCGCCGTTTCGCGTCACCAAGTCCGCTGCAATCGCGAGCCCGAGGCCGGCGCCAACATCGCTTGTGGACTTGTGAAAGGGCTCAAAAATCCGCTCATTTTGATCGGGTGGAAATCCAGGCCCGGTGTCGCTGACCTCCACGAGAGCCAGCCCATCGGTGCGAATGGCCGCGAAGCGAATGGCTTTCGGACGTCCGTCCGTGGCGCCCTTCGCCATCAAAGCCTGCGCGGCGTTCCGGCTCAGATTTTCGAGTATGCGCAGGATGTGGTCCGGGTCCGCATAGACGCAGAACCGCGGAGGAATGTCGATGTTGTAGTCGATTGCCGCGCCGTGTTCGGCACTCCCGGACTCGACGACCTGGCTCACCAGCTCGCTCAGGTCAAAGCCGCGGCGCGAGGGGGGGAGTTCGCGGCTTGCGCCATAGGTCAGCGTCGACTGACAGAACTGGATCGCACGATCAAGGGTGGCGACCAAACGCGGCGCCAGGCGTTGGGCAAGGGGATCAGGGATCGTCGCCAGGCGATCGGAGATGAGCTGCGCGGCGCTCAGGATGTTGCGCAGGTCATGATTGATCCGCGCCACCGCCATGCCGAGCTCGGCCAGCCGCTTGCGTTGCGTCAGTTCATGGGCAAGCGACCGCTGCATGACCGCGAGCGCCACCTCCGCGCGGCCGATCTCGTTGCCACGGCCCGAAGGCGCGATCACCCGCGAGGCGTCCTGGGGACTTTCACCGAAGGCGATGATGTTGGACGTGAGGCGGCGCACCGGCTGAAGCACCATGCGCCACAGCGCCGCCCAAAGGACGCAAGTGACGACAGCGGCGATGGTCAGCGAGATGGTGAGAAAATTGTAGGACACGCGCCGCAACGACTGGATCAGCACCGTCTCGTCGAAGGCGAACTCGATCGCGGGTTCATTCGCTTGCGCCGGAACGCCCAGCTTCACAATTGTTCGGGGCACGGCGAACAGGGAGTGAAACGTCGCCGCCATGCTTTCCACATAGGAACTGTCGTCGACAGTGATCGACTCGGCGACCGCCGGCGGCCCGCCAGCGATGACGAATTCGCGACGTCCCGCGGGCGTGTCGACCGCAAGCCACTTCACGCCGACGCTATCCAGGATCTTTTGCGCCAGGTCTTGTGTCGGGGGCGTTGGCCCAGCGAGTCCAAAAGCCTCGACTGTCGTCTGGGCGCCGCTGATCTTGTTGTGCAGCCACATCTCGCGGTGGGCCGTGAGCCGGGTCACATAGAACAGGCCCATCGCCAGAAAGACGAAACCGATCGTAACCGCAAGAACCCGGGCCGCGAGGCCGACGCCACGGAACGGCGGCGCGAGTCCCGCTGCGCTGGCCTGCTTTGCAACCGCGTTCGGGAGCGCGAGCGCGTCGGCGCGGCCTTCGCTTCTGGCCGGAAGGTCTAGCATCGTGCGGTCACGCCCTAAGCCCGTTGAGCTCGTCCTCAATATGGGCATTGATTATGGCGGAAAAACTGGCGTCTGCTTGAAATCCAAGGCTTTTTGCCCGCGCCGGATCGAAATCCCGCGCCCATCCCGCGACGATACGGATGATCGTCTCATCGGGCTCGCGGCGGATGAGGGCGACGGTCTTGTCGCCGGCGATGGCGCGCAAAGCCTCGATCTGCTCCCCGACCGTGACGCTCACGCCTGGGAGATTGAGGGAGCGGCGAGCGCCAAGCAGCGAGAGATCCATTTCGGCCGCCCGCAACAGGAACGAGATCGCCGCGCGAGGCGAGGCGTGCCAGTGCCGAACATCCTCGCCGACCGGCAGGATCGCCTCCTTGCCCGCCAGGGGCTCGCGGATGATGCCGGAGAAAAACCCGGAAGCCGCCTTGTTGGGCAAGCCGGGGCGAACGCAGATCGTGGGCAGGCGCAGCCCGACGCCGTCGAAGAAGCCGCGCCGCGAATAGTCAGCGAGCCAGAGCTCGCAGATCGCTTTCTGGGTTCCGTAGCTGGTCAGGGGCGCGGCGAGAAACTCGTCGCCGATCTTGTCCGGGAACGGCGCGCCATAGACGGCGATCGAGGACGTGAAGATCAGGCGCGGCTTGTAGGCGCCGCCTGACAAGGCCTGCTCGCGCCGGATCGCCTCGAAGATCGCGTGGGTTCCTCCAAGGTTGATGGCGTAGCCCTTGTCGAAATCCGCCTCCGCTTCGCCCGAGACCACCGAAGCCAGCAAGAAAATGACGTCGGGCCGCGGCGCGACAAGTTTTGACGCAACGTAGGAGGCGGCGATGTCGAAGGCGTCGAGGGTCACCGTGAAGGGCGCGTTCGGTTGCGGCCGCGGCGCGACGACATCGACGAGATGCGCGTTGGTGATGGCCTTGCCAGCGAGTTTTCCGTCGCGGACCAGGCGCGCGGTCAATTTGCGCCCGATCATGCCTGCCGCGCCGATAATAAGCACCTTCATTCGAACCGTCTCCCTTTGCCGCAACGCCATTCCTGTTCGCGGGATGGCCGCAATCTAAATCGGTTTTGCCGTCCTGCATATTCCTGCCCCCATGTCAAATCGAGTAAAGCATCGTCAGAGCGGAAAATAACAACGCCTTGTTTTGGCCTCACACCCGCTCCAGAGGGGTTTCGTAGTGTTTGAAAAATGAGGTGTAATGAATGCGGAAAGTCATGCTTGTGTGTGCGGCCATGGTTGGATTTACGAACGTAGCGGCCGCCAGTCAGTTGGGTATAGCCTCATATTATCTCAATCCACATTTCTCTGGGCTGATTGCAGCCCACAAAACTCTTCCCTTCGGAACCCGAGTGAGGGTGGTCAATCTGGATAATGGCCGCAGCGCCATCCTGAAAATCGTCGACCGGGGGCCGTTCATTCGCGGCCGCATCATCGATGTCTCACCCGCCGCGGCCAGCGTGCTCGGCTTCCGCGGGGCCGGCCTCGCGCATGTACGGCTCGAGCGGGTCTGAGCTTAGCGACCGATCGGCTAGCGGGCGCCGCCCCGGCGTTTCGGCGCGGATTGCGCCGGGCGCGGGGCGGCCGGGCTAAGCTCTCGCGCCCGCGCTCGTCGGAGGCGCCTAGTCATCGGCATGACATTCGTAAGTCTCGCAAAGCCTACGAACAATCTGTTAATTGTGCCGCTTCTGCGGGTTGCGCATGGCGCAACTCTCGGAGGAGGCTGATTGCCGATGTCGAAACTCATGCTCGCGTCGATGCTCGTTCTTGGATGGGCTTTCGTCCCCCGGCCGGCCTTTGCCGAAGCGAAGTGCCCGGCCGGGGACGCGCCGATCTTCGAAGAGGATTTGCGGGCGGCTCCGAGCTGCGAGACCGCGCACAAGCTCCATGACGCCTGCTCCTGGGGATCGAGCGGCGATGCGCGCTTGAGCGGGGCCGTCATCGAGAAATGCGAAGCCCTGTTTCTCGACCGCCTCACGCCGGCGCAGAAGAGAAACTACCAGGCCCGCCAGCAACGCTGCAGCGACAGATACGTGCGAGAAGATGGGAGCCTGGCGGTCGCGGAGGCGTCGCTTTGCGCCGAGGCGATCGCCGTCTCCTTCGCCAGGAACGCCGCCGCCGCCGGCCGCATCCCCGCGGCGCCGCTTACGC
>DATDHT010000025.1:0-3076 GCA_036521435.1 Roseiarcus sp.
CGATCGCCACTGGCGCGTCGGAACCGATCGAAGCGTCGACGCGCGCCAGCACGACTCGCTGAAGCGCCGGCCCGCTTGTCGTCGCCGAAGCGCTGAGCTGTTCAATCATATGCGTGAGACGTCTCAACGCGAAGGTCTTGCCGGCGCCGGACGGTCCCAGAATCGCCGCCAGAAACGGCGTCTGGACCTGATGGGTCACGCAAAGATGCGCCAACGGCTGCACGATCTGGCCGGCGTTCAGGAGGTCCGCCCCGTCGGTAGAATCGCCGAGGAAGATCGGCTCAGCCCGGCTGGGCGCAGGCAGAGGGGGCGCGATCGAAACGGGCGGCGCGGCCGATTGCGCCGGGGTCTTGCCAAGCGTCGTTAAGACGGGCTTTTCGCTCGTCCCAACGTCCCCGAGCAGGCGAACCTTCGAATTCACGCTTGGCTCGGCCAATCAATCCTCCTCAACGCGCGCTCGGGAAGTTGGCCGAGCGGCGCTTAATTTGAGTGCGCGGCCCTAACCACCGCAAGGGCGAAGGCAAGTCAAGCCTCGCCGTCCCGCGCGAGAGCTGCAGCCTATGCCAAGCCGGGAAATCAGGCTAAGCCGCCTCTGACATTGCTCGTCCGATGGAGGCCCGAGCCCTTGCTCGCATTTGCTTCGCCAACGCCTGACGCGACGCCGGTATGGCTGGTCAGCGCGGAAAACTGGCCGACGATCAAATCGACGATCGGCGCGGCAGCCGTGGCCTTCGCCGAACGCTGCGGCTTCCAGCCGAAGGCCGGACGCATGCAGCTTCTCCCAGGCGAGGGCGGCGCCCTCGCAGCCGTCCTGTTCGGGGTGGACGAAGCCAACGCCCCCACGCACGATCCGTTCGGCCCCGGCAGGCTCGCAACCTCGCTGCCCGAAGGCGTTTACCGGTTCGCCAACACGCCTCAGGACGCCGATCTTGCCGCGCTCGGCTTCCTGCTCGCGCTCTATCGGTATGACCGCTTCAAGGCGAGCAAGGCGCCGACGCCCCACCTCGTCGCGCCCGACGGGGTCGACGCGATCCGGATTCAGCGGATCGCGGAGTCGATCGCCTACGGACGCGACCTCGTCAACGCGCCCGCCAATGTCCTCGGCCCCAACGCGCTTGAACAGGAGGCGGTCAGGCTCGCCGAGCATTTCGACGCCAGCGTCAGTATGGTGCGCGGCGACGAACTCATCGGCGCCAATTTTCCCCTCATCCACGCGGTCGGGCGCGCGGGCGCCGAAGAGCCGCGGCTCGTCGACTTTTCCTGGGGTCGGGAGGACGCGCCGAAAGTCTCGCTTATCGGCAAAGGCGTGACGTTTGACACCGGCGGCCTCGACATCAAGCCGGCGTCCGGCATGGAACTGATGAACAAGGACATGGGAGGAGCGGCGACCGCGCTGACGCTGGCGCGGATGATCATGGAGGCGGGGCTTGATCTTCGCTTGAGGACGCTGATCCCAATCGTCGAGAATGCAATCTCGGCCCCCGCGATGCGACCGGGCGACGTCATCGTCAGCCGCAAGGGGATTTCGGTCGAAGTCGGCAACACCGACGCCGAAGGGCGGATGATCCTCGCCGACGCGCTCGCGCTTGCGGATGAGGACGCGCCGGAGCTGATGTTCGACTTCGCCACACTGACCGGCGCCGCGCGGGTCGCGCTCGGCCCGGACCTGCCGCCCTTCTACACCGACGACGACGCGATTGCAGGCGCGATCGCCAGCCATTCCGCACGCGTGCGCGATCCGCTCTGGCGCATGCCGCTCTGGCGGCCCTACGACGCGATGATCGAGGGAGCGGTCGCCGATATCAGCAATTCGGGCACAGGGGCTGGGATGGCGGGCTCGATCACCGCCGCCCTCTTTCTTCGGCGGTTCGTTGAGAAGGCTAGATCCTGGACGCATTTCGACGTCTACGCCTGGAATCCGAAGCCGCGCCCCCATGGACCCGCGGGCGGCGAGATCCAGGCGGCGCGGGCGCTCTTTGAGCTCCTAAGCGAGCGTTATCCGAGGCGATGAGGCCAATCTGCCTGCGACCCCCGGCGACTGGGAGAACCCTTGCGCGGCTTGCTAGGTGCGCTTAGGTTCACTGTGAACTCAGCCGAAGAGGTTTGCGGTGATGTCAGCTTTCACGCTCAGACTCAACGAGGCGACGCTCGACGCACTGGACCAGCTTGCCGAGAAGACCGAGCGCTCGCGCAGCTGGCTCGCGGCCAAGGCGATCGAAGAGTATATCGCGCTGAACGCCTGGCAGATCGGCAAGATTGAGGCGGGAATAGCGGCCGCTCATCGAGGCGATTTCGCCAGTGACGACGATGTTGCGCGCGTGGTCGGGAAGTATTCGGCAAAGGGGTGAGGATCCATTGGACGCGCCCCGCGCTCGCGGATCTGGAAGCGATTGGAGACTTTATCGCGCGCGACAATCCAGTCGCCGCCGAACGAATCGTGGTCAGCCTTGTCGCTTCCGTCGACGCGTTGCGCGATCATCCAAACCTCGGGAGGCCGGGCCGGCTACCCGAGACGCGTGAGCTCGTCGTGGGCGGCACGCCTTACGTTGTTCCTTATCGCGTGCTTGGCGGTGACGTTGAGATTCTAGCCGTCGTCCACGGCGCGCGCCGCTGGCCGGGCGGCTTCGAGTCGTTCTCGTGGACGTAGCGTGTTTGCGCTTCACGGCCCCTTGGCCTACCGGTCGCGGACACATGGAGGGGATGGCATGGCTCTGACGAAACACACACGGCTGACGGTCCACGACTTGCGCAAGCTCAAGGGCAAGCGGCAATTGACGATGCTGTTCGTCGAAACGCCCGAAGAAGCGGCTGCCGCCTCGGCCGCCAGCATCGATATTCTGTCGATCGTCGAGCACCTTTGGTCACCCGCGATGCGCGAGGCGGCGGGCGACTGTTTTGTTCAGGTCGGGCTCATCTACGGTCAGCACTGCACCTACGAGGACTATCTGCGCGCCGCGCACAAGAACCTGATGATCGGCGGGGACGCGTTCTATTGCGCCGGCAGTCTCGAGACGATCACGAAACTCGCCGCCGAAGGCATTCCGGTCGTCGGTCATGTCGGGCTCATCCCGGCGCG
>DATDHT010000026.1:0-4324 GCA_036521435.1 Roseiarcus sp.
GAGACGAGCTGGCGAAAGTCCCGGGCCACCGCCAGACAAACGCGTTTCCAAGCTTCCCTACCCGTCGGCCCGGGCGTATACGGGCCACAGGTTATCACCAACCCCCATCCCAGCGCAATTAAAGGGTCAACCGAGGCGAATCTGGCCGGCCATAGTCAGTTCAAGAACATCATGCACAAGAAGGGCAAGCAGGACGCGATCCGCTCCAAGCTCTTCTCCAAGCTGGCGCGCGAAATCACGGTCGCGGCCAAGCTCGGCCTGCCCGACCCGGCGATGAACGCGCGGCTGCGCGCCGCCGTGCTCGAGGCGAGAGCCGAGAACATGCCCAAGGACAATATCGATCGGGCGATCAAGAAGGCGTCCTCGGCGGACACCGAGAATTATGACGAGGTGCGCTACGAGGGCTACGCTCCGGGCGGGGTGGCGGTGATCGTCGAGGCGCTGACCGACAACCGCAACCGCACCGCGGGCGAAGTGCGCTCCTATTTCACCAAAGCCGGTGGTGCGCTGGCCGAAACGGGCGCGGTTTCATTCATGTTCGATCGGGTGGGGCTGATCGTCTTCGGCCGCAAGGTCGCGGACGACGAGGCAATGCTCGAGGCAGCGATCGACGCCGGCGCGGACGACGTGGCGTCGGGCCCGGAACAGCACGAGGTCATCACGTCGGTCGCCGCGCTCCGCGACGCGCAGAAAGCCCTGGAGACGAAGTTCGGCGAACCGCTCAGAGCCTCGATTGCCTGGCGGCCTCAGAACACAGTCGCCGTCGATGACGAGGCGGGCGAAAAGATCGTGCGCCTCATCGGCGCCCTCGAAGACAACGAGGACGTCCAGACCGTCACCGCGAACTTCGAGGTGTCCGAGGCGCTATTGGAGAAGATGGAGGGCTAGCGCCCTTCGTCAAGCGGCGAACCGAGCCTCATCAGACGCCGCAGCGGCGGCCCCACGGACCCCACCAGCAATGATAGACCGGAGCGAAGCCGTAACGAGGTCCCCAACCTCCGCGCCATCCCCATCCCCTATGCCAGCCGCCGCGCCAGCCGCCCCATCCGCGATGCCAGCCGCCATGCCAGCCGCCCCATCCGCGATGCCACCCACCGTGCCAACCGCCATGCCACCAAACGGACTGAACGTCTGCGCCAATGACCGGTTGTTCTAGCGAAGGGGACGAGAGTGTGAAAGCGGACGAGGGCGCGCTTGAGACGGAGAGCATCGCCGCGCCGACCACGGCGGCGATCGCGCCGCGGGACAGAATGCGTAAGACCATGGTTGCCTCCAGGTTTCCGACCGTCATCGGATTATGATCTTATTATCTGAATTTGACGTGAATGATTCGTGGCGAATTGGGGCATTTCCTTTACCGATTTAAGGGTATCGCCCGCCCATACCCGAGGGGGCCCATGGCCACAGCGCTCGCCCAAGCCGGCCTCAATCTTTTCATCGCCGCCTGCCTCGGCGCGTCGATCGGTCTCGAACGCCAGTGGCGCCAGCACCTCGCAGGCTTGAGGACCAACACGTTGGTCGCGCTCGGGTCGGCGATTTACATCACCTATGCGCGCGCCGTTGGCGACCATGACGGCGCGACGAGGATGGCGGCCCAGGTCGTGACCGGCATCGGCTTTCTTGGCGCGGGCGTGATCTTCAAGGAGGGTCTTAATGTGCGGGGCCTCAACACCGCAGCGACCCTCTGGTGCTCGGCCGCGGTCGGCCTCCTCGCGGGCGAGGGGATGGGGCTCCACGGCCTCATGGCGGCGGTTTTGGTGATTGCGGTCAACGTGGGTTTAAGGCCGCTGGTCAGCGCCATCAATCGACACCCGTTGGAAATGTCGGAGGAAGCACAGCATTACGTGATCTCGATCGAATGCCGGCCGGCGCGCGCGTCCGATATTCGCATCCAGCTCGTGCAGGATATTACGGCCGTTCCGGAGCTGAATTTCAGCCAGGTGGACAGCGCTTTCGCGGGCGAGACGGGCCGGGTCGACGTGACCGCTACCGTGACCTCGCACAAAAGGCGGGAGCTGGCGCTCGAGGCGATCGTCGGGCGTTTCGCCGACCTCGAGGGCGTCGTCCGCGCCTCCTGGCGGTTGAACCCGCAGGGCTCGTGAGGAAGCGATGATTCAATCTTCCCGCCTGCTGTTCGACGTTGAGGACGCGCCGAGCGACGCGGATGTCGAGGTCCTGCCGAACGGCCTCGAAGCGTTCAACGAGAGCCGATGGCCGGGCCATCAGCAATGGCAGCCTCTTGCCGTGTTCGCCCGCGACGGGGCGAGCGTTGTCGCGGGGCTCGCGGGCGAAACCTATTCCGGCTGGCTTTTCATCCGCTACCTTTGGGTCAGCGATGCGCTGCGGGGCAAAGGAATCGGGCGCAGGCTCATGGCCGGCGCGGAGGGCAGGGCGGTCGAGCGCGGCTGCCACTCGGCCTGGGTCGACACCTTCAGCTTCCAGGCGCCGGGCTTCTATCCCAGGCTCGGCTATACGGTATTTGGCGAACTCGACTATCCGCCCGGACACAAGCGGATCTTCCTGCAGAAGCGGCTGGTAGGCGGGGCATGAGAGGTGACGCTCGATCCCGCGGCGTCGCTGGTTCCGAAACCCTCGACTTGGGCGATGACTGGCCGGACTCGCGGGCCTTGGCGACCTTGCCTACCGGGCCTCGAGAAGGACAACCGTATCGGCCGTTTAAACGGCCCACGCTTAGGAACCGTCAGACCTATGGCGCGACGGCTGCTTGCGCTGTCATCGCGGCCTGCTGGCGCCAGACCCACCAGCACAGAATTGCGACTGGCGCGCCAATGAGCGAGGTCTCGACGAAGAAATGCTCGAAGCCCAGTCGCTCGACGACAAAACCCGAAACGCCCGCAAGCAGGCTGCCTGGCAACGCGCAGATCGAGGTCAGGAGCGCGTATTGGCTGGCCGCAAGCTGGGTCGACGCCAGCGACGACATATAGGTGATGAGCACGATCGAAGCGAACGCATAGGCGAAACTGTCGAGGCTGACGGCGAAGGCGAAGGTCCAGAACTCGTTGCCGCCATGATCGCCATGAGCGGCGAGGTAAGCCAGGGCCAGATGCGAGGCGGAGCCTGACAATGTGCCAACGAGCAGGCTCGCCATCATGCCGAGACGGGGGATGATGGTGCTTGCGAGAAAAGTGCCGCCGAGCCCAACCCAGAAGCCGAACAGTTTTGTCACCGTGGCGATATCCGTGTCCGAGTAGTGCAGGCTCTTGAACAATGGCACGGCCATCGCGCTCGATATGTAGCCGGGCATGCGAAAGCCTGCGACCAGCACCAGGATCGGCACAGCCAAGGGTCCAAGTCGCGTGATCAGTTCCCGGATCGGGGCGACGATTGTTGAAACGAAACTCAGCGGCGCCTGCGTCGCGGTCTTGTCCGATTCCGGCTCTGGGGCGAAGAAAGCCGCGAGCATGCCAGGCGCCATCAGTAGAGCCATGCAAAGGTAGGCGGCGCGCCATCCGACCCGATCCGCCAGCAACAGCGCCCCTGCGCCAGCGGCGAGGACGCCGAAACGATAGCCGACCTCCGACCATGACGCCATCAGCGCCTGGCGTTTGACCGGCGCCACGTTGATGCGCCAGCCATCGATCACCACGTCCTGAGTCGCTCCGGCGAAACCGAGCGCGAGGGAAAACGCCACCGTCCAGGCGAGCCAATGGCCTGGATCGCCAAGCGCAACCCCGGCCAGCGCCGCCATCACGCCAATTTGAGAAACGACAATCCAGCCTCGCCTTCGCCCCAGGAGGCGGCTGAAGACGGGCGCGTCGTAGCGATCAAGAAACGGCGCCCACACGAACTTGAACTTGTAAGCGAGGGTGAACTCGCTCATCAGGCCGATCGTCGCGATCGGCACCTTCGCTTCATAGAGCGCGAAACCGAGCGCCAGCATCGGCGCGATTCGCCGGTCGGAGAAGAGATGGCTCAAGAAGGAGGGCGGTTTGGCGCCTTCTGCAGCAGTGTTTTCCACGTGGACCCCCGATGCGACGGGAGTCTAGCAGAGTTGCGATCGCTGCGGCTCGCGGCCGCCGAACGTGATGCAGATCACACACCGGTGGACAAGCTCGCTTTAGCTTGGCGTGAATACAACGAGGCGTGGACCGCAAAAGCCAGCCCCACGAGAAGGCCCCGGCAGTGTGAACCGCCCATCGGGGATTCGAGGCAGCTGAGGCAGAAGTGAATAGGTTGCTTGCCTATATTGCATCCTTCGACGCCAGATGGTTGCGGCTGGTTTCTTCAAACTCATCGTTGCGTTGTGACCTGGACGTCGCAAACTGTAGAACTGGAGCTCTGCGCCATGGCCGATTTCGCAATT
>DATDHT010000027.1:0-6072 GCA_036521435.1 Roseiarcus sp.
GTCAACCGGGTCGACATTTCGCTCCTGCGCGGGATCGACCGGGTGCGCGACCTTCTGGTCGAGAACACGCAGCGCTTCGCCCGCGCTCTCCCCGCCAACAACGCGCTTCTGTGGGGCGCGCGGGGCATGGGCAAGTCGTCGCTGGTCAAGGCGGCGCATGCAGCCATCAATCGCGAGGACGACGTCGCGGGGCGTCTGAAACTGGTCGAAATCCATCGCGAGGACATCGAGGGCCTGCCGGGGCTGATGACCCTCATGCGCGACGCGCCCTATCGCTTCATCGTCTTCTGCGACGATCTGTCGTTCGACGCCGGCGATACATCCTACAAGTCGCTGAAAGCCGCGCTCGAGGGCGGCATCGAAGGCCGCCCTGCCAACGTGCTCTTCTATGCGACCTCCAACCGCCGTCACCTCATGCCGCGGGAGATGATGGACAACGAGCGCTCGACCGCCATCAATCCGGGCGAGGCGGTCGAGGAGAAAGTGTCGCTCTCCGATCGCTTCGGCCTCTGGCTTGGCTTCCATCATTGCAGCCAGGACGATTATCTCGCCATGGTCCATGGCTACGCGAAACACTTCCGCCTCGAGGAACTAGCCGCCCAGCTCGAAGCCGAGGCGCTCGAATGGGCGACGACGCGCGGCTCGCGGTCAGGGCGCACGGCCTGGCAGTTCATTCAGGATCTCGCCGGCCGGCTGGGCAAGCCGCTCGACGCGGCGGGCGGCTGATCGTTAGGCGACGCGCGGTTGCCGAGCCGGACGCATTGTAAGCGAGCGCGAACGAAGTCAGAAGCTGGACTGCGATTTGAGCCGGCCTTTCCGGAAAGCCGCCTAGTCCTCTAGCCGAGGTCTTAAGACCATGCGCGCACGACTCGCCAACACGATTCTCGCCATACTTTTGGCGGCGCTTGCGGCGAGTCCCGCCGCAGCCGCCACGGTCGGTGAGCGCCATCTTGTCGCTCATGAAGCGTCAGCCACGCTGCGCAACGCCTCCCACGGCGACGAGCTCCGAATCACGGTCTGGTATCCGGCCGCGCCCAATGCGGTCGAGGCGCCGCTCGACATCGGCCCTCCGGGGAACCCCGTCTTCACACCCGGCTCGGCCGCGCCTGACGCCCCCTTCGAGGACGCCCGGCCGCGCCCGGTAATCCTGTTTTCGCACGGATTCGGCGGCACGGCGCGGATCATGGCGTGGTTCGGAACGGCTCTCGCGCGGCATGGGTTTATCGTGATTGCCGTCGATCACCCAGGCAACAACGGGCGCGACCCGATGACCCTCGCCGGCGCGGTCCTAAACTGGGAGAGGCCCGGCGATCTTGCTGCCGCGCTCGACAAGGCGAAGAGTGATCCACAGATCGCTCCCCATCTCGACCTTGACCGGCTCGGCGCCGCGGGCTTCTCGGCCGGCGGATTCACAACTCTCGTCGAAGCCGGCGCCCGCGTCGATCCCTTGCGGTTTCAGCGATTCTGCTCGGCCCATCCGGATGACGGGGTCTGCGCGCCGCAGAAGGAGTTTCAATTCTCGCGCTCCGACGTCGAGCAGTTCCTTGCCGAGCCATCGGTCGCCCCCGCCCTCGCGCACCTTAAGGACGATCTCAGTATCCCTGGCGTCAAGGCCGCCTTCGTGATGGCCCCGGCCATCGTCCAGAGCCTCGATCCCGAGAGCCTGAAGAGCTTGCGGCCGCCGGTGAGGATTCTCCTTGGCGACGCTGACAAGGTCGCCCCGCCCGCAACCAACGGCGAAGTCGCCGCGGCGCTCATTCCGGGAGCCAAACTCACGGCGCTGCCCCATGTCGGCCATTACGACTTCATCGCCGAATGCACCCCCGCCGGGGACGCCATGATCCCCGTCTGCCCGACAGAAGTCCCGCGCGCTGCGACGCATGAGACGGCGATCGATGAGGCCATTGCGTTCTTCAACGCGACGCTGGGCGGCAAGTAGCCCAGCGCGACTTGCGTTCGTCGGTTCCCACCCCCGCATTGTGCAAGGAGCCGGACCGCGCGTAAGGCGGCTCGGACGACAATTCCTTGCAGATACTCAGAAATCAGATTAAGCTTGGCCTATGAGCAATTCTGCGCTTTCCTATACCAAAGCTGGGATGGCCATTCCGGCGCGGCTCATGCAAAGGAAAAAGCGACAGGAAAATTTTTCCGTCGAAATTCCCGCGTAACCCATTGATAAATCTCGTTTTGGACGAGAGAATCCAAGGAAATCCAAGGAAATCCAACCCTCATAAACCGTAGTTTTTGCGACACACCGGACGGAATCCAAGACAATCCAAAAGACCGGCCAAACCCAAGTCGAGGGGATGCTGCCTGGCCCTCACCCAACCGGCGCCCCGCGCGGCCAGTTGACGAGCGCGAGCCCGGCGAGAACCAGCACGATCGCGAGCGAAAACCCCCAGCTCAGAGTCTCGCCGAACACGAGCCAGCCGGCGAGCACGCCGACCAGCGGGGTGATGAAGGTCAAGGCCGAAAGCTCGGCCACGGCGTAACGCGTGAGCGTCCAGAACCAGAGCGCATAGCTGACGCCAGCCACGACGACGCCTTGCCATAGCAGGGCGACAACCGACGTCGTCGTCAGATGCGTCGGCCACGCTTCGCCGAAAGCGTAGGCCACAAGCGGCGCAACGACCGCTGCAAATCCGATCTGATAGAGCAGCACCTTGATCGGGTCGATGCGTCGGAGCGGCGTCGCCTTGATGACGATCGTCGTCGCCGCCCAGAGGACCGCACCCAGGAGCGCGAGCGCATCGCCGACGAGGCTGCCGCCGTTCGCACGCCCCAGGAAGCCGCAAGCGACGCCAAGAAAGGCGAAGGCCAGCCCTGCCCACTGGATCGGCCTCAACCGCTCGTCCCGAAGCAGGAACGCCGCCCCGACGGCGACAAAGAAAGGCGCGGCATAGATAAACACGGTCGCTCGCGCGGCGGTGGTGAAGCGCAACGATTCGTAAAGCGCGATGAATTCAGCGGTGAACAACGCGCCGGCCAGCGCCCCCGCGGCCTCCGTCCCGTCAATCTCGAAGATGCGGCGCTTCGTGGCGAGCGCGTAGGCAATCACACACAGCGCCCCAATCCCTGAGCGGATGCCGGTCTGCGCGATCGGCCCCACATCGGGGAGCGCAAGTTTGACGACGACCTGATTGAAGCCCCACACGACACAAAGCGCGAAGACGAGCGTGGCGGCGAACGCATCGAGGGGACGGGCATGCATCGCTCTCCCTCTCCGCTTGGGAGCATAAAATCAAGGGCGGCGGGCCTGTCTTTGGACCCGCCGAGGGACGGCGGCGTCGACACGGTCGGACAGCGGCTTGTTTCCAGGCGAAGTTCTCGCTTAAGAATTGGCATGCAAGACGCGCTGTTCCCCGACGCTAAGGTTCTGGCCTCCATTTGCCGAAAGCATCGCATTCGGCGGTTGTCCGTGTTCGGATCCGCACTGAAGGGGACAGCGCTGACCGATAGCGATCTCGACCTGCTCGTCGAGTTCGAGCCCCACGCCAAGCCAGGCCTGATCGGTATGGCAGGAATTGAAATCGAGCTGTCATCGCTCCTGAACGGGCGGAAGGTCGACTTGCGAACAGCGCAGGATCTCAGCCGTTACTTCCGCGATGAAGTGCTGCAAACCGCCACGATCCAATATGCGGCGTGACGACGCGATTCGTATTCGCCACATGATCGAAGCGGCCGAGGCGTGCGAGCGCTTCGTATCCTGACGCAGCCGAGCCGAGCTTGAAATCGATCTCATGCTTCGCTTCGCACTCGTTCGGGCGGCCGAGATCTTCGGCGAGGCGCCTCGAGGGTGAGCCCTGAGACGCGAGCCGCTGCTCCTTCTATTCCTTGGCGCGAGATCGTTGCGATGCGGGATAGGTTGATCCATACCTATTTCGACATTGATCACGACGTCTTGTGGAAGGCGGCGACTGAAGAAATTCCGACGCTATCGGCCGCTAACGAAACAATCACAACGGTCTCACGCGGCTTCGCGATAACGTAAAAATCAAGGGCGGCGGGCCTGTCTTTGGACCCGCCGCCCTCATTGGCCGCTCAAAGGATTAAACGTGTGCCTGGGGTTCCTCGGAGGTCGGCCGCTGAAGGTCCGGTGGAGGGCCGGACCCTCGCCACTCTTGGCCTGGGCCTAGAGCCCGGCGAGATAGCTCGTCGGGTCGACCGGCGTCGATCCCTTGCGCAATTCAAAGTGAAGCTGCGGCGAATTGACGTTGCCGGTGTCGCCGGACTTGGCGATCACCTGCCCGCGCTTGACCGTTTCGCCTCGCTTCACGTCGAGTTCGCCATTGTTGCCGTACGCCGATACGAAGCCGTTCGGATGCTTGATGAGGACGAGGTTGCCGTAACCCTTGAGGCCGTCGCCCGAGTAGACGACGACGCCGTTCTCGGCCGCCCGAACCGACGTTCCGGCCGGCACGGAAATGTTGATCCCGTCGTTGCCGCCTGATTTAAACCCCTGAATGATGCGGCCGCGCGCCGGCCAGCGGAATTCCGGCTCCGTGCCGGCGGCGTCGGCCTGCGCGCCGGTCAACGCGGTCTTCGATTGCGCCGCGCCCGATTCGAGGTTGCCCGTCGGCGTCTTGTCGATCGGTGGCTTTTTCACTTCCGACGACTTGGACGGCTCGGCCTCTGCGACCGCCGCGCCCTTGGACTCTTTGGCGTCCTTTGACGCAGACTTCTCAGCCTCCCTGGCGGCCTTCTCGGCTTTGGCGGTCTTCTCTTTCTCCTTGTCCTTCGCCTTCCTCGCGGACTTGGAGAGGTCAGCATCCGCGACGTCCGTGTCGTGTTTCCTCTCGGCCTTTTCCTTCTCAGTGCTGGCGACCGCGCGGCCATCGGCGTGATACACGGGCACCACCAGGTGCGTCCCGCTCTTCACCTCGGAGGCGCTCGAAAAGCCGTTGGCGGCGAGAAGCGCAGAAGCCGGTACGCCGTAGCGGCCCGAAATCGTGTCCAGTGTCTCGCCGTTGGCGACGACGATCGGCGAGCCGCCGGCGGCGGTCCAACCCGCGGCCGATCCACCCACCGCCTGCGGCTTCGAGAGCGAAGCCATGTGCGACCCGGACGCGGCAGGCGCCCCTTGCGCGAGCGGCGACGTGGTCACGCCGGACGTCGATGCCGCGTGAGTCGTGTTGCTCGCGAACGGATTGGTGAACGGACTGTCGCTTTGGTTGAAGCGCGTGACGTCGGACGAACATCCCGACAGGAAAATGAGGCCCAGCCCAGCCAGCGCGAGACGCGGAAACGCGCGCCCCTTTACCCCCGCAACACAATCACTCATCGGCTTCCACCCACGCCCACGCGACACCATACAAATGCAGCTTGCGCCGATCGAGTTAAGGGAAGGTTTAAGATGAATCGCCGGTTGACAATTATGTCGAAATTCGCGCGCCCAATGTGCGCGTTGCGGCTACAGCGCATTGCAATTGGATCCACCGCTTTCCCACCGGCCTCGTGCCTCAAGGCGCCTTCGGCGCTCCTCTGGACGAGGGTGTGAGGAACCAAAATGAAGCGCCGCTACAGCGCCCGCGCCAGCCCGTGCTCGAGCGGCCTCATGGCGCGAGCCGGACCCAGGTCGCGAGCCCCGCCCGCTACGCCCGTCGTATCGGTCAGTCTGACAATGTGCTGCTCGGCCCGTTCCGGGCCGTCGACGACTGCAACCAGAACGCCGCCCGGACGGACCAGACGGCGAAACGCTTCGGCCGGCGGCTCGATGAGGCCATGGACAACGACCCGATCGAAGCGCTCGCCCGAAAGGTGATGTTCGAAGCCGTCGGCCCAGACCACCGTTACGTTGGCGAGCCCGAAGGCCTTGATCCTCGCCGCCGCCTCCAAAGCCAGCGTCTGGAACCGTTCCAGCGACACGACCGCGTTCGCCAGCTGGGCCAAGAGCGCCGCGCAATAGCCTGTTCCGGTTCCTATTTCGCAGACACGGTGCTCGGGCTTGAGTTCGAGCGCGGCGACCATTGCGGCGACGATGGAAGGCGGCGGCGACGTCTGTCCGCAGCCGATCGGCAGCGCGATGTCGCGGCCCGCAATGTCGGCGAACCGCGGCGGCATGAAGAGAGCGCG
>DATDHT010000028.1:0-17630 GCA_036521435.1 Roseiarcus sp.
TCATCGCGAGGCCGTACACCATCGATCTCATCAGCATCGGAATCGTCGCCGAGAGCGGGCGGGAGTTTTATGCCGAGAGCAACGAGACGGACTGGTCCAAGGCGAGCCCGTGGACGCTCGACAATGTGCGCCCGCAGCTCGGGCGCCGGTAAAATGGCGGCTACGCCAGCCCGCCGGCCGTGACGATCAGATATCTCAGTGCGCGGTCTCGTGCCGCTCGAGCGGCCATTGTTGAGGGCCGCACGGCCGCTCTCGCTTTTCAACGGGGTCATCCGCCTTTGGCGCCCGGGGCGCCAGGGATCCCGGACGAAGGGGAACCCTTCAGACGATTCCGGGTTTATCGGAGCGGGACGTCAAGGATACAAGGCAATGCCCGTTGTAGCTTACAAAGTGGCGCCGAGAGGCGAAAAGTGGTTGGTCACTCGCGACGGCGAGTCCGGCATGAGCTATGTTTCGCAGGAAGCCGCCTACGAAGTCGCCGTTGCCGAGGCTGCGGGGGACTTGCGCACGGGGAGCGAGATCCGGATCGAAGTCCTCGGATCAGCTTACAACCGGCTCGGCGATGGCTCGCCTGCGCCGATCGACGAAGGACGCACGCAGCCCTAGAAGCGACCTCGGCTGACCCATGACTTTGACCTTGACATGGCCGGATGTCGCGCTGCGGATCGCGCTCACCATTTTAGCGGCCGGAGCGATCGGTTTTGATCGGGATGTCGAGGGGCATTCAGCGGGTCTGAGAACCTCGCTTCTTGTCGCCCTGGCCGCCTGCCTGGCCATGCTCCAGGCGAACTGGTTGATGAATAGCGTCGGAAAAAGCTCCGACTCGTTTGTCGTGCTTGACCTCATGCGCTTGCCGCTCGGCATTCTGACCGGTGTGGGCTTCATCGGCGGCGGAGCCATCCTGAAACGCGGCTCTCGGGTCCATGGCGTCACGACCGCCGCCACGCTCTGGTTCGTAACCGTCATTGGTTTGTGTTTCGGCGGCGGACAGATTGGTCTTGGCGTGGCCGGGGGCGTACTCGCTCTTCTCATTCTTCGCGCGTTGAAGCTCCTCGAGCGGAAGCTCAAACAAGAGCGAGCCTCCGGCCTACTCATTAAGTGGACGATCGGCGAGTACGATGCAGCCGCGGCAATGTCGACCCTTCGCGCCGCCGACCTGGAAATTTCCGGTTTCGGTGTCAAGCAGGATGCGGTCGCTCGCGTTGAGGAGCTCCGCTGTTCGGTCCGGCGCTTGGCGCTCCGTGAGGAACACGGCGTTCCTCCGGTTGTGGCGGAAGTCGTCGGTCGGGAAGGCGTTCTCGGGTGGGAGTGGACGGACTAGCGCCTGGCTGCCCTGATCGCGAGGGGAGCGGCCAATCGCCAAACCTAAACGAATTAAGAGACCGGTAGGCGCGAATTCCATGTTCTCCGGCAGGAACGAACGGCTGCGCCCCGAGTTCTCCACGGCGCCGGTGTCCGGCGGCCAAGCGCCATCTTCCGCGCAAGCCGCAACCTGTTTCGGCGTAGAGGAACGGAACCATGCCGACTCCGCGGCCCGACCAACCCATACCTGCCCCTAAGCCTGACGTGGTCCGTCCGCCCACGCCATTGGAAGAGCCTCAACCCGAGAAGGGTCCCGATTTACCCCAGCCGGGTCCCGACGTCGTCATTCCTCCGGGACCTGAGGTGGTGACGCCGCCACGACCGCAAGAAATTCCGCCGACCGGTTCGGCCTCGGTCGCCGACACCCTTTAGAAGCCGCCTTCGAGCTTTCTCACCGCGATCGCAAGGCGCGAGCCCTACCGGGCGGATCGTTTGCGGCGCGGCGGCTTTCCTTCGGCCTCGTCCCTCGCGGTTTCGCCACGACGCTCTTTCGCCTTTGTATGGCGGAGATGCTCCTCGTTCTCTTTTGGCGTCTGCTCATTGGACGCGCCCGCCTCGCTGAGAGCGATCGCCACCGCCTGCTTGCGATTTTTGACCTTTTGCCCGCTCGT
Organism: Roseiarcus sp.; assembly: GCA_036521435.1. Taxonomy (GTDB): domain Bacteria; phylum Pseudomonadota; class Alphaproteobacteria; order Rhizobiales; family Beijerinckiaceae; genus Roseiarcus. Next base: position 1,974 of record DATDHT010000028.1, read on the forward strand.
CCCCGAACGAAGCTCGCCATGCTTGAACTCGTGCATGACCCGTTCGACGGTTTCCTTCTGCGGCTCGGATTCGCGCGGCGTCATTCGTCATCTCCATTCTGCCATGGCCTCGACCTTATTAAACTTCGATCTGACGAAGCGGTTCCGGGGGCTCTGAACGCAAGTGCTGGCGGCTCGCGAGACGTCGGGGTTGGAACCTGGCTGGTTTGCGCTCGTTGAGCGACATACGCTGCGGGAACGTCGGGCTGAGAAACGGAGGTTTGCGGATGAGCCCTCGAAGGACGCGCGAGTACGCTGTTTTACCCTCGCCGACCGCGCCGATGGAGGCGAGATCCGCGGAATCGCTTCCGGATGAACCGGGGAAATGGCAATTCGAGCCGAAATGGGATGGCTTTCGCTGCCTGGCTTTCAAGGATGGCGACGCGGTCGAGCTAAGGGGAAAATCCGGGACGTCGCTCGGCCGCTTCTTCCCCGAAATGGTGGCGACGCTGCTGGACGTCCCATTCGAGCGATTTATCGTCGACGGCGAACTGGTCATCGAGTTGAACGGGCGCATGACCTTTGACGCGCTGCAGGCCAGGCTGCACCCCGCGGCAAGCCGAATCCGTCGTCTATCCCAGGAAACGCCGGCGCGACTGATCCTTTTCGACATGCTGCTCGGGCCCGATGGTTCGGCGGTCGAAGCCCTTCCCCTCACTCAGCGGCGAAGCGCGCTCGAAGCCTTCGGCGAGAAGGCCGCGATTGCCGGCAAGCTCATCGTTACGCCCTGCACGCGCGATCTCGCTGAGGCGACGGAATGGCTCAACGATTTCAGCCGCGACGGGAGGGACGGCGTCGTCGCAAAAAGGCTGGACGGACAATATCTCGCCGGCGAGCGCGCGATGATCAAGGTCAAGCGCTTGCGCACCGCCGATTGCGTGGTCGGAGGCTTTCGATACCAGAGCCACAGCGACGAGGTGGGCTCTTTGCTCCTGGGCCTGTACAACACGAAAGGCCTCCTGGACCACGTCGGCTTCACCTCCACGATCGCCAATGACGAGCGGGCGGCGCTGACCCGAAAGCTTCGCGCATTGCAGGGAACGCCAGGTTTCACCGGCAAGGCCCCCGGTGGGCCCAGCCGCTGGAGCACCGAGCGCAGCGGCGAATGGGAGCCGCTCAAGCCGGAGCTGGTGGTCGAGGTCCGATACGACCACGTGACGAGCGAGCGGTTCCGCCACGGGACCAAGCTCATGCGCTTCAGGCCCGACAAGGCGCCACGGCAGTGCACGATGGATCAGATCCTCGCGCCGCCTCGGGCCAGCGACGGATGACGCGCCGTTGGCCGTGGGCGGGCGCAGACGGTCCGGCTGCTTCCCGGCAGCGGAGCGGACGCTCCATCGGCTCGATTTGGATTTTCTTGGCGCGTGCCCTTTCCCTGCGAAAACCCCCGCTGACGAGGGTTGGATTTCCTTGGATTTCCTTGGATTCTCTCGTCCGAATCGAGACTTATCAGAGGGTTACGCGGGAAAACCTGCGGACAATTTTTCTTGGCGCTTTCCTCGGACGGTAAGGCCGCCGGGACGGCAGCGTACGGTCGAGGCCTGCGGAAGGGCGCGATTATTCATGAGCCAAGCTTAACCCGATTTCTGCTTTTCTGCAATCGATTGTCGCCCAACGCGCTTCGCCCGGAACACAATCCTTGACGACCGCGTTGAACGATCGGCGGTACCCTGCACGATAGACAGTCGCGTCCGGGGGGTCTGCGTCGGAGGCTGGTATGGACCGCGTGATAGCCATCGGCGGATCGGCGGGGTCGATCGAAGCGATCAAAGAGCTTTGCGGCTCCCTTCCGGCCGACATTCCCGCCGCCATCTGCATCGTCGTCCATGTCGGCGCACGCGGGCATAATCTCATGGCCGGCATCTTTGGCGCCAAATGTGCGATTCCCGTGACGACCGCAAGCGACGGGCAGAAGCTGGCGCATGGCCGGATCTATGTCGCCGCGGCGGACCACCATTTGCTCGTTATGGATGATACGATCAGGCTCGGGCGGGGGCCGCGGGAAAACCTCGCGCGACCCGCGATCGATCCCATGTTGAGGTCGGCCGGTTTGAGCTACGGGTCCCGCGCGATCGGCGTCGTGCTGACGGGCATGTTGAATGACGGCGCTTCGGGGCTTGCCGATCTCAAGCGCTGCGGCGGTGTGACGGTCGTGCAAAGTCCGATCGAGGCGAGGGAGCGAGAAATGCCGTTGGCGGCGCTGGCCGCGAGCGATGTCGACTACCAGACGCCGATCGGCGAACTCGGCGCGCTCCTCAAAACGCTCACGAGCGAGCCGCGCGATCGGTCTCCTGCGCCGCCCGACGACATCCGATTGGAAGTCGATATCGCGCTTGGACGCCCGGCGGGGGCCGACCTGATGAGTGAGCTCGCGCAGCCGGTTGCGCTATCCTGTCCAGACTGCGGCGGCGTGCTGTCGCAAATGAGGCGTGGGCCGCCCCTCCGATTTCGTTGTCAGGTCGGTCACGGCTACACCGCCGAATCGCTCGCCACGCAGCAGGAGGATTCCGTCGATGAAGCGATGCGCGTGGCGTTGCGGATCGTGGAAGAGCGCGCGACCCTCACCAAGAAAATGGCGGACGAAGCGCGGCGCGGCGGATTGCGGCTGTCCGCCGATTCCTATGAGAGCACGTCCCGGCAAAGCCGCCGCCATGTCGAAACTTTGCGCGAAGCTCTGCGAAATGGGGAACGGACGGGAGCGGCCCCCCAAGGCGAAGAAGCGAAACCTCCCGTTCTTGCTCCCTCCCTGAGAGCCGACGCGTAACGGCTGCCAAGTCGGGAGCGCCTCGTTGGGAACCTGCCGCAAAGTCAGGCGTTCAGCTTTGGTCATGAATTTAGTCCAACGCGAAATTGCCCGCGAGCATCTCGAGCTTGCCAACAGTCACGTTGCAGGCGGAGAGCAGCGCGTTCGGGCGCAGCGCGATCTTGCGGAGCGGCTGGAGCGCGATGGGCATGACACGCATCCCGCGAGGACGCTGCTCTCGCAACTGGAAGCAACGCTCGCCTTCCAGGTGGAGCACCGGGATCGTATATTGCGCGATCTCGACGTCGGCGGAATATCGTAGCGGCGGCCTTGCAATTGTAGCGATGGCACGAGAGGATTAGGGTAACGAAGATGGCTTCTCGCAGAGAGCGGGTAATTGGAGAGAGAAGCTCACATGCTCTCCAAAGCTTTCGCCTCGCGGCGGGAAAGCCCCCAGCGTCCCGGCCGGCGGGTTCGGGGAAAGAAACTGAGCGGCATCATAGCAATTCGCATTTCATCGGGGCATGATATTCGATGGACGATGTGAGGGAGGAAAGTGCGGGCGGGGAAACCGTTAAGCGATTTCCGACCGTCGGCATTGGAACATCCGCGGGTGGGGTCCAGGCGCTCCAGAGGTTTTTCGAAAATCTGCCGGATGACGTGGATGCCGCATTTGTTGTGATCGTTCACCTTGATCCGGGGCATCAGAGCGAACTTCCCAATATTCTAGCCACGCGGACTCGAATGCCTGTAGCCCAGGTCGTCGGCCGAGTGGCGCTCCAACCGCGCCACGTCTATGTTATTCCGCCCAACCGCCAGTTGCTGGCGACCGACCACCACCTTGCGCTCGCCGAGTTTGACGAGCCGCGCTGGCAGCGCGCGCCGATCGACATCTTTTTCCGTTCGCTTGCCGGGCAGCACGGCAACGACTTTGCCGTCATTCTTTCCGGCGCCGGCTCCGATGGATCAGTTGGCATCAAAGCGGTCAAGGAAGCCGGCGGCATCATCCTGGTTCAGGACCCGGACGAAGCTGAATATGGATCGATGCCGCGCAACGCCATCGCGACCGGCATGGCCGATTTTGTCTTGTCCGTACGCGAGATCGCGGAGCGCCTCCCGGGGCTGGTCCGCGACCGGCGAAATCCGAACGCGGGCGCCTTGAGTGAGACAGATGGGGAAGCAATGCAGCGCATTCTTTCCTATTTGCGGGTCCGCTCAGGTCATGACTTCGCGAACTACAAGAAATCGACGGTCAGCCGGCGCATCGCGCGCCGGATGCAGGTGCAGCGCGCCGAGACGCTGGCCGATTATCTCGTGGTTCTGCGAGAAAATCCTGGCGAAGCCCCGGCCTTGTTCGCCGATCTCCTGATCTCGGTCACGACGTTCTTTCGCGACCCGACCGCGTTCGAGAAGCTTGCAGCACTCGTCATCCCTCGGCTGTTCGAAGAGAAGGCAGTCCCGGCCCCGATTCGTGTCTGGGTAGCCGGCTGCGCCACCGGCGAGGAGGCTTACTCGATCGCCATGCTGCTGCTCGAGGAGGCGGGCCGTCAGGAGATTCAATGTGAGATCCAGGTCTTCGCTTCGGATCTCGACGATGTCGCCTTGAGCCTGGCGAGGGAAGGCCGCTATCCGGCCGCGATCGAAGCCGATGTGACCGAGGAGAGGTTGCGGAGATTCTTCACCCGGGAAGGCGACCAATATCAGGTCAGGCGCGAATTGCGGGATGTCGTCCTGTTCGCCAAGCACAGCCTTCTGAAAGACCCGCCGTTTTCGCGCGTCGACCTCGTCTCCTGTCGGAACGTCCTCATCTATCTCGACAGAGAAGTGCAGCATGAAGTTTGCGCCACCTTCCACTTTGCCCTTCGTCTGTCAGGTTACCTCTTCCTGGGCTCGTCCGAGAGCGCAGATGGTCCCGTCGGAGCATTCCGTCCCATCGACCGCGAATCGCGAATCTACCAGCGCGCGTCCATTCCGGCGGAGGTGCGGGTTGCGCCCCGGTCCGGCGCCGTGACCTTTGGACTCGAGCGCCTGCCGCCGCGAACGTCGGCCCCGTTTCGCCCGCAGGTCGAGGCCGGGGTTCATCACGAAGCGTTGGAACGCTTGGCGCCTCCGAGCATCATTGTCGACGAGTCCTACCGGGTGGTGCATCTGTCCGAGCACGCCGGTCGATACCTGCAACCGTCCGCTGGGACGCTGACAAACGACGTCACTGAACTCGCGCGCGAGGAATTGCGGTTCGACATTCGCGCGGCGCTTCACCGAGCCTTCGCGCACAATGAAGCGGGCCTAAGCGGCGCAATTGGCGTCCGGTTTGATGGTTCGGCGCGGCGGGTTTATTTGCAGACAAGACCCTTACACTCTGACCCTGGCGCCAGCCGCTCCGCGATCGTGTTCTTCTTCGAGGGCGAGGCGCTTGGCGAGGCGTCGATCACCCCCACGAAAATCGAGGAACAGGCGAACGGCGAGCAGGTTCAGCAGATCCTGCAAGAATTGCAGTTCAGTCAATCGCAGCTTCGGGCCTCACGAGAGGAATATGAAGGGGCGAACGAGGAACTGCGGGCAGCCAACGAGGAATTGCAGTCGGTCAACGAGGAGTATCGGTCGACGGCTGAAGAGCTGGAGACCAGCAAGGAGGAGCTGCAGTCGATTAATGAAGAACTGCAAACGGTGAATAGCGAGCTCAAGACGAAGCTTGAGAGCGTATCGCGCGCCCATAGCGATGTCCAGAATCTTATGGCCGCGACGGACGTTGGAATTTTGTTCCTGGATCCGCAAATGCGCATTAAGCGTTTTACGCCGCTCATCTCTGAACTGTTCAATATCGCCGAGGGCGATGAGGGCCGCTTGATCACCGACTTCACCCATCGCCTCGATTATGATGATCTGGCGAAGGATGTGCGGAAAGTTCTCCGCGATCTGGCTTCAACGCAGCGTGAAGTGCACGGCAAGGATGGCGCCTGGTATCTCACCCGGTTTAAGCCGTACCGCACTATCGAGGACAAAATAGATGGCGTTGTCGTGACGTTCGTCGATATTGGCGAGCGGCGGCGTGCCGAGGATGCGCTGAGAGAAAGCGAATCCCGAATGCGGATCATGGTTGGAGAATTGCAGCACCGCACGCGCAATCTCATTGGCGTGGTGATGGCGCTGGCTGACAGGACGGCTATCGGCGCGGAGGGCCTTAACGATTTCAGGTCGAGTTTCCGCGACCGGCTCGGTGCGCTGGCGCGCGTTCAGGGGCTGCTGTCCCGCGCGGCGCCGGCCGGCGGCGTAAACTTCGATGAGCTTCTCGCGTCGGAATTGTCCGCTCAATCGGCCAAGAACGGTGGAGTTTTAACGCTCGATGGACCTAAGGGCGTCGCGCTTCGGCCCATCTCCGTCCAAGCCTTGGCTATGGCCTTATACGAACTGACGACCAATGCCTTGAAATATGGCGCGCTGGGACAGAGAAACGGCCGTCTGAATATTCATTGGCGAGCCGAAACCGAGAATGACGCGCCATGGATTTTTATCGACTGGAGGGAGAGAGGCGTCGATACCGCGCGAGTCCCGGCTGGAGCCAAGGGCGACGGAAGCGGGCGACGACTGATCGAGGACGCGTTGCCCTATCAGTTCGGAGCTCGGACAACTTTCGTGATCGAACCGGACGGAATCCACTGCACGATCGCGCTTCCGCTCTCCGGACCTCAGACTGAGAACATCCCAAATGACCAGCTCGCCGCTTCGTGATCGTCGCATCCTTGTCGTCGAGGATGAATTCCTCATCGCCATGAGCCTGCAGGACGCGCTGGAAAGCGCCGGGTCGGTCGTCGTGGGCCCGGCGCCGTCGGTCGACAAGGCGATCAAGACAATCGATTCGGAGTCCCACATCGACGCCGCGGTTCTCGACGTCAATCTCGGCGGCGCGCTCGCCTATCCCGTCGCGGATAAGCTCATCGTCCGGAAAATTCCGTTCGTCTTTACCTCCGGCTATGAGGACAACGTGCTCCGGGACCGGTATGCTCACGTCAAGAATTGCCCCAAACCCTATCTGTTCCGGGCGATAGAAGAAGCGCTGGTCGAAGCCATGTCGCTCTCGTGACGAGCCAGGCGCTCAAAAGGTAGTCTAGACACCCGACAAGTCGTCAGCGCCTCGCGCTCGTCCAGTTGGTAGCCATAGCCCGTTGCCGTTAGCTTCCCTGCTGAGAGACTCGTATGCCGCTTCGGATTGAGGATTACGCCATCATCGGGAATTGCGAGACGGCGGCGTTGGTCGGCCGTGACGGCTCGATCGACTGGCTGTGCCTGCCTCGTTTCGACAGCGCCGCGTGTTTTTCCGCCCTTCTCGGCGGCCCTGAGCACGGACGGTGGCTGGTCGCGCCGACGCAAAATGACGTAAAGACGACACGACAATATCTGAGCGACACCCTGATCCTCGAAACGGTTTTCACGACGGCCGATGGCTCGGTCTCCCTGACCGACTTCATGTACCGGCGTAATGGGTCGTCCGAGCTGGTTCGCATCGTCAGGGGCCTTCGGGGCGAGGTCCCCATGCGCACCGAGATGATCGTGCGGTTCGACTACGGCGCCGTCGTGCCGTGGGCGTCTCAGCAGGACGACGGGCGGCTTCTTTTCATTGCGGGCCCGGACAGACTGCTGCTCGACACCGCGGTTAAAACGCACGGGGAGGATCTTCGCACGCTCGGCGATTTCACCGTCCGCGAGGGCGAAGAAGCGAGCTTCGTTCTCAACTGGTCGCAGTCATTCCACGCCGCTCCTCCCCCGCTCTCAGAAGCGGATCTCGTGGAGGCGCGCAAACAAGTCCATTCGTTCTGGACCGGATGGGTAGGGGCTTTCAAGCCGCCTGAGCACTGGCGCGAAGCGGTTCTTCGATCGCTTCTGACTTTGAAGGCGCTCGCGCACTGGGAGACCGGCGGCATCGTCGCGGCCGCCACGACGTCCTTGCCCGAGCAACTGGGCGGCCCGCGCAATTGGGACTACCGGTATTGCTGGCTTCGGGACGCGACGTTCACCCTCTACGCGCTGATCGGCGCCGGCAATCTCGACGAGGCGAAGGCATGGCACGAGTGGCTCCTGCGCGCGGTCGCCGGTTCGCCGGATGATCTGCAGATCGTCTACGGCGTCGCGGGAGAACGCCGCCTTGAAGAATATGAAATACCCTGGCTGCCTGGCTACGAAGGCGCGACCCCTGTTCGAATCGGCAATGGCGCGGTCAGACAGCTCCAGCTCGACGTTTATGGGGAAGTGCTTGACGCCTTTTATGTCGCGCGCCGCGCGGGTCTCTCCACCAGCGACGCGACCTGGGCGCTGGAATGCGGGCTGGTTCTGCACCTGGAGAAAATCTGGCGAGAGCCGGACGAGGGCATCTGGGAGGTGCGGGGCGGCCGGCGCCATTTCACGCATTCGAAGGTGATGGCGTGGGTCGCATTCGATCGGGCTGTGCGCTCGATCGAGGAATTCGGTCTCGCCGGGCCCCTCGACCGTTGGCGGGAAGTCCGGTCTGCGATTCATGCGGAGGTCTGCGAGCACGGGTACGATTACAAGCAAGATTCGTTTGTCCAGTCTTTCGGCGATACGACGCTCGACGCAAGTCTGCTGCTCATTCCCATTGTCGGCTTTTTGCCGGCCGACGATCCCCGCGTCAAAGGCACGGTCGCCGCCATTGAAAGCACGCTCGTCCGAGACGGATTTGTGCTGCGCTATCGCACCCACAGCACCGTGGATGGCTTGCCGCCTGGGGAAGGCGCTTTCCTCGCCTGCAGCTTCTGGCTGGTCGACGCCTATGTTCTGCTCGGGCGGTACGAGGAGGCGCGCGCTCTATTCGAGCGCCTGTTGGCGTTGCGCAATGACGTCGGGTTGCTGGCTGAGGAATACGATCCTCACAGCGGCCGTCAGCTCGGCAACTTTCCCCAGGCGTTCTCGCATCTCGCGCTCATCAATGCGGCGCATAGCCTCAGCAGCTGGGAAGGAGCGGCTCGCCTGCGCTCGCAAACATCTGAGCCTACCCAGGCAGAGCAAACGGCGAACGCGCCGGCAACTTAGGACGTCACGGAAACCTGATGACGTTCAATTAAAAAACTATGTGCGCGGCGAACCCTTCGTTCTATCCTACTTCCAACAGCGGGCCGGGCGGGGACACGGGTTGAACGGAGGAAGTTTCTCATGGACGACCTCGCCTATGGCAAACGGAACAAGCGAGGCGATTGGACGCCTGGCGCCACCCTCACCATAGCGCCCGTCTTCGTGCTGCCGCCTCGGCCTCTCGCGTTCGTGAAGTGGCTGCCCGGTTATTTTCTGCCTTGGAACCTGCTCTTTGCCGCGTCGGCGGTCGCCTATGCGTATTTCGTGCTTCCGGACGTCGACGTCATGAAGACGTTGGCCTGGGGGTGGGTCCTCAGGCTCTTCATCGTCAACTGCATCGCGGTGTTCCTCTTCTACAGCGCCTTCGAGTACCGGCTCTACATGACCCGGGCTCAAGACAACCGCTTCAAGTACCACGCCAAGTTTCCCAACGACCAGAAGAACAGCGCCTTCCTGTTCCGCAGCCAGAACCTGGAGGGCATCATCCGGGGATTCGGAACGGGTGTGCCGATCTGGACGGCCTACGAGGTCGGGGCTCTCTTCGCCTTCGCCAATGGTTATGCGCCTTGGCTCTCCTTTGCCCAGCATCCCCTTTATCTCGGATGCGTCGCGCTGATCGTGCCGCTCTTCCACGAATTCCACTTCTTCTGCATCCACCGGCTAATCCATTGGCCCCCGCTTTACCGCCGGGTGCACAGCGTCCATCACCACTCGGTCAATCCGTCGCCCTGGTCGTCGCTGTCGATGCATCCGGTCGAGCAGCTGCTTTATTTCTCATCGTCGTTGATCCACCTGATCATTCCTTCGAACCCGATGCTTGCGATCTATCAGCTGCATTACGCCGGGTTCGGCGCGGTTGTGGGCCACATCGGCTTCGACAAGATCGAGACAGGCAAGGAGGCCGCCTTCGACAGCCATGCCTACGGCCACTACCTCCACCATAAATATTTTGAGGTGAACTACGGCGATGGGCTCGTGCCTTTGGACAAGCTGTTCGGGTCCTGGCACGACGGCTCGCCCGAGGCCGAGGCACGGATGAATGCGCGTTACGAGAAGCGCAAGGCGCGGATGAACGCGGCTAAGGCGGCAGGTTGAATCTGTCTAGATGGCCGATGGGCGTGTCTTCAGCGCCAAGGCGCCCACCGCATATCCGATGAGAACAAGCGCGACGAACAGATCGCTCACCATTGCAATGGTTTCGTTTGTTCCGCGTTGCTTTTCCTTCAGATGCTCTATTCCGGCGACCAGATAAAAAATGCCGGAGCTGATCGCCGACGGCAGAACGAACGTTGGCAGGATGATCGACGCCAGGCCAACAACGCCAGCCGCGAGATTGGCGCCTCCGAGTTCGCGCACGAGCACGAAAACGTCGGGGCTTTCTATGCCCAGTATGTCCTTGGCTGTGAAAGCCGGCTGGAAGTACTGCCGCACGCCGGCGAGGAGCAATCGAACGCCCACAGCCCAGAACACGAACCATTTGCCGATCAGCCAGAGCAGCGACGACTGATCTAAGCTCCACTCGATGAGGATAGATCCCGCCGGAAGAATGAACATCGTGAGCCCCACGATCACGATGTAAGCCATTCAATCCTCTCCAAATGTTTTGTTGACGGACTCCGCTCGCCGATCAAGCCCCCGTCACGCGCCAGATCACATTGCCGACGTCGTCGGCGACCAAGAGCGAACCGTCCGGTCCCAACGCCACCCCCACGGGTCGCCCAAATGAGGACCGCTCGTCCGGCGCGAGAAACCCGCTTAGAATTTCGCGCGACGGCCCAACCGGGCGTCCCTTCGAGAACGGCACGAAGATAACCTTGTAGCCGCTCAGCGTGCTCCGGTTCCAGGAGCCGTGCTGCCCGATCACCATGCCCTCAGGAAAGCCTGGGAGAACGCCAGCGGGCAGCCAGCAGAGCCCGAGCGATGCGGTATGCCCGCCGAGCGCGTAGTCCGGCTGGATTGCGCTAGCGACCAACGCCTTATCTTGCGGCACGCGGTCGTCGACCGTCTTGCCCCAGTAGCAATAGGGCCAGCCGTAGAACCCGCCGTCGCGAACGGAAGTGAGGTAATCGGGAGGGGTCTCATCGCCCAGGCCGTCGCGCTCGTTGACCACTGTCCAGAGCGCCCCAGTTTGAGGCTCCCATGCGAGACCTACCGGATTGCGCAGGCCAGACGCGAAGATGCGGCTCTTGCCGCTCGCGAGGTCGAGCTCATGAATGGCGGCCCGGCCCTGTTCAACGCCCATGCCCTTGTCGGCGATGTTGGTCAGCGAGCCGACACCGATGTAGAGCTTCGTCTTGTCGGGCGACAGGAGCAGGCTGCGCGTCCAATGTCCCCCGCCATTGTGTGTGGACAGCCTGCGACCGGGCTCGGTGATCCGGTTCGCGCCCGAGGCGTAGGGAAACGCAACCACGCCATCGGTATTGCCGACGTAAAGCGTGTCGGCGAGAAGCGCCATTCCGAAGGGCTGGCGGAGACCTTCGAGGAACGCGTTCCGGACTTCCGCGACGCCGTCGCCATTGGCGTCGCGCAAAAGCGTGATGCGGTTGGGGCTGTCCCCGAGCGCCGCCGCCCGTCTCATCGTCGCGAACATGGCGTGGTCGAAGAGAGACGTCGCTGGAGGATCCGGGGTGGTCAGCGACTCGGCCACGAGGACGTCGCCATTCGGCAGCACATGGATCCATCGCGGATGCTTGAGGTCTGTCGCAAACGCGTTGACCTTTAGCCCAGGGGCGGGGTTCGGCGCTTGTCCCAGGCTCCACCCCTTGGCGGTCGGCATCTTGAGCGTCGGCAGGCTGCCCTGCGCCTTGGCGGGCGGTATGGTCGGATTGCCTCCGAAGGCGGGTGTGAGCTTCCGGCCATCCTGCCCCCGCAAAATGATCGTCGCGGCGCCGATCTGCTCGACGACGCGCGAGAAAATTTCTGAAAACGCCATCGTTAGTGTCCTTCGAATATCGCACTGATCTTAGTACGGTTCGCGACGTTTGCGCGCGGAAAAGCGAGAGCCCGTCAGCGCAGATTGTAGCGCTCCCGCAGATCGCTCACCTCGGCTGGCGTCAACGGCCTGATCGCCTGGCCGCGCAGCATGAGGAACAGCTTGGCCGTCTCCTCGAGCTCCTCGGTCGCATATTGCGCGTTCTCGAGCGACGTGCCGGCGACAACGGGCCCATGATTGGCGAGCAGCACCGCATGATGCTCGCCGGCTAATGCGCCAACGGCTTTGGCCAGACTTTCGTCGCCGGGCGGAAAATAGGGCGCGAGCGGCAGCCGCCCGACGCGCATGACGAAATAGGCGGTGAGCGGCGGCAGCGCGTCGCGCGGGTCGACGTCGGCGAGCAGACTGACGGCGACCGAATGGGTCGAATGCAGATGCACCACCGCGCGGGCGTCGGCGCGTTCTTGATACATGCAGAAGTGCAGGAACGCTTCCTTGGTCGGCTTGCCGCCCGAAACCAAGCGTCCCTCGGTGTCGAACTTGGACAAGTTCGCCGGATCGAGCTTGCCGAGCGAGGCGTTGGTCGGCGTCATCAGCCAGCCGCCCTGGGCCAAGCGAACGCTGATATTCCCGGTCGATCCGAAAGTGAGCCCACGGGAGAACAGGGAAAGGCCGACCTCGCAGATCTCTTCGCGCGTGTTCGTCTCATCACTCATCATGTTCTCTATCGAGTCATGGACAAAGCGCGGGTGAAGAAATCCCGTCCGCCGAAATTGCCGGACTTGAGCGCCATCTGGAGATCGCCGCCCTTTCGCCCGACTGTGCGCATGAGCGGCACCCCTGGAGCGATTTCCGGTCCCAACCGGAACGCCGAAACGCCGAGCCGATCGACCGCGGCGCCCGACGTCTCGCCTCCCGCGATGACGAGCCGGTGCACGCCAGAGGCTACGAGTTGGGAAGCGATCTCGGCGAGCGCGCCTTCGATGGCGTGACCAGACTTGTCTCGACCGTAGCGCGCCTGCAGCGAAGCGACCTGTTCAGGCTCCTCGCTCGATGCGATGAGGATTGGACCCGCCTCCATGCGCACTTTCGCCCAGCCGAGCGCCCGGTCGATCTCGCCAGCATCCTCGATCAGCTTTTGCGTGGACAACCGGAGCACCGGAATTTCGTTCTCGACCGCCGCGATCTGTTCCAGCGTCGCCCGGGAGCATGACCCCGCCAGGATCGCGGCGTGTCCGCCCACGGCTTCGAGCGTGGCTGCGAGTGACGTCGCGCTCCGACCGCGCGCGAGCGCGCGCGCAAGGCCAAGCCCTAAGCCCGAGGCGCCGACAGAGAAGGCGCTCTCCGCCGCCGCATCGCCGAGAGCTTCGAGATCGCGCTCGAACACGGCGTCGACAATCGCCGTCCCATAGCCTTGCGCAGTCAGCTCAGCGCGGGCGCGCGAGACCGCTCCGCTGCCCTGTTCGACCGTCGTGAGGTCGATGAGGCCGACGGACCCTTTCGACTGCCGTTGCAACACCCGCACGAGATTGGAATCGTGCATCGGATTGAGCGGATGGTCCTTGAGCGGGCTCTCGTTCAAAGGCGTCGAGCCGACAAACAGGTGGCCCAGATAGACGGTGCGGCCGGTTTCCGGAAAGGCCGGCGTCACGAGCGCGCAGCCGCCGCGCGCCTTCGCGCCCAAGGCGTCCGCGACAGGCCCGATGTTGCCGGCGTCGGTCGAGTCGAAAGTGGAGCAGACCTTGTACATCACGTGCCGCGCGCCGCGGGCGGAAAGCCAATCATAAGCCGCAGTCGCCGCCTCGACCGCCTGTGTGGCCTCGGCCGACCGGATCTTCAGCGCAACGACAATCGCTTCCGCATCATCGGCTTCCAGGCCAGGTGCAGGCACGCCGATGGTTTGAATCGTCGAGAGGCCGTTGCGGTTCAGCGTGTTCGCGAGATCGGAAGCGCCCGTATAGTCGTCAGCGACCGCGCCGAGAAGCAGCGCCATGTCACGCCCTCCTATAGGACTGAAACCATTTCAGTCCCTCGACTGTGCCCGCGCGCGGATTGTATTCGCAGCCGATATAGCCGTCGTAGCCCAGCCGATCGAACTCGGCGAACAGGAAGGGGAAGTTGAGCTCTTCGCCGTCCGGCTCGTTTCGCGACGGGACGGAAGCGACCTGGATGTGGCCAACGATCGGCTGCAGGGCGCAGAACGCCATCGTCACATCGCCGTGCAGGATCTGCCGGTGATAGACGTCGAATTGCAGCTTCACATTCGGCTGGCCGAGGCTCTCGATTAGGGCGCTCGTATAGGCGAAATCGTTGAGGAAATAGGCGGGCATGTTGCGCGTGTTGATCGGCTCGAGGACCAGATCGACGCCGCGCTCGGCAAGGATGGGCGCAGCATGGGCAATGGCGCGTTTGTAGCTCGCCTCAGCTTGCGCGTCCTTGCGTGAGGCGTTGCCAGACATCATGTGCACGCGCTTAACCTTGGTCGCCGCGACGTAGTCGAGCGCGCGCGTGAGGCCCGACTTGAATTCGTCGAACCGCGCCGGCAGGGCCGCCAGTCCCCGCTCGCCTTCATCCCAACGGCCGGGCGGCAGGTTGAACAGAGCCTGCGTCAGACGATTGCGCTCGAGCCGTTCGGCGATCGCCTCGGGGGGATGGTCGTAGGGAAACAGAAACTCGACCGCCGCGAAGCCCGCCTCCGCGGCCGCGTCGAAGCGGTCGAGGAACGCGTGTTCGGTGAACATCATCGACAGGTTTGCGGCGAACTTAGGCACTTGGCTTTGCTCCGTGAGACTGAAAACCCGCTGCTTTCCTACGAAATCATCATCGCGAGGAAATCTCAGGGCGTCCAAAAGATGCCCGTCTTCGACGGGCTACGGCGACGCACAGCGTCGATAGGACTCCACTTCTCGTGGGCTATAACCAGCCCACTTTGACATCTGAGAATAGAATCTTTTTTCTCTCCTGTCCGTATTCATTTGTTTTCGTGAACTGATTAATTGTCATATTTCCACGCTTAGCGTAAGGTCGCAGCCGATCATATACCACCACCACACATACAGACATCAATACACACGCTACCGATACAAATACAAATCCTACTAACATAACCAATAAGGTAATAAATTCAGCAATTGAGTATTTATGATTCAGCATATTTACCCATAGAGCAATACAAAACGCAGCCGACGCAGATACATAAATGCGTAGCAACCATTTTTTGTTGATCAAAATGTAATACACACTGGCGCGTAGCATGGTGCGTCTCGTCACTAACTGCTGTTTTCTTTAGTTGTTGACGTCCTGTGGCTCGCAATGACGATCAAGGTTCGCTCCGAATACAATTCACTTTAGCGTCGGGTTCGCGGGCTGAGGAGCCGCTCCGCCAGAACGGCCGCGATGATGATCCCCCCGATCGCCGAACCTTGCCAGAACGGCGACACGCCGAGCAGATTGAGGCCGTTGCGGATCATCACCATGATGAACACGCCGATGAGCGTGCCGATGATCGTGCCCCGGCCGCCATAGAGGCTCGCGCCGCCGATCACCACAGCGGCGATGGCGTCCAGTTCGAGCCCGGTTCCGGCGAGCGGATCGATCGATAGGATCTGGGACGACATGAGCGTCGCGGCGATGGCGGAGAGCGCGCCTGAAACCACGTAGGGCAGGACGCTGTAGAACAAGACGTTGAGGCCTGCGGTGCGCGCCGCTTCGCGGTTGGAGCCGACCGCATAGATCGTGCGCCCGCCCTTGGTGTAGGTGAGGTAGGCCCAGGCGAGCGCGTAGAGCACGAGCAAGGTCAGGACGTTGGTCTGGATGCCGAACACCTCCGTATAGACGAGATCGTTCAGTTGCGGCGGGATGT
>DATDHT010000029.1:0-15723 GCA_036521435.1 Roseiarcus sp.
AGCCCGGCCAGTAGTTTACCGGCTCATATCGTCGTGAGCGCGACAGCGCCATGATTCAACTCCCGAACCTTCCGCCGCACTCCCACCTCACCGTGCGCCCAATTCCTCCAACAGGCGCCGCAAGAGCTTGCCAATATCCTCCTGCTGCGTCGCCTGCGCGTCGACCCAATCGCGAATTTGCTGCTGCTCGGTGCGCATGTGGCCGACCAGAGCCTGAATACCTTCAGCAAGCGTCGAAATCGCCTTGGCGTCGCGCTGATACTCAATCGCGGGCTGCGCGCCCTGGGCGATGATCGGCGCGTCCGGAATCGCCTCGGCAATCGGGGTTGTCTGGACGTGGCTCGCAAGAAACTCCTCAAACTCGGAATAGAACCGGTTCTGCGCCTGGCCGGCCTGGAGATCGAGAAAGCCGAGAATCAACGAACTCGCAAGGCCGAACAGCGAGGAGGTAAACGAAACGCTCATGCCGGCGATCGGCGCGGACAATCCTTGCTTGAGATCGTCGAACATGGACGTGTTGCTAACACCGGTCTTCATGCTGTCGATGACGCCAGCAATCGAGTGGACCGTCTCCAACAGACCCCAAAACGTGCCAAGGAGCCCGAGGAAGACTAAGAGCCCGACCAGATAGCGACTGAGCTCGCGGCCCTCGTCCAGTCTCGTGGCGATCGAATCCAGGATCGCCCGCGTCGTGAGCGTCGACAAGCCTCGCGCACCCGCGCCCGCATTGAGCATCACCGCCATCGGCGCAAGCAGGCGAGGCGCCGGGGGGGCGCCGTCGGTCACCGCGCCGGTCAATGAGTTGACCCAGTGTATTTCGCGGAACAGTCGGACAACCTGCCGAAAGGTGAACAGCGCGCCGATCGCCAGCACGCCCAGAATGAGGCCGTTCAAACCCGGATTGGCGCTGAAGGCGATCGCGATCTGCTGATAGAGGATGAGAACGACGAAGCCGACCAGGGCCAGGAACGCCGCCATCCCCACCAGGAAAATACGTGGCGAGGTCAGCAGGCGGATATCCGGATCTTGCGCCATGGATTGCCGAATCGAACCCTAAACCACAACGCGGACGTTCGCGTCCCAATACCATAACAAATGAGCGGGCAAAGCGGCTAAAGAGAAAGGTTTTAGCAACCGCCTTGCCTTTCACCCGGATGACGGGTCACGCCGCCTTCATCTTGGGCTTCAGCCAGCCGCGATTGACCAGCACCTCAGCGATCTGCACCGCATTGAGCGCCGCCCCTTTGCGCAGATTATCGGACACCACCCAAAGGTTGAGGCCGTTGTCGATTGTCGGGTCGTCGCGGATTCGGGAAATGTAGGTCGCGTCCTCGCCCGCGGCCTCGTGAGGCGTGATGTAGCCGCCGGGCTCTCGTCGGTCGATAACGAGGCAGCCTGGTGCACGGCTCAGAATCTCCCGCGCCTCGTCGGCGCTGATCGGATCGACGAATTCGATGTTGACGGCCTCCGAGTGCCCGATGAACACCGGCACCCTGACGCAGGTCGCAGTCAACTTGATCTTGGGGTCGAGGATTTTCTTGGTCTCGGCGACCATCTTCCACTCTTCCTTGGTCGAGCCGTCGTCCATGAACACGTCGATTTGCGGAATGACGTTGAAAGCGATCCGCTTGGTGAACTTCTTCGGTTCGACCGGATCGGACACGAACACGGCGCGCGTCTGGGCGAACAATTCGTCCATCGCCTCCTTGCCGGCGCCGGAAACGGACTGATAGGTCGCCACCACCACGCGGCGGATTGTCGCGCGGTCGTGCAGCGGCTTCAGCGCCACAACGAGCTGGGCGGTCGAGCAATTGGGGTTGGCGATGATGTTCTTCTTGGCGAACCCCTTCGCCGCGGCCGCGTTGACCTCGGGCACGATCAGCGGCACGTCCGGGTCCAGGCGCCAGGCCGACGAATTGTCGATGACCACGCATCCCCGCGCGCCGATCCTGGGCGAATAGTCCTTCGACACCGCCCCGCCGGCCGACATGAGGCAAATGTCGGTGTCGGAAAAGTCATAATGCTCGAGCGCCTTGCACTTGAGCGTCTTGTCGCCGAACGAGACCTCCCGCCCGATCGAAGCGGGGGAGGCGAGCGCAACCACTTCGGAGACCGGGAACTGGCGCTCCGCGAGGATCGAGAGCATCTCGTGGCCGACATTGCCGGTGGCGCCGGCGACCGCGACCTTGAAGCCTGACATGATGAAGAATTCCTTATTCGCCCGATCCCCTCGAGGCCTCGGACGCGGACCTCACGAACCCGGCGGCCCGCCGGGGAGACGCGGGAGCGCCGGTTAGGCGTGCGCCCCGCCTTTCAGCGGGGGCCTTGTTTTGGTCGTCGTTTTCAACCAGCTGCGCGGCATGAGCCTGATCTGAAGCGGCGCTAATGGCGGCGCGTCCGCGGTTTCCGAGAACACGGCGCGGGGACGATGTCAATGCGCAGTTCTGGCGGCGGGGAGCTTCTAGCGCATCCCGCAGGGTCTCGCGGACCTCAAAACCTTCGGCCTGTCCGGATCCCTAATTTTCTTGGGCGGCCCGGACAATGGCTAGCATTAACATCCGCCTGACCAGGATTGTTCTATCGGTAGATCGGTTAATATAAACAACATATTGAAAAATATAATATATACGCCAAGTCAGTGCTTCTGCTTTACAGAATGAGGCGCCTGGCCTATGATGTCATTTATCAGCGCCCTCAAGGTTGGACGTTTCTCGTCATCCGGTTCGTTCTGAGTCGCGGAGAGTGGGACGATAGGCAAATGACGTTTGGTCGAGGCCGCTTTGCGGCCTGAAAGCGAGGGTGGGAGTCGTTTTGTGATTTGTGACAGGTTTTGGCGCCTAAATGTCTGAAAAGGCTGGAGCGGCGCCAAAACTGCGCGACGCGCGGCCGCAGGCCCGGAGGGCGCCGGCGGGTTGGGGCTTGCTTCGAGTGACTCGTAACTCCCAAGCCGGGGCCGGTTTGCTGGGGCTCATCCAACGACCTCACCCTGAGGAGCCTGCGAAGCGGGCGTCTCGAAGGGTGGTCCAGCGGGCGGCGCCGGTCGTGCCCCTCTGGATCGCCCTTCGAGACGCGCCTTCGGCGCTCCTCAGGACGAGGGTCGTGGGGGACTTGGGAGTTACAGTGACTCGCTAATCGCCCCGCAAGCCCTTGAAAAGGCTCGTTTCGGACTCGTTAGCATGGCCGCGCGGCTGCTAGCGCCGGCGCGCTTCCCACTCGCCCTTCAGGATCGCCATCATGACGAGGTCGGCGCGCGTCCCGTCGGCGCGGCGGTAGGCCTGGCGCAGGACGCCGTCACGGCTGAAGCCCAGTTTCTCATAAGCCCGCTGCGCGCGCACGTTGTCGGCGAAGCAGTCGAGATGGAGGCGCTCGGCGCCCATCGGCCCGAAAGCCTCGTCGAGGACGAGGCCAAGAAACGCCGTGCCCAAACCTTGGCCGGGACGGGCGACCGCGACGCGCTTGAGGTAGAGGTTCAAGTGCGGATCGCCAAGACCGCGCACGATTGCAAAGGCCTCGATCTCCCCCGATTGCCCGACGCCGACCCGGTAGGCGTGGGAGGGCGAGGACAGCATCGCGCGATGCTCCTCCTCCTCCGAACGGGCGACGTAAAGCTCGTAGTCCGGCGAGCGTTCGATCGCCATCATGGCGCCGATGTCAGCAAGCAGGGCCGGGCGCAATGTAAGCCGGAATGGGTTCATGATGGGCAGGGCGGTCGCGGACAAGTCAAGGGTCGCCTTGGCCATTGCGCGTCGGGGCGCGAGCGTCTATATCGCGCCGTCCTTGAGCGGGCTAATCGTCGCTCGAGATCCTGGGAGATGGGCGCTTAGCTCAGCGGTAGAGCACTACCTTGACATGGTAGGGGTCACAGGTTCAATCCCTGTAGCGCCCACCATCTCCTAACTCCCGCTCCGCCTCATTTTTGCGCCAGTTCTCGGCCACGAGCCTCGGAAACGACGCATCCCCCTGGCGCCCGCGCCGCCTCGTTGACGGATTAAACAATTGTCACTTCGGACGATGGCGTTCTCCAAGGCAAAACGATCGAAAGCCGGCTGGGCGCTGATGAGCCTGGTCGGCGGCATGCTGGTGCTCGCGTCCCACGTTTCCGCAGCCGAATCGACGCCGCAGGGCGCGGTGAGGGACAAGCACGGCGACTGGGTGACCCGTTGCGAGACGCCGCCCGGCGCGGCCCACGAGCAATGCGCGATCGTGCTCAGCGTCGTCGATCAGGACCGGCCGAACTTGATTCTGGTCGTGATCGTGCTCAACACCGCCGACCGCAAGACACGTCTCATGCGGGTCATTGCGCCGCTCGGGGTGCTGCTTCCCCCCGGCGTAAGCTTGCGGATCGACAACGCGGAGGCGGGGCGCTTGAGTTTCCTGCAATGTCTTCCGAATGGCTGCGTCGGCCAGCTGGCCATGGACCAGGCCCTGATCGACAAGCTGAAGACCGGAAAGACGGCGACGCTTGGCATCTTCCAAACGCCCGAGGAAGGTGTCGGCGTTCAGGCGCCGCTCGCCGGCTTCAAGGAAGCCTACGAAAAATTGCCTTGACGCCGTAGTCGGGGTAAGCACCGCGCTCATCTTCAAACGAGTCCCAACTGCTCAATTGCCGAAGTCAGCCGCAATGATCACTCGCGCCACGCTCGTTCGCATCGCGCTTCTTTCGACCGCGCTTTGCGCTCTCACGGGCTGCGATACGGTGGGTGGCGCAGTGAGCTCAGCCGGCAGCTCTGTCGGCGGCTTTTTCTCCCATCCCGATCCGAATGCTGCGAGCCTCAATCGAGGGGCGACCGCGAATTCGAACCAGGTGGTCGTCCAGCAGACCGCGCATCCGACCGACCGGCTGAAAGTTCTGCCGGTCGCCGCGCAGGACATCAATTGCCCGGAGGTGACCGTCGCCGACGGCGGCGCGGCGCTGCGCGTCGGTGGCCCCGAGAATTCCTCGGTGCGCTACCAGTTCAATATCGGCGATACCGCGCGCCAATGCTATCCGGCCGGCCCGGGGCAGGCCAGCGTCAAGATTGGCGTAGCGGGCGAGGTGGTGATGGGACCGGCGGGGCAAGCGGGGACCTTCAGCGCGCCGGTGAAGATTACGGTGACGCGGCTCACCGACAACACGTCGGTCTTTTCCCAGACCTATCGGGCCGAGGCGACGACCGACGGGGTGAAAGCCGGCCAGTTTCGTATTGTGACCGATCCGGTCAATCTGCCGATGCCAACCCTTCAACTTGCGGACCTCTATTCGATCACCGTCGGTTTTGAAGGCGGGACCGGCGGTCCGTCGCCGACAGGCCACAAGAGCAGAAAGAAGAGAACGCCAGGCTAGCCGTTTTCTCGGAAAGCCGCGCCAGCCTCGGAAAGGGGACGCCGCGGATCCCAAGCGGAGGAACCCTAATAGCCCTCAGGCCGGCAGACGATTCATTCCTGGCGGTATCGAAAAGGTCGGCGAGGGCTTTCTCGGTTTCGACGTTATCTGAGCATCCTGTTCGATATTTCTCCAAAGGGGAAGATTTTTCTCGACCTTCCTGATTTCGTCGAACCGTCGCCGACCCTGCTCCCCACATCGCCGATGGCTCTTTCGCCAGAAACCAAATCGCAGCTTACGCCCGCGACAGCTTGAGCGGTCAGGCGACATTCCGGCTGGATGGCCCTATCCACGCCGATATTCAGAGTTTTTCTGCGCAAAAGCGAGAATTTGACTGCAGCCCGTTTGAGGGCAGAAAGCCGTCCTTGCCGCCTCAGAGGCGACCGCCAAGCTTGCTACACTTTCGCTTTGCGTTCGTGCAGAATTCGGTCGGGATTGTTCCCGCCATCCAACGAAGCTCGGTCGTGATGCATTCAGCCAGAGGTCAGCGAAAACGCGCCGTCGTCATCGGCGGGTCGATCGGCGGCCTGTTCGCGGGGCTGTTGCTTCGCAAGGTCGGCTGGGAGGTATCGATCCACGAGCGCGCCGGTGAGGAACTCGGCTCGCGCGGCGCTGGCATCGCCACTCACGACGAACTGCACGAAGCACTCGTTCTCGCGACCGAGCAAGATGGCGAAATCGGCGTCTCCGTCGGGGGCCGCATCGTGCTGGCGCGGAGCGGCGATGTGATCTGCGAGGTCGCGCGTCCGCAGGTTCTGGCATCGTGGGATCGCATCTGGCAGCGCCTGCGTCTGGGGGCCGGCGATGTCTACCGTCACGGCAGCGCGCTGGTCTCGGTCGAGCAGGACGCGCAGCGTGCCTACGCGCGCTTCGACGACGGCAGCGAAGTTACTGCCGATCTTTTAGTCGCGGCCGACGGCATCCAGTCCACGGTGCGGCGTCAATTGCTGCCTGCCGTCGAGCCGCGCTATGCCGGTTATGTCGCCTGGCGCGGGCTGGCGGTCATGGCCGAACTGTCCGTGAAGACCCGCGATTTGCTGCGGAACAAGTTCGCTTTCTGCCTGCCGGACCGCGAACAGGCGTTGGGCTATCCGGTCGACGGCGGCCCGGGCTCGGGGGGCCGCTACAATTGCGTCTGGTACCGGCCGGCCGATCCGGCGCAGGATCTGCCGCGCCTGCTGACCGGCGCCGACGGCCGTCAATATTCCGGCGCGGTTCCACCGGACCGGCTGCATCCCGACGTGCTCGCGCGGATGCGGGCCGACGCCACCCGCCTGCTGGCGCCGCCGTTCGCCGAGGTGATGACGAAGACGCGCCAGCCGCTGTTGCAGGCGATCTTCGACCTGGAGACCCCGGCCATGATTGTCGGCCGCGTCGCGCTGGTCGGCGATGCGGCCTTCGTGGCGCGGCCGCATGTCGGCATGGGCACGACCAAAGCGGCGGGCGATGCTCGGGTTCTGGCTGATCACCTGGCCCGCCACGACGATATCGATGCCGCATTGGCGGTCTACGAAGCCGAGCGGCTGGTCTATGGTCAGCGTGTCGTCCGCCGCGGCAGACATCTCGGAGCCTACATGCAGGCGCAAATCGCCTCCGAGGAGGAGCGGCGGCAAGCCCAACATTTCCGCCAGCCGGAGGTGGTGATGACCGAAACCGCCTCGATGCACGGCCTGGAGAACTGGTGAATGCAACGTGTCGAGCTGTAGGCGCCGTCGTTCCCGCCCTGTTTCGGCCAGTTCCTGGTTTCGGGACCGCGACAAACGGCGCTACTCGTCAAACTTTACCACTTTGGCGCCCTAAAGGGGGATTTCGCCAAACGGCGGTCAGGGGCATTTCGGGTTCGCAATCCAAGCACGGCTATGGCGCGAACTGCGGGTCCCTCCCGAGGCGGCCACGGTAGGGGCGCTATCCGCCCAAGTGAGGGGTCCAAGCCCGTGGTCCACGTCACGTCGCAACCAGCCGGCCTATTGCTGGCGACGAGCGTCTGCTTCGGGCAGACCCGGCTGTGACGGTGTTTGATCCTAGACTAGCCTTACGCTGGCCGAGCGTCGCTTTCGCGCAGCAAAAGGGCAGGGCGGGCCTCGATGACCACGAACGCCTGGGCGTACGGCCCCTCGTCGGTGAGCGTCAGGTGGATGAACGGCTCGGTCCCGGGCGGCAGCATCGCTTTCAGCCGTTCGGCGGCGCCGCCGGTCAGCTTCATGGTCGGCTGTCCGGACGGCAGATTGACCACCCCCATGTCGCGCCAGAACACCCCCCGCCTCAATCCGGTGCCCAACGCTTTGGCGCAGGCCTCCTTGGCCGCGAATCGTTTGGCATAAGAAGCCGCGCGCCCGGCGCGTCGATCCGAGCGGCGCTGCTCGGTCTGCGTGAAGCAGCGGGCGGTAAAGCGCTCCCCGTGTCGCGCCAGCGTCGTCTCGATGCGGTCGATCTCGCAGAGGTCGCTGCCGATGCCGATGATCAAAGCCGGCGCTCCACGGATGCGCGGCCCTCGGTCATCGCCATGCGCATTGTTTTCACGCTTTCGGCGAGCCCGACGAAGATCGCCTCGCCGATGAGGAAATGGCCGATGTTGAGCTCGACGATCTGGGGCAGGGCAGCGATGATCCGCGCCGTGTCGTAGTCGAGGCCGTGGCCGGCATGACACTCGAGCCCGAGCGCCTGGCTCTGCCCGGCCGCCGCGCGGAGGCGAGCGAATTCGTGATCGGCTTTGGCGGCTTCGCCCCGCGCCCGCGCGTCGCACCAAGCCCCGGTGTGGAGCTCGACGACCGGCGCTCCGAGTTCGGCGCTGGCTTTTAACGCCTCCGGCGAGGGTTCGATAAACAGTGACACCCGGATGCCTTCCCGTGTTAGCTCGTCGACGAACGGCTTTAAGGCCTTAAATCCGCCAACCACATCCAAACCACCCTCGGTGGTGCGTTCAGTCCGCTTTTCCGGCACGAGGCAACAGGCGTGCGGACGAATGTTGAGCGCAATATCGAGCATGGCCTCGGTCCCTGCCATCTCGAAATTGAGCGGCTTGGTGATCGACGCCTTGAGGCGGCGCATGTCGTCATCGAGGATGTGTCGACGGTCCTCCCGCAGATGCGCCGTGATGCCGTCGGCGCCAGCTTCGATCGCCAGCAGCGCCGCGCGAACGGGATCGGGGACCGCGCCGCCGCGCGCGTTGCGGACGGTCGCGACATGATCGACGTTGACGCCAAGCCTGAGCGCTGTCATGGGGCCGCTCCTCTTTCGTTTGGGCCGTTCAGGCCGCGCCGGCGAGCGCGCGGCTGCCCGGTTTGACGGCCGGAAGCGCCGCCAGTTCGGGCGGCAGCGCGTCGGGCGCGTAGGCTGGAATGTCAAGCGTCGCCAGCGCCACGCGCTTGACGCCGATGTCGGCCTTGCCACCGGATCGGTCGATCAGGCAGGCGGCGCCGACGATCGTTCCGGGATGCTCGGCCAGCGCAGCCAGGGTCTCGCGCGAGGAGAGGCCGGTGGTGATGATGTCCTCGACCATCAGCACGCGCGCGCCCGGAGCAATCGCGAACCCGCGGCGCAATTTGAAGACGCCGCCCTCGCGCTCGACGAAGATCGCCTTGGCGCCAAGCCAGCGCGCGGTCTCGTAGCCGGGAACGATGCCGCCGAGCGCGGGCGACGCGACGACGTCAATCTTGCCAAACGCTTCCCGGGCTTTCTCCGCCAGCGCGCGGCAAAGGCGCTCGGTGCGAGCCGGATCCTGGAACACGAACATCTTTTGCAGAAACACGGGCGAGTGCAGCCCCGACGACAGAACGAAATGGCCGGTGAGCAGGGCGCCGGCGGCGCGAAACTCGTCAAGCGCCTGATCCGCGGTTAGGCTTGGCATAGTCTTTCTTAGCAGGCCGCCGGTCGCCGCGCCAAGATGAACGCGGCTTTCGCGGCGCCCTGAGCCACGAGGCGCTGATCCAATGCCGGCGACTAGGCCTTACGAAACGAAGATGCTGGGCGAGGGCGTCGACGCGACCGCGCCCGACGGAACGGCGGTGCGCCTGCTCTTGAGCCTCGCTGGCGGAAGCATGGCGCATTTCGAACTGCCGGCCGGCGCGGTGTCGCACGCGGTTACGCATCGAACGGTCGAGGAAATCTGGTTTGTGGTCAGCGGGACGGGTAGCATTTGGCGCCGTCAGGGCGGCGTCGAATCCATCGATCCGCTCGCGCCCGGGACGTCGCTGACCATCCCACTCGGAACCGCGTTTCAGTTTCGCGCCGACGCCGGTTCGGCGCTCGCGTTCGTCGCGATCACCATGCCCCCTTGGCCCGGCATGGACGAGGCCGTATCCGCGCAGGGCCCGTGGGCGCCGACTGTCGCAGCCGGGTCTGCCTAAAGCGCGCCGCCCTTGCGCGCGGCTCGGCTCGCTGATAGCGCACAAGCCGCTTAAAGCGCCGGATTAGCTCAGCGGTAGAGCAGCGGTTTTGTAAACCGAAGGTCGGGGGTTCAATCCCCTCATCCGGCACCACATCCTCGTTCATCCTCGTTCGCCGTCATGCGCGAGCCTTTGCGATTGTGAGTCGCGCGTTTTTCATCGTGCCGTGTGATATCGTCTATGTCCGAATCCAGCTTGACGATGTCGCCGGATGATGGCCCATATGCGCGCGTGGCGCGCAAATGATCGCCTCCTTGGCAGGCCAATTTCCGCTTTAGGGAAACGCTGCCAGTGTTCCATGCGGCCGAGGCAACAACCAGGGAGTTTCATCGTGGATCGTCGTGAATTCATGCTGTCGAGCGGAGCCGTTGTTACGGCCGCGCTCGTCGGGACACCGGCTTTCGCCGAAGGCAAGCCGATCAAGATCGGTTACAACGTTGCGACCCTCGCCAACCCGTTCTTCCAGGGCATGACCAAGGGCGTCGTCGACGCGTCGTCCAAATTTCCGGGAATGACCCTGCTCAACACCAACGCGAATGGCGACGCCAACACCCAGTCGACGATGGTCGTCGACCTTATCAACCAGGGCGTCGACGCGCTGATCCTCAATCCGATCAACGCCAACGCGATCGTGCCAGTGGTTCAACAGGCCAATAAGAAGGGGATTCCGGTCTTTACGCTCGATCGCGGCGCTTCGTGCGGACCGTGCCAGGTCAACTTCCTCGAGACCGACAATGTCGCGCTGGGCCGCGAGGGGGCGCAGTACATCATAGACAAGCTCAAGGCCCGCTACGGGAAGATCCAGGGCAACGTGGTCGACCTCGTTGGTCTCATCGGAACGACCGCGGGCGATGATCGCGACAAAGGATTCCTTGAAGTGTTCAATAAGGCCGTGGCGGAAAATCCGGGATTGAAGCTGATCGCGCGGCAGGAAGGGCAGTTCGATCAGGAGAAGTCGTTTAATCTGATGAGCCAGATCATGGCGGCGAATCCGCAAATCGACGCGGTGTTCAACGGCAATGACGACAACGCCGTGGGAGCTTTGCGCGCCATTAAGCAGGCAAGCAAGAACGTGCCAATGAATGACCCCAAGCACATCATCATTGTTGGCATCGACGGGACCGAGCAGGCGCTGACCGCGATCCGCAAGGGCGATATGGACGCGACGATGTCTCAGAATCCGCTGACCATGGCCAGCCAGTCGGTCAAATACGTGAACCAGTACTTCAACGGCGATAAGTCCAAGATCCCGCAGCACGAATTCTGGCCGCATATCCTTTTGACCAAGGAGAACATCGATAGCCCTGAGGTGAAGGCCTACGGCCTCTGGGCGGACGAAGTGACCAAAGGCTGAGGGGTTCGCTCAATGGAAGCCTTGGAGGGAGCGGCGCCGCATCTTCTCGAAATGGACCGCGTCTCCAAGGCCTTTCTCGGCGTGCCGGTTCTGAACCAGGTGTCCCTGTTGCTCAACGAGGGCGAGGTTCTTGGCGTCGTCGGCGAGAACGGCGCCGGCAAATCCACCCTGATGAAGATCTTGGCCGGCATCTATCGACCGGATGAGGGCACGATCAAGCTGGGGAGCGAGGCTTTCGCTCCCCATAAACCCCGCGACGCCCTGAACGCGGGGATCATCGTTGTCCATCAGGAGCTGAGCCAGTTTCCAGATCAAACGGTCGCTGAAAATATCTTCGCAGGCGGTTTGCCTCGCACGGCGATCGGAACGGTCCGCCGCCGAGACCTGATGCGCGCGGCGCGCGGCGTGCTCGATCAGGTCGGCCTGGACATTGCGCCATCGACGCGCATTCGCAGCCTATCGCTGGCCCAGCGCCAACTGGTTGAGATCGGGCGCGCGCTCTCGCGCCGTGCGCGCGTCATCGTTCTTGACGAGCCGACGGCGACGCTTACGACCCACGAGGTGCGCATTCTCGTCGCGACCGTCGAAAGGCTGAAGAAGACAGGGGTCGGGATCATATTTATCAGTCACCACCTCGAGGAGGTGTTCGAAATTTGCGACCGCGTCACCGTGATGCGTGACGGATACAGCGTCGAGACGAGGGCGGTTCAAGATTGGACGGAGGAGACGCTGGTGCGCGCCATGGTCAACAGGCCGATCAGCAGTTTTTTCCCGAAGCAGGATATCAAGCTCGGCCCCTCGCTCTTGGAAGTCGAAAACCTGTCGTCGGGAAAGCGATTCGCCGGCGTATCCTTCGACGTCCGGGCGGGTGAAATCTACGGCATCGCCGGACTTGTCGGCGCGGGGCGCACCGAAATTCTGAAGACGATTTTCGGCGCACTGCCGATGACAGGGGGCCGGATTCGCGTCGACGGCAAGGGCTACATCCCACATTCGCCGCGCCGCTCGCTGCGAGACAGGATGGTGCTGACACCGGAAGACCGAAAGGCTGAAGGGCTGATCCTGCCCTTCTCCATCCGCCAGAATATCGGGCTCTCGACTCTCAAAGCCCTGGCGCGCTGGGGCATTCTCTCGTCACGGGCCATCCAGCGACTGGCCAACGCGTCGATCGACAACCTGCGGATCCGTGCGACTTCAGCAAGCCAGGAGGTTCGGCGCCTGTCGGGAGGCAACCAGCAGAAAGTTGTGCTTGCTCGCGCGATCAGCGCTTCGCCGCGCGTTTTCCTGCTCGACGAGCCAACGCGCGGCGTCGATGTGGGGGCGAAGGTCGAAGTCTACAATCTGATCGGCCAATTGGCCGCCAAGGGAGCGGCCATCGTGATTGTCTCTTCCGATCTTCTCGAGCTTCTGGGTCTCTGCGATCGCATCGGCGTGATGCGTGCCGGTCGAATGGCGGGCGAGGTCGAGCGGGGTGAGTTCAGCCAGGATCGTCTCATGTCTCTAGCCGCCGTCGGCTGAGAGAAATGTCGACCGAGGAAAGGGCCGAGGCGCCCGCCAGCCGCGCGGCCGTGAAGGGGCCGCGTTTCGGCGATTTCAGCGAGATCGCCATCGTTCTCGTTTTCGCGGCTATCGTTATCTATCTGTCGCTGACCAGCTCCATGTTCCTGTCCTCCGCCAACATCATGGCGATCCTGGTGGCGACGTCGCTGATCGCGGTCGTCGCCTGCGGACAGACCTTCGTCATCATTACCGGCGGCATCGATCTTTCCTCCGGCTCCGTCGTGGCGCTGTCCGGCGTTATTACCGGGCTTGTCCTGCACGCCGGACTGCCGATCTGGGCCTCGATCGGGGTCGGAATATTGGTCGGGCTTGCGTGCGGCCTGTTTAACGGTCTCTCTGTCACTTACCTCAATATGAACCCATTCATCGTCACGCTCGCCGCGATGTCGATGGCGCGCGGTCTCGCTTTCATCATCCCGAACGGTCAGACGATATTCGGCTTCGACGACGCCTTCGACTCGATCGGCGGCGGCCTTTGGACAATACCTGGCATCGGCAGGGCGCCGATCGCCGGCGTCATTTCATTGGCGGCTCTCGCCCTTGGCGCCTTCGTGCTGAGGAAGACCGTGTTCGGCAGCGAGGTCTATGCGGTCGGCGGCAATCGCGACGCAGCGAGGATTGCGGGTATTCCTGTCCAGCGCACCCAAATCCTCGTCTACGCGATCTCGGGCGCTTTGGCGGGCCTGGGCGGCGTCATCCTCACGGGTCGGCTCGACTCTGCTCAACCGATCGCCGCGACTGGCCTCGAGCTGAACGCGATCGCAGCCGTCGTCATTGGCGGAGCCTCGCTCTTCGGAGGCCGCGGCTCCATGCTCGGCACGATTCTGGGGGTGCTTCTCATCGGTGTGATCAACAATGGTTTGACGCTTCACAATGTCGAGCCGTTCTGGGTTCAGTTCATTCAAGGCTCGGTGATTTTCCTCGCCGTCCTGTTCGACTCGCTCAATCAGAAGCGTCGTGGCGCCTAGACCGCTACCGGCGGTTCACTGACACCGCCAGAATGATGATCGCGCCCTTGATGACTTCCTGGATGCTGGTCGACAGCCCCATGACCAGAAGACCGAATCCGAGGATACCAATGAAGATCGCGCCGACCACTGAGCCGACGATCGAACCGTAACCGCCAAACAAACTGGTGCCGCCGATGATCACAGCGGCGATCACGTCGAGCTCGAGTCCAGCGCCCAAGCTTGGGTTGCCGGCAGTCGAGCGTGCGGCGAGCATCATGCCCGCTAGCGATGCGGTGACGCCCGAGATGACGAAGGCTGCGATCTTCGTCCGGTCCGTCCTGACGCCGGAGAACCGCGCCGCGATTGGATTCCCGCCGGTCGCGAAGATCCTGCGTCCGAACGGCATCTGGTGCAGCAGATAATATCCGAGGACGGTCAAGACGAGCGTCCACCATATCGGCGCTTGCACGCCAATGAACGAGCCGTTCCAGAATACAGCCGAAAAAGTGTCGTCAAGAATTGGGACCGACCTCGTATCGGTGACCGTCAGCGCAAGGCCCGAGAAGATCGACAGCATGCCGAGCGTGACAAGGAACGACGGGATTCGGATCTTGGTGACAAGCAGGCCGGAGACCGCGCCTACGAGGGCGCCGATGACGAGCACGATCAGAGGTGCGACAAAGGTCGGAACGTCGCGCTCGTAGAGCATCGCCACGATCATGCCCGCGAAGCTCGCCAGAGATCCGACGGAAAGGTCGATCTCTCCGCAGACGATGACGAAGGTCATGCCGATGGCCATTACGGATACGATCGCCGTGATGCGCAACACCGCGCCCGCGGTCGCGAGCGAAGCGAAATGAGGCGCAAACGCAATGAAGTAGAGGGTGATGAGGGCGAAGATGCCGTAAGTGATGTGGTCTCTGGCGAAATTGGCGAAACCGCTCCTGCCCATAGGCCCGATGAGCGTCGTCATGCCGCTTTTTCCTCGCCGCGTAACTCAGCCTGTCGAGCAGCGTCAGTCTGGAGAAGCGCCCGAAGGGAGGCTTCGTCGTCGACCCTTTCGAGGCTCCGCGTAATGCGGCCTTCGGCCATCACCAGGATCCGGTCGGCAAGCTCCATCAGCTCTTCAAGCTCCGATGAGATCAAGAGAACCCCTACGTCTTGCGCCGCCAGTCGCCTGATGAGCTCACGCATGTCCCGCTTCGCGTTGATGTCGACGCCTGACGTCGGTTCATCGAGGATGAGCAGCTTCGGATTGGTCGCCAGCCATTTTGCGAACACCACCTTCTGCTGGTTCCCGCCCGAGAGCTCCTGCGTGATCTGGGAGGGCCCGCGGCAAAGCAGGCTCAGGTCGCTGCGATAGCGTGCGAAAAGCGAGGCGATCCGCTGTGTCGCCATCGGTCCAAAGCCGCGCGCGTAGGAGAGGTTGTCAAGATTGGTCAGCGCAAAATTCTCCAGGAGCGACCGGTTGGCGACGAGACCTTCCAGTCTTCGGTCCTCCGGGACAAAGCCGATTTTAGCTGAGACCGCGCTCGCGACGCTGCCGGTTGGCGCCGTCCGCCCTTCAACCGAGATCGCGCCGACCGCGTCGGGAATGAGGCCGAAAATCGCCTTGGCCAACGTGGACCGCCCGCTGCCGACCAGGCCAGCGAGCCCGACAATCTCGCCCGGCTGAATAACAAAAGTGATGTCGGAGAGTTTGCGCGCAGTCCGGAGCCCGGACACCGAAAGAGCAGCCGCGCCGGGCTTGGGAGCGGCGCGCCGTCGGATCGGAATTCTTTCGATGGGCGTCGACTTCTCCTGACTTCCCGGCGACCGCGACATGAGCGACGCGATATGGGCGATCGACGTCTCGCTCGGAAGCAGCGGCCCGATCAGACGTCCGTCCTTGACGATTGAAATGCGGTCGGAGAGACGCAGCACGTCCGCCATGCGATGGCTGATGTACACAATGCCGATCCCCGTGGCTTTGAGCTGATCAACCGTCGCGAAAAGGGTGTCTTCCTCGCGCACGGTCAGAGACGAAGTTGGCTCGTCCATGACGAGGAGCTTGGCGCCCCGAGAGAGCGCCTTCAGGATCTCCACCATTTGACGCTGCGCGAAACCGAGATC
>DATDHT010000030.1:0-7642 GCA_036521435.1 Roseiarcus sp.
GACGTTCAGGCCCGGCACGACGGAGGATTCTCCCCCGCAGGAGCACGACGCCAAATGTGGCTTCGCCTGCCACACGATCGTGGCCGACAAGGATTACGTGTTCACCGCCTATCCGAGGCGGTGAGGCCGCCTTGCGCTCCAACCGTCGAGGCCGATGAGCCGGTCGAGCGAAATAGCGCCGGGACCGAAGGTGAGGATCGCGAGCGCCATCGCCGCCCAGTACAAATGAAAGTTCGCCCAGCCGTCCGGATAGGTGAGCTGGATGACTCCGGTCATGCACAAAAGGCCAAGCGCCGCCCAGCGCGTGACGAGGCCGAACGCGAGCAGGATCGGCAGCACGATTTCGCCCGTGCTCGCCATCGCCGCGACGAGTTCCGGCATTGGAAACGGGATCTCGGCGCCGAAGATGTGAAGCTTGTAGTCCTGCGAAAACAGGATCTTCGTGCCGAAGGAGAGCGTGAACCAGCCGTCCCAGCGCGTGAGCCCCGAGGCGAAGAACGGCCGCGCCAGTGCGAACCGCAGGATGAGCAGCGGAAGCCATGCCGGAACAAGCCCAAAGACAACGCTTGTCACGCGAGCGATCGGGTTTAATGACGCGAGCGCAGGCGCGTGTGCGGCGTCGGCGATCATGACGCTCGTCCGGGGATGACGGAGGCGACGGCGCCGGACTCGACCAATCCGACCAGATGAGTCCCGAAGTCGAACGTCGGGTCATTGAGAGCCGTGAAGGCCTCGATCAATGTCGCGCCTTCCTTCATTTTCAGCGCGAAATCATAAGCAAGCGGCGGCAGGACGCGCACCCGGACATCACAATCTGGGCGCGTGATGAGCGCGTCTTCGCCGCGCCCTTCCGTAAGCGCGACCGGATGGTCCGAGTTCTGCGCCCAGGCCCAGACCGAGGCGGCGGGCGTCGCAACGCGCAAGAGCCGCGCCGCAGGATGAAAGGCGATCCGGGTGTTGGGCAGCGAATCGGGCTCGAGCGCGGAGAGCTCGCCGACGGTCGCCACGCCTGCGTCTTCAGCGTGATAGGCCTCGACCCAAGCGTTCTCGAGCCGCGCGACGTCGGCGAGGCAGGCCAGGGCCTGCCGCGCTTCGACACCATCGACGCCGTTAGCGCACCCGCCCCCTCTTGTGGGGGCGGGCCGGGGTGGGGGGTCGCGCGGGCCGAGGTGATTTTCCGATGCGCCGCAGCTTCCCTGTCGCATCGGACCGTGCGACCCCCCTCCTTGATCCTCCCCCACAAGGGGGGAGGAGACGCGCCGAAGCGACGGATCCGCAAACTCAAGAGTGGCCTGTCCGAGGCTCGGCCCAGCCGCCGCGACGACCAGATATTCAGCGACGAACTCCGGAAAGTCCGCGCCATACGCGATCATCACCGGCGAGCGCGGCTTGTTGGCGCGGACGAACGCGCGCGCCATGGTCCGAAACAGCGCGTCGCCGGCAAGCCGGCGCGAGACGGGATAGCGCGCCTCGAGCGCGCCAATCAGTCCGACGGCGACGTTGTTGCGATAGACCGCAAACCGGCGGGCGTCGGGCGCGCCCAAGCGCCCGTGGGTCATCGCGGGCGGCGGCGCGGAAGGCTCGCCGAGCGCGCCTGCGAAAGCGCGTACCGTCGTCTCAAACGACATCGGCGCGCTCTCGGCGGACAGTCTCGGCAATGGCGCGCTCAGCCAGGCGCGCTTCGGCAAGAAGCGCCGGCCAGGCGGGCACGTCGTTGTCCCACTCGATCAGCGTCGGCATCGGCCCAAGCCGGCGGATTGTCGCAGCGTAAAGCGACCACACGGCGTCGCGAACCGGCGAATTGTGCGCGTCGATGAGCAGCGGCAAGCCCGCATCGTCGCGGTCATCGGCGCAGCCCGCGAGGTGGATTTCGCCTACCGCTGCAAGCGGAAAATCGGCGAGATAAAGCTCGGGATCGTGCCCATGATTGACGGCGCTGACGAACACGTTGCTGACGTCGAGCAGAAGGCCGCAGCCGGTGCGGCGCGCGATCTCGCGCAGGAAATCCGTCTCCGCCCACGTGCTTTCAGCGAACACGACATAGGTCGAGGGATTTTCGAGCAGCATCGTCCGCCCGAGCGCGTTCTGCACTTCGTCGACATGCTCGGAGACGCGGGCGACCGTCTCGTCGGTGTAGGGCAGGGGCAGAAGATCGTTGAGGAACGCGCCCTCGTGCGTCGACCACGCAAGGTGCTCGGAAACGAGAGTCGGCTCGAAGCGCTTGGCGACCGCCGCAAGCCTCTGAAGATGGGCGCGGTCGAGAGATCCCGGCGAGCCGATCGACAGGCCGACGCCGTGCACCGATAGCGGATAGCGTTCCCGGATCGCGTCGAGGCGGCGGTGCGGCGCGCCGCCACCGCCCATGTAGTTTTCCGCGTGAACTTCGAAAAACCCAAGCCCCGGATGCGTGTCGACGATTGCCTCGAAATGCTCGGGCTTGAACCCGACGCCCACACTCGGCGCGGCAAGCGCCTTCAGAGAACGATGATCCGCGACGGTCATGGGTTGCTCCAAGGCCACATTCGCGATTGAACGGCATTGCGACTTCGCTCACGCGCTGGGGCATGTTACATCGGCGTCAATTGGTGCTTCGATCAAAATATTTCCCCGAATCTGTAACGGCAGACGAAACGAAACGAAGCCCGTATGAACCCCCAGTCCATCAAGGGTGCGCTGGACGATCCCTGGTCCCGGATGATGACCGCCTCGATTGCGGGCGATGAGGGCGCATACCGGCGCCTCCTTGAGGACATCGGCCGGTCGGTGCGGGCGATGGCGCGGGGCGCTTTTGCACGCGCCGGGGTCGGGGACGCGGACGTCGAGGATGCAGTGCAGGAGACCCTGTTGGCGATCCACCTCAAGCGCCATACCTGGGACCCCGGGCAGCCGCTCGCGCCGTGGGTGTACGCGATCGCGCGTCATAAGGTCGTCGACGCGCTGCGCCGTCGCGGCCGGCGGAAGGTCGAACCGCTCGAGAATTTCGAGGAGTTCCTCGCCGCGCCGGAGGCCGAGGACCCACACGCGCTCAGCGATGCGCGCAAGCTTCTGGAGACTCTTGCGCCGCGCCAGCGCGATATCGTGACCTCGATCTCCCTGGACGGCCAATCGATCGCCGCGACGGCGAAGCGCCTGTCGATGTCGGAGGTCGCCGTCAGGGTGGCGCTTCATCGCGCGCTCAAGGCGCTCGGCGCGGCCTGGCGGAGGTCGGTCGAGTGAAAACTTCCGAGTTCATCGCCGCGCTTGCCGCCGATCCGGTCCCGGAGCCGATCCGGCTTGGCCGGCGGGTCGCGCTCGCGCTCGCCATCGGGCTTGCAGGCAGCGTTGCGCTCTATTTTCTGTTGCTTGGGCCAAGGCCCGACATCGCCGCGGCCTGCGGCACGATGCGCTTCTGGCTGAAGTTTGTGGATTCGGCTGCGTTCGCCCTGCCGACCCTTCTGTTGACGCTGCGGCTCGCTCGCCCTGACGCCAAGCCGAGGGCGCTCGCGCTTTGGCTACTTGCGCCCTTCATCTTGCTCGCCGCGGGAGTGATCATTGAATTGCTAATAGTGCCTCAAAGCGAGTGGATGTCCCGGCTCATGGGCACCACCGCGATGCACTGCACGATCACCATTCCGATGCTGGCCGCTCCCGTCCTCGCGGCGCTCATCGTCGCTTTGCGCGCCGGCGCGCCGCTCCATGCCGCTTTGACCGGCGCGCTCGCCGGGGCGGCTTCGGCTGGCGTCGCGGCGCTCGTCTACGCGTCGTCGTGCCCTGGCGATTCACCGTTGTTCGTGGCGACCTGGTATCCGCTCGCGACGCTCATCTGCATGGGCGTGGGCGCGCTGGCCGGACGTCGCTTTCTCGCCTGGTGAGGGGCGGTCCTTCGAGACGTGATGCTGCGCATCGCTCCTTAAGGCATGAGGGCGTTGCTACTTCTTGATCAGCGGATCGAGGATCGCCTTGAGCTGATCGATGCTGAGCTCCCCGCCATAGACCTTGCCGTCGATGACGAAGGTCGGCGTGCCGGTCATCTTGATCTCGTCGGTCGCCCGCTTGCCGACGGCCACCATCGCGTCGGCCTTCTTCTGATCCTTGAGGCACGCCATCGCCTGATCGTGGGTGAGGCCGGCCGGGCGCATGGCGGCGATCAAGGGCTCGAGCGGCTTGTCGACGAACGCCCACTTGTCCTGCTGGCTGAACAGAAGCTCGATTGCGGCGTAGGCCTTGTCGTCCCCGATGCATCGCGCGAGCACGAAGGCCGCGACGTCGAGCGGGTTGCGTGAGAATTCGCGGAAGATGAACCGGACCTTGCCGGTGTCGATGTAATCCTTCTTCAGCTCGGGAAAGATCTCGCGGCTGAAGGTGGCGCAGTGCGGGCAGGTCAGCGAGCCATATTCGACGACCGGGATCCCCGACGCGTCGCCCATTGTCAGTTCGGGCAGCGTGCCAGGCTTGAGGACCGTCGCCATGTCGATCGTTCGATCGGGCTCGGGCGCGGCGCCCGCGGCGAGAGCGCCATTCGCGGCGAGCGCCGCAGTGGAAAAGACAGCGGCGAAAGCAAGTCGGCGAAGCGAGGCGAGGGCCAAAGAAAGCTCCTGAATGAGGCGAACGGCGAACAAATGCGCACAAAGGCCCGCGAGCGGCAAGTGCGCGGTCTATGACGCCTGAGGCAAATTAAGCGGCTTTGGACGGTGCTCGCTCACAAGCGCGTTATCGGACCGGCCGCCAACCTTGGCCCATTCCCGCTCGCATGTTAGGCCCCTCGCGCGACAGGTTCGACGACCGAACGGCGAGGAACGCGAATGGAATACCGGCAGCTTGGCAATTCGGGCCTCAAAGTCTCGGCGCTGGCGATGGGGACGATGACCTTCGGGGGCAAGGGAAACTTCGCCAAGGTCGGCAATCTCCAGCTCGACGAGGTCCGCAAGCTGATCGACATCGTCGCCGACGCTGGCGTCAATCTGATCGACACGGCGGATGTCTATTCGGGCGGCGCGTCGGAGGAGTTGATCGGCGAGGCGATGGGGCACAAGCGCAAGCCCGGCATGCTGATCGCCACCAAGGCGCGCTTTCCGATGGGGGAGGGGCCGAACGATCGCGGCCTTTCCCGCTGGCATCTGATCCGCGCATGCGAGGGGAGCCTCAAGCGCCTCAAGACCGACGTCATCGACCTCTATCAGGTGCATCAGTGGGACGGCCTGACGCCGCTCGAGGAAACGATGGAGGCGCTCGACAGTCTCGT
This sequence comes from Roseiarcus sp., assembly GCA_036521435.1. Lineage (GTDB taxonomy): Bacteria > Pseudomonadota > Alphaproteobacteria > Rhizobiales > Beijerinckiaceae > Roseiarcus. Next base: position 5,222 of record DATDHT010000030.1, read on the forward strand.
GCGCGCGGGCAAGGTGCGCTACATCGGCTGCTCGAACTGGTCGGGCTGGCACATGATGAAGGCAATGGAGGTGGCGCGCCGCGACGGGCGCGTGCCTTTCGTTTCGGAGCAGATCCACTATACGCTGCAGGCGCGCGAAGCCGAATACGAACTCATTCCCATCGCGCTCGACCAGAAGCTCGCCGTTCTGGTGTGGGCCCCGATCGCGGGAGGGCTGTTGTCGGGAAAATATCGCCGCAACGAGGCGCAGCCGGAAGGAACGCGCCAGGTCGCGGGGTGGAAGGAGCCGCCGGTTCGCGACGAGAACGCGCTGTGGCGAATCGTCGACGAACTGGTCGCCATCGGCGAAGCCCATCGCGTCTCGGGGGCGCAGATCGCGCTCGCCTGGCTGCTCGGCCGGCCCGGGGTGACGTCGCTCATCATCGGCGGCCGGACCGAACAGCAATTTCGCGACAACCTCGCCTGCGTCAATGTGAAGCTCACGGACGACGAGCGCGCCCGCCTCGACAAGGTGAGCCAGCCGCCTCTCATCTACCCTTACTGGCACCAGTCGCAGGCGGCGAAGGACCGCCTCGGCCCCGCCGACCTCGCGCTGCATGCGCCTTATCTGAAGAACGGGTAGGGGCGCTGGCCCAGGTTCTGGGCGCCAAAAAAATGCAGCAAAGTCGGGTTAGCCGAGACAAGCAAGGGGGAAAAAATGGCGCTCAAGGAATACAAGCCCGGAACGACATTCCCAGGCCGCATGGGCCGCACGATTGGCGAATCCGAGCCGGCATGGCCGTCTCCCCTTCGCGCCAGGCAGGGGGCGCCCAACGTCCTCTTCATCGTGATCGACGACACCGGCTTCGGCCAGCTCGGATGCTACGGCTCGCCGATCGCCACGCCGAACATCGACAAGCTCGCCAAGAACGGCCTCCTGTTCAACAACATGCATACGACCGCGCTCTGTTCGCCATCGCGCTCCTGCATCTTGACAGGCCGCAACCATCATTCCAATGCGATGTCGTGCATCACCGAGGGGTCGACCGGCTTTCCAGGCGGCAATGGCGCGATTCCGTTCGAGAACGGCTTTTTGTCGGAGACGCTTCTTCAGCAAGGCTACGCGACCTATGCGGTCGGCAAGTGGCACCTGACGCCAGCCGAGCAGATCAGCGCCGCCGGTCCCTATGACCGCTGGCCGCTGGGGCGCGGCTTCGAGCGCTATTACGGCTTTCTCGGCGGCGACACGCATCAATATTATCCCGATCTCGTCTACGACAATCATCAGGTCGAGCCGCCGAAAACGCCGGAAGAGGGCTATCACCTCACCGCCGATCTTGCCGATCGCGCGATCGGCTTCATCGCCGACCTGAAGCAGGTCGCGCCCGACAAGCCGTTCTTCCTTTATTTCGCGCCGGGCGCGAACCATGCGCCCCATCATGTTCCGAAGGAATGGGCGGACAAATACAAGGGCAAGTTCGACGGGGGCTGGGACGTCTATCGCGAGACAACCTTCGCGCGGCAGAAAGAGCTTGGGATCATGCCCAAGGACGCCGTGCTCTCGCGCCACGATCCCGACGTTCAGGAATGGGCCAAGCTCCCCGCGGACGAGCGCAAGCTCTACGCGCGCATGATGGAGGTGTTCGCCGGCTTCTGCGAGCACATGGATCACCATGTCGGGCGGCTGATCGATTTCCTCGAGACAATGGGCGAGCTCGACAATACGCTGATCATGTTCATTTCAGACAATGGCGCGAGTTCCGAAGGCGGCCCGAACGGGTCGGTGAACGAGAACAAGTTCTTCAACAATGTGCCGGACGATCTGAAGCAGAATCTGGCGGCGATCGACGAACTCGGCGGCCGAAATATTTCAACCACTATGCCTGGGGTTGGACGCACGCCGGCAACACGCCGTTCAAGCGATGGAAGCGCGAGACCTATCGCGGCGGGACCGCCGACCCGTTCATCGTTCACTGGCCGAAGGGTCTCAAGAATACGGGCAAGGTCTGTCCGCAATTCGCTCACGCCATCGACATGGTCCCAACCGTGCTCGAGGCGCTCGCCATCGAATCCCCGACGCAGATTCGCGGCGTCACCCAGTCGCCGATCGAAGGGATCAGCTTCGCCCATGTCTTCCAGGACGCGAAGGCCGAGAGCCGGCACAAGACGCAATATTTCGAGATGTTCGCGCACCGTTCGATCTATCAGGATGGATGGCGGGCGGTGTGCCCGTTACCCGGAACGTCGTTCAAGGAAAGCGGCTCGTTCTTTGGCGCGCTCACGCTAACCGAAGATAGGCTGCGCGAGCTCGACGCCAGGAACTGGGAGCTTTACGACCTTTCCAAGGACCCGACCGAAACGACCGATCTCGCCGCGTCGAACCGGCCGAAGTTGATCGAGATGATCGCGCTCTGGTACACGGAGGCGGGCAAGTACAACGTG
>DATDHT010000031.1:0-14725 GCA_036521435.1 Roseiarcus sp.
TCCGTTAGGGGCGCCGGTAAAATGGCGGCTACGCCTATTGGACGCCCTCTCCGCTTGGCGCTTCACGCCTCGCGAGAACGCGGATCCCGTCAGCCGGAGGCGCCGCCCAGCGCCTCGTGCAACAGCATCTCGGTGAGCGCGTCTGGCGCGAGGATCATGGCGTCGTGGCCGGTCGCGAGCTCCAGATAGATCCAGTCCGGCTGCGCCTTTACCCATTGCCGTTCCGGCGCCATCGCCCGATAGGTCGGGTTCGTGCAGGCGATGTAGGTCGCCGGGCGGCCGGCGCCGAGAGGGCGTTTCAGCTCCAGCGAATCTTCATAAGTTTTGATTGGATGAGGCTTGAGCCGGCTCGCGACCCAGGCCGCGTCGCTCGCGTCGGTTACGCCGAAGACGCTTGGCGGAGGCGGCGGCATCGCGAGGGTCTCGCCAAACAGGCCAGACGTTTTGATCGCCCCCGCCTTGCGCGCCTCGACCATCTCGCTCGGAAGCTGGCTGAAAGGCGACTGGCCGGATTGCGACAGCAACGCATCGAGGAAGACGAGGCGGCGGATGCGATCGGCGCGTGCGTCAGCAACGCCGCCGATCACCGCGCCCCCAAACGAATGGCCGACAAGGACCACATCGCTGAGATCCTCCATGTCGAGGGTCGAGACCACGTCCTCGACATGGGTCGCAAGCCCGACATTCGGAGCGATCAGGTGCGCACGGTCCCCAAGGCCGGTCAACGTCGGCGTGAACACACGATGGCCCGCAGCCCGCAAGCGCTCGGCTACCCTTGCCCAGCACCAGCCGCCATGCCACGCGCCATGCACCAGCACATAGGGCGGATGCTTGTCGGCTCGTTCAGGATGAGGCGCAGAACGCGCGGAAGCGCTATTCGTCGTGCTCATTGCATAGCCCTTGTCACCTTGCCTTGCGGGTTCCGCAGCGGCCTACCGAACACGCCGCGCTTAGCCAAGAGGGCGGAGCTTCTCTCTCCGATCAACTTGTCGCAAGCTGCGGCTGCCGTTGCGCCTCCTGCACGGCTCGCAGATTCGTTTGCCTCACCCGCTCCGCTTCCTCGTCGAACAGGAAGGTCAGGAACACGTAGCGGCGCCCGCGCGTCACGCGCGACACTTCATGGAGAATCGAAGCGGAGAAGACGACCGCGGCTCCAGGCGCGGCCTTGAAGGTTTGAGGGCTGTATTCGGGAAACGAAATCTCGCCGCCCTCGAAATTGGCGTTGAGATTGATCGAGACTGCGAACCGGCGATGGGCGATTGCGATCCCGGTGTCGTCGCGATGAGGACCGAAATGGCCGCCGGTCTCCGCATCGTAGCGGGCAACGAGGTCACGTTCGATCCGGGTGGGGCGCATCTGGAACGCCTTCCTGATCTCCGGGCAGATCCTTCGCCCGATGCGCGCTCTGAGATTGGCGATGAGCTTGGCGTCGGTCAGATGGAAATCGCGGCGGCGTTTCCAGCTGTTGTCGAAATTTTCGACCGACCGCCCGCCCATGTCCTGCATGAACCCGCTATCCTTGCCCCCGCTTTGCTCGAAGCAGGCGATGAGATGGGCGCAGAGTTCAGGCTCGAAAACATGCGCCAGGGTGAGAATCGGCGCCGGCGGGGAGGGGGCGAAACCTGGGTTGGGCCGCGTCGATCGTCTCAAATCGCCCAGCACCCGATCGGCTTGGTCTAAAGGCGCGACATCGATGACCCGCAGCATCGGGTCGAGGACGACCCAGGATTGGTCGGCGCCGAAAGCGTGCGCCATCTCAGCCCCATCCCACAGGAACACGATCGAGGGAAATCGGGCTTCAAGGGCAATCTCCGGTCCTTCGCCAGATTCGGCGGTGACGACGAAGAAGGCGGCCTTGGCCTCGTCGACAAGGCGAATGTTGGCCGAGAGCGCCGCAAGCGCGGCCTCCGCCGCTGGGTCTGCGGCCGATCCGAGGAAGGCAAGCACGACAATGCGGCCGGGAAAGGGATCGAAGGCCAATCGATGGCGGCCGGAATTGAGGAGGAAGGCGCTGTCGCCCGGCTGGGCGCCGGGCTTCGGCGCAAAGTCGCGTTGTTGGGACATCGTTTTTCCGCCAAGAGCCGCGCGCTCGTCACCACCCGGCGCCACGCGGACGCTGGCAGGAAAAGCTTAATCCCTGTGGACAATCTGGCCCCGCGCCTCGCGCTTTTCCGCCTCCCGATTCGCTGAGGTTAACGCATCGTTAAGCCCTTGGACTTAATCGTGCTTTAACCTTGCGCCGGCGCGCAATTTTCGGGGAATCGGCGGGCGATGAAGCCACTCGCGGTCATGGGATGGAGACCGGCGGACCGAGCGGGCGGCGCTCCTCGGGGCGAATCACGGCCGCCTGGGTTCGCCAGGCGGCCGTTCCCTCCAAACTATCGCGCTCGAGCTTCCCAAACGTTCGCGGAAAATGACGCAAAAGACTCAAGGAACGACTCGTACGCCATCCCGTCGAGGATTCTTAAACCGAATATTTACTATAACCCCCACAACTTCGCCCCGGGGCCACCTCGCCCCGAGTTGTCGCGGCAGGAACCCCGACGATTTTTATCCGCAGGACGGCGGGCGATGAAGGCGAACTCGTCGATCTCTCAGTCAACACCCGGCCGAGCCCGGCGGCATCTTTGCCCCTGCGGGAGCGGACAGCCCATGCGGGCCTTTTCATTGAATAGGCCGGACTCCCGGTTCGTGGAGGGCGGGTCTTGCGGCGATTGAGCGAAATGCTTGGATGGGGACAGGCGCGGCCGTCGCTGGCTGGGACTGCGCACGATGCGCCCCCGCCCAAGGTGCTCTTGCGCGCCGAGCGGGCGGCGAGGGCTTCGCTGAGAGGGCGCGTGCGGCTCGATCGTCCCGCGCCCCACAGGCTCGATATCGCGCTGACGCTCTTCGTTCTCCTCGGCGCGGCGCTGCTGGGCGCCGAGCGCGGTGGCCAGCTCGACGGAGTCATGGAGCAAACGAGCCATGCCGGCGATTGGCTCGCGCGGTCGGTCGGCCTTGGCGTCGCCGTGGTCACGGTCTCCGGCGCGACGCATATGAGCGAGACCAGGATCCTGGCGATCGCAGGCATCGATGCGAGCCGGTCGTTGCCTTTGTTCGACGTGGCCCAGGCGAAGGCGAAGCTCGAGGCCGATCCGCTCGTCAAGCAGGCGAGCGTGCGCAAACTCTATCCCAACCAGGTCGTCATCGAGATCGTCGAGCGCACGCCCTACGCCGTCTGGCAAAAGGACGGAGACGTCAGCGCAATCGCCGCCGACGGAGCGCCGATCGACGAGGTCATGGACAGTCGCTACGCCGATCTCCCCTTCGTGGTCGGCGAAGGCGCGAACGGGCGCGTGCGCGAATTTGTCGGGCTCCTGGACGCGATGGACGAATTGAAGCCGCGCGTCGAGGCGGGCGTCCTCGTCGGCCAGCGGCGCTGGAATCTTCGGCTAAAGTCGGGCGCCGACATCAAGCTGCCCGAAGACAATCCCCAAGCCGCGATCGCCGAGCTTCTCACGCTTCAACGGCAATCCCGGATTCTGGAAAAGGACGCGATGGCGCTCGACTTCCGCGTTCCGGGCCGCGTGTTTGTGCGGTTGACCGACGATGCGGCGACCGCGTGGGCGGAAGCCCACGCGGCCAAGAAGGGCGCCCAGCCATGAGCCTGAAATCGCTCGCTCCGCGCATGCGTCAGATTCCAGCGCGCAAGAGCGCCATTCTCTCCGTGCTCGACATCGGGGCTTCCAAGATCGTGTGCCTGATCGCGCGCCTCACGCCGATGGAGCCTTCCGAGGCTTTGCGCGGTCGCACGCATCGGTGCAAGGTGTTGGGCATTGGCCATCAGCGCTCGAACGGGGTCAAGGGCGGCGCAGTGGTCGATCTTCATGCGGCGGAGCATGCCGTGCGCCTCGCTGTCGATGCGGCTGAGCGCATGGCGGGCGTCGAGGTCGGCGGCGTCATCATCAATATGTCCGGCGGCCGGCTCTCTTCGCGCCGCCACGGCGCGGATGCGAAGTTGCGCGGCAAGACCGTCGCCGAACACGACATCCACCATGTGCTCGAAGCTGCCGCCGCGGTGAATGCCGAGCCCGGGCGGACAATCCTGCATGCGCTTCCGACCGCCTTCCGGCTCGACTCGACCAAGGACGTGCGTGACCCGAAGGGCATGGTCGGCCACGAACTCGGCCTCGATCTTCATCTCGCAACCTGTGATTCGGCGGCCGCCCGCAATCTGATGCTGGTCATCGAACGCTGTCATTTGCGGGTTGAGGCGATGGTGGCGACGCCCTATGCGGCGGGCCTCTCGACGCTCGTCGACGACGAAGCGGAGCTTGGCGCCGCGGTCGTCGATTTTGGCGGCGGCTCGACGACGGTCGGGGTCTTCTCCGGCGGGCGGCTCATCCATGTCGACGCGGTGGCCCTCGGCGGCTCTCACGTGACGAGGGACGTCGCGCGCGGCCTCAACGTTTCCGTCAGCGACGCGGAACGTCTCAAGACTTTGTACGGCGCCTGCATCGCCTCGCCCTCCGACGACCGGGAAACCATCACCGTACAACGGCTTGGCGACGATCAGGATCATCCCAGCCACCTGCCGAAGTCGGAGCTGGTGCGAATCATTCGTCCGCGGGTGGAGGAGATCCTCGAACTGGTGCGCGACCGGCTCAAGGCGTCGGGCTACGCCGCTCAGGCAGGCCGCAGATTGGTGATGACCGGAGGCGCCTGCCAGTTGACCGGGTTGCCGGAACTGGCGCGCGCGATGCTCTCGAGCCAGGCCCGCGTCGGGAGGCCGCTCGGAATCGAAGGGCTGCCGGAATCCGGCAAGAGCCCGTCCTTCGCCGCTGCGGTCGGCCTCATGGTTTTTCCGCAGATGGCGGGGCTCGAATATTTCGGAAGCACGCACTCGCACGCTCATCATCATCATGGCGAAGCTGGCTATGCGGCGCGGGTCGGGCGGTGGCTCAAGGACAGTTTTTAAGGCGCGTAATAGGCGCTCGCCGAAGGCAAGCGCGTGGGTGAAGGGAAAATACGCAATCCAATCGGCGCCGGCGGGCGTCCAACCAATGAGGAAAGCCATGTCGATCAATCTGAAGGCGCCTGAACTCAGGGAATTGAAGCCCCGAATCATGGTCTGCGGCGTCGGCGGCGCCGGTGGCAACGCGGTCAACAACATGATCGTGTCGGGCCTGTCGGGTGTCGACTTCATCGTCGCCAACACTGACGCGCAGGCGCTGACTTCGTCGCGCGCCGAGCGCATCATCCAGATGGGCCTTCAGGTGACCGAAGGCCTCGGCGCTGGATCCAAGCCTGAGGTCGGCAAAGCGGCTGCGGAGGAAGCGTCCGAGGAGATCCGTGATCACCTCGCCGGCGCGCATATGGTGTTCGTCACCGCCGGCATGGGCGGCGGCACTGGCACCGGCGCCGCGCCGGTCATCGCCAGGGCCGCGCGCGAAATGGGCATTCTCACCGTCGGCGTGGTCACCAAGCCGTTCCATTTCGAGGGCGGGCGGCGCATGAAGATCGCAGAGCAGGGCATCTCCGACCTGCAGAAGGCCGTCGACACGCTGATCATCATTCCGAACCAGAACCTGTTCCGCGTCGCCAATGAGAAGACGACCTTCGCCGATGCTTTCGCCATGGCCGACCAGGTTCTTTACTCAGGCGTCGCCTGCATCACGGACCTCATGGTGAAGGAAGGACTTATTAACCTTGATTTCGCCGACGTCCGCTCGATCATGAGCGAAATGGGCAAGGCGATGATGGGCACGGGCGAAGCGGCGGGCGACAAGCGGGCGGTGCAGGCCGCCGAAGCGGCGATCGCCAATCCGCTGCTCGACGAGACCTCGATGCGGGGGGCGCGCGGCCTTTTGATTTCGATCACCGGCGGCAACGACCTCACGCTGTACGAAGTCGACGAGGCGGCGAGCCGCATTCGCCAGGAAGTCGACGAGGAGGCCAACATCATCCTCGGCGCCACCTTCGATTCGGCGCTCGATGGCGTGGTGCGCGTTTCTGTCGTGGCCACCGGCATCGATCAGGAGTCGATCGGACAGATCGAGCCGGTCAACGCCCAGCCGAGGGCGGACGCCTTCTCGCGTGCGCGCGCCTTCACGCCCCGGTCGGCTCGCCCGGCGCTTACCCAGGCGGATGCATTCGTCAGCCAGGAGGAAGCCGTCGCGCCTGCGGCCTTCCCCGAGCCGATCGAGGCCCGCTCCGAAGCGGACGAACCGGAGCACGAGGAATTCATCCCGCCGGCGCCGGAGCAGCCGGTGGTTCGGTCGCCCCGCATGCCGCAGATCGAGGACCTGCCGCAACTGGCGCAGAATCAGCTGCGTGCGCTGCGCGACGCGCAAAACGGCATCCCCGCGCCGGAAACGCGTCGCCGGTCGCTACTGGAGAAGCTGGCCGCATTCGGCATCACCCGTCACGATGGCGAGGCCGCTCCCGCGCCTGCCGCCGTCGCCGCTCCGGCGCCTGTGACGCAGCTTCAGCGGCCCCAGGTTTTGGCTCCGGCCGAGCCTGCCCGCGTTCAGCCGCGCCCGCAGCCGGCGCGCGCTCCCAGCGCATATGAACCCCATGGCCGGGCTGTTGCGCGGCCTCCGGTGTCCGAGGACGATCATCTCGACATCCCGGCTTTTTTGCGCCGGCAGCAAAATTGATTCGCGTAACCGAGGCGCCCCGGCTCTGTGGCCGGGGTGGGTCGGAGGGCGTCACACGTGTATACAGTTAACGTCCGGTAAACTTTCTAAAGTATTGAAAAAACTCAGACAATGTTTGCATAGGCGTTGTAACTTTTGTTCACCAAAGGTGATTTGTCCCGGGGGCTCCCGGCCCCTAGTCTGGCTTTTCAGGAGCTGGCGTCAGGCTTTTTGGCGGCAGCGGCGGGCGGACGACGATCGGCAGCTCTAGGTAGCGAAGCGGTGGGAATCTCACACCGCGGCCGACGGCGCGAATCAGGGCCGGGCGAAAGTCCGGGTGCAGTTGATGCGGTTTGGGTCTCAGACAACGCTGCGCGATCGGGTGGGCATCCAGGGCGTCGGCGTACATTCCGCGGCGCCTGCTCAACTTGTCCTTCATCCTGCCCATGTCGACGCCGGAGTCACTTTCCTCCGCACAGGATTGCCCGGCGGACGCGAGCGCCTGCTCGAGGCCAAGAGCGCCAACGTGACGCAGACCTCGCTTTGCACCACGATCGGCGACGCCGCTGGCGCCAGCATCTCGACTGTCGAGCATCTTTTGGCGGCGCTTTCGGGGCTTCGGATTGACAACGTCCTGGTCGAGATCGATGGGCCGGAGACGCCGATCATGGACGGCTCCGCCGTCGACTTTGTCCGCGCGATCGATTCTGTTGGCGTCGTCCAGCAGGGGCGTTCCCGTCGCTATCTCAAGATCGTCAAGCCGGTGCGCGTGGATCATGAGGGCGGCTTCGCCGAATTTGTCCCCGCCGAGAGCGGCTTCCGCCTCGACGTCGAGATCGACTTCAAGTCGCCTGCGATTGGCCGCCAACGCCGGGTGTTCGATCTTGATCCGGCGACTTTCCGGCGCGATATCGCCCGCGCCCGAACTTTCGGATTCATCAGCGACGTCCAGGCTTTGTGGCGGGCCGGCTACGCGCTCGGCTCCTCGCTCGAGAATTCGGTCGCCATCGATGGCGACGCCATCCTCAACCCGGAAGGGCTCCGCTACGCCGACGAGTTCGTGCGCCACAAGGCCCTTGATGCGGTCGGCGATCTGTCGCTCTCGGGCGCGCCGATCATTGGTCTTTACCGGACCTATCGCCCCGGACATAAGCTCAACGCCATGGCGCTTGACGCGCTGTTCGCGCATCGCTCAGCTTATGAGCTGCTCGAGGCGCAATCGGCGCCAGCCGCAATCCGCGCTCGGGTCGGCGGCGCGCATGTGCCCGCCGGAGCCGCGGCGTTCGCCGCCGTCGACTGACCGGCCCGCGGCCAGCCGGAGGCCGCGTTTTTGCCGATCTTCTCGCCTCAATACGCCACAACGGCCATCTTCGTTTGGCCGAAAATCTGGCGCGCGCGCCGCGAGTGCGCTAATGAGCCACTTCGTCCCCGAACGGGGGAACCGGCGCTTCCTCCGCCCGCAACCCGAGACCTTGAAGCATGGCTGACGTCGAATCTGGCGCCTTTTTGTCGAACGGTTGGGAGCGACTGGCGCGCCGCTCGCTCGCCGGGGCGGCGTTCATCGCCATCGCGCTCGGCGGCTCAGGCTGCTCGATGATTGATCAGTTCAATCCCTTCGGCGCTGATAAATACAAAATGGAGGTCACGCCGGACGTCCCGGCGAGCAAAACCTACGACCAGGGTCTCGACAAGTTGGCCAACGGTTCGCCCGCTGAGGCGGCAAAAAAATTCACCGATCTTGGCAAGCAATATCCGAGTTCGGATTGGGCGCGCAAGGGTCTATTGATGACAACCTATGCGAACTATCAGGCCGGCGACTACACCTCCGCCGAGACGTCGGCCGAGCGTTATCTCAAGGACTACCCAAACTCGCCGGAAGCGGACTACATTTTATACCTGCAGGCGAATTCATATTATATGCAGATACCGGATATCTCGCGTGACCAGGAGAAGACGGCGAAAGCTCTGGAAACATTCCAGTCGGTCGTGCAGAAATACCCGAAGTCGGACTATGCCGACGACGCGAAATACAAGATCCAGGTCACCGAGGATCAGCTGGCCGGCAAGGAAATGTCGATCGGACGGTTCTACCTCACCCGGCGCAACTACACCGCCGCCATCAATCGATTCCGGAATGTGCTGCAATATTACCAGACGACGCGTCATGCGGCCGAAGCGCTCTATCGCCTGGTTGAGGCCTACCTGGGGCTTGGAATCACCGAGGAAGCTCAGACCGCGGCCGCCGTGCTCGGGCACAATTTCCCGGACAGCCAATGGTACCATAACGCTTATGACCTCTTGAAAGGCAAGGGACTCTCGCCCCACGATTCTGGCGGCTCCTGGATGTCGACGATCTGGCACACGGTCGTCCCGGCTGGTTGATGCTTTCGCGCCTCTCCATTCGCGATGTGGTGCTGATCGATCAGTTGGATCTTGAGTTCTCTCCTGGGTTGACCATCCTCACCGGCGAGACGGGAGCGGGGAAATCCATTCTTCTGGATGCGCTGTCGCTGGCGCTTGGCGCGCGCGGCGACGGGGGCCTGGTGCGCCACGGCCAGCCGCAAGGCCAGGTGACGGCGACGTTCGAATTGGCTGCGGGACACGCTGCTCATGCGCTCCTCGAAGGGCAGGACATTGAGATCGGCGATGAACTGATCCTGAGGCGGGTCCAACTCGCCGACGGACGCACGCGCGCCTATGTCAACGATCGAAGCGTCAGCGCCCAGGCGCTGCGGGGACTGGCGTCGGCGCTGGTCGAGATCCACGGCCAGCACGACGAGCGCGCGCTGACCGACCCGTCGACCCATCGCGCCCTGGTCGACGCCTATGGCGGGCTCGAACCGCTGGCGGCTGCGACGGAGCGAGCCTACGGCGCCTTGCGCGACGCCGAGCGGACGCTCGAGGCCGAGCGCGCCAGGGTCAAGGCGGCGGAGGCCGAAGCGGAATTCGCCGCTCATGCGCACGAGGAACTCAGCAAACTGGCTGTCCAGCCAAACGAGGAGGAGACGCTCGCTGCGCGGCGGCAGTCGATGATGCAGGGCGAGAAGGTCGCAGCCGACATCCGCGACGCGCGCGACTACCTGACCGGCGAGACCGCCATCCTGCCGCTTTTGCTTTCCCTCACCCGCCGACTGCAGCGGCGCCAGCCGCAGGCGCCGGCGCTGCTCGAGCCGAGCGTGAAGGCGCTGGATGAAGCGATCGACGCGATCGAACGCGCCACGCGCGAGGTCGAGGACGCGCTCGAGCGAAGCGCCTTCGATCCTCACGAGCTGGAGCGTTGTGAGGAGCGACTGTTTGCGCTCCGGGCGATGGGCCGCAAGCATAATGTTCCGATCGAGAACCTGCCGGCGCTGGCGCAGAAATTCGCCGACGATCTTGCGGATCTCGCTAAAGGGCGCAGCGAGATTGGCCGCCTCGAGGCCGGCGTGAAGAGCGCGGCGGAAGCTTACCATGCCTCGGCGAGAGCGCTCAGCGCCGCGCGGGAGACGAGCGCGCGCGAACTCATGACGGCGGTCGGCGCGGAATTGGCGCCGCTGAAGCTCGAGCGGGCCGAGTTCAGCGTCGACCTCAAACGCGATGAGGCGCTCTTGTCTCCGAGCGGGTACGACCGGGCGGAATTTTTCGTTCGCACCAATCCCGGCTCGCGCCCGGGTCCGCTGATGAAAGTGGCCTCGGGCGGCGAGCTCGCCAGGTTCCTGCTCGCGATCAAGGTGCGATTGGCCGAGCGCGGCACCGCGCCGACCTTGGTCTTCGACGAGATCGACACCGGGGTTGGCGGCGCCGTCGCCGACGCGATGGGTCAGCGCCTGGCGCGGCTTTCGGCGGGCGCTCAGGTGCTGGCGGTGACGCATGCGCCGCAGGTCGCCGCGCGGGCGCAGAACCACTACAGAATTGTCAAAAGCGATATTGGCGCGGGCGAGCGGGTCGCGACCGGCGTTTCGCGGCTCGGCGCGGCCGAGCGGCGAGAGGAAATTGCTCGCATGCTGGCCGGCGCAGAAATCACCCACGAGGCTCGCGCCGCCGCCTTGAGCCTCATTGAAAAGGCCGAACGACACCCGGACAATCCGGACATCGACGCTTGCTTCGCGGTTGGCCTTGGCCCTATCAAGACCCGGCCCAAGCGTCGCGAATCGCGGCGTCAAACGACAAAGGACCCGGCATGAGTCCGGATGAATCCCGAGCAAAACGCGAGGACCTTCGGCGGGTTCGGCTCGCGGCGTCGCTCAGGGAAAATTTGAAGCGGCGCAAGGCGCAAGGCCGGGCGCGGCAGGTCGAGGCTCAGCCGGCGGACGAGCCGACGGCGCAGTCTGGCGCGCCTCGGGACTGAGGCTGCGGTCGCGGACGGCGACCTCTTCGACGGGTGGGTTTGAGCAAGAGGGACCGGGGATGGATCGTATACAAATTCGCGGCGGCGCGAGGCTGAATGGGGCGATCCCGATTTCCGGGGCGAAGAACGCCGCGCTGCCGTTGATGATCGCCTCCCTGCTCACCGATCAGACGCTGACCCTGGAAAATCTGCCGCGTCTCGCCGACGTCGCTCAACTCGCCTACATCCTTGGCAATCATGGCGTCGATTATTCGATCGACGGCAAGCGCGTCGGCGAGGAGGCTGGCACCGGCCAGACCGCGCACTTGCGCGCCCGCACCATCGTCGACACGAGCGCCCCCTATGAAATGGTGGCGAAGATGCGTGCGAGCTTCTGGGTGATTGCGCCGCTGCTGGCCCGCATGGGCGCGGCCCGCGTTTCGCTGCCGGGCGGCTGCGCAATCGGCACCCGGCCAGTCGACTTGTTGCTGATGGCGCTCGAGAAGCTCGGCGCCCAGATCGAGATCGATGCGGGCTACGCCGTCGCCAAGGCGCCGAAGGGTCTGACGGGAGCGGAGATCGAGTTTCCCAAGGTGACGGTTGGAGGAACGCACATCGCGATCATGGCGGCGTCGACCGCGCGTGGGGCCACGCTGATCCGCAACGCGGCCTGCGAACCTGAGGTCGCCGATCTCGCGGCCTGTCTCAACAAGATGGGCGCGCGCATCCGCGGCGCAGGCACGCGGACAATCGAAATTGACGGCGTCGCCCGTCTCAATGGCGCGCATCACCGCGTTCTGCCCGACCGCATCGAAGCGGGAACCTACGCGACCGCGGTCGCGATGACCGGCGGCGACGTCATGCTCGAGGGCGTGAGCGAGGATCTGTTGGAGGAGGCGCTCGACGCGCTCACCCAGGCTGGCGCGACGGTGAGCAGCGACAATCGAGGCGTGCGCGTGAAGCGCAATGGCGCTGGCATCAGCGCGGTCGACATCTCAACGGCGCCGTTCCCCGGGTTCCCGACAGATCTGCAAGCACAGTTCATGGCGCTGATGACGCGCGCGAAAGGCGTCTCGCGCATCAAGGAAACCATCTTCGAGAACCGTTTCATGCACGTGCAGGAGCTCGCCCGCTTCGGCGCGCATATCAAGCTCGATGGCGATACGGCCGTCGTCAGCGGCGTCAAGCGCCTGCGCGGCGCGCCGGTGATGGCGACCGACCTGCGCGCTTCGGTTTCGCTCGTCATCGCCGGCCTTGCGGCGGAGGGGGAGACGATCGTCAATCGTGTCTATCACCTCGACCGCGGCTTCGAGCGGCTGGAAGAGAAGCTTGGCGCCTGCGGCGCCGAGATCACGCGGCTCGCGAGCTAGTCCATGGCGAGTCTCGCGCAGGCGCTCAAGCTGATCGCGCTCGACCGGGAGGGCCTGGGCGTTATTTCCGCGCATATTCAGAACACCTGCGTCAAACGCGTCGATATGACGTGGCTGCCGCGGGAGCGCCGATTCGTTGTCGCCGGCATGCGCTACGACTGGGTCGGCGCCAAGACCGGGCCTGAGGAGCGGGTCTCGAGCGTGCTCAGGTTCGACCGCGTGTTGAAGGTCTCGCATCTCGGACTTTCGAAGACCAACGCGGACGCGACGCTCAATCTGTTGGCCGTGACGTTCGAGAAGACGGATCCGCCGGCCGGCATCATCATCCTCGCCTTCGCCGATGGCGCGCTGGTGCGTCTGGACGTCGAGTGCGTCGAGGCCGAGCTCCGCGACATGGGACATCGCATCCCCGCCGAGGCCTGCCCCGGCCATGCCCTGGCCGACACGTCGAGTGTCTAGCGCGTGGCGCAGTGAGGTGAGTTCGCGTATGAGACCCTCTCCGTATAGCCCGTCGAGAGAAAGGCGTGCTCCCGGACGCCCTTTGGGAGAAGGAGCGCGTCGGCGCCGGTCATCCCTTCTCCCCCGGGGAGAAGGTGGCGCATAGGGCGTCGAAAGACGCCCGTCTTGCGACGGACCATTGCGCCGGATGAGGATCTGCGCTGCGACCAGGATGGAGAGTTCCGCTTAACCATGGCCGTGGCGCTCGATATGCAGTCGGCGGATTTCGATGAGCGCTTTGCGTCGCTCGTCGTCGCCAAGCGCGAGACGTCAGCCGATGTCGACCTGACCGTGGCCGACATCATCGACGATGTGCGCCATCGCGGCGATGTGGCGCTGGCCGAATTGTCGCTGCGCTTCGAGCGTATCGAAATCGGCAGAATTGGACTGAAGATCGCCGCCGGCGAAATCGAGGCGGCGATCGGCGCCTGCGAGAAGACAGCGCTCGACGCGCTCAAGCTTGCGCATGCCAGGGTGATGGATTTTCACCTGCGCCAGAAGCCCGCCGACCTTTTCTTCACCGACCCGCTCGGCGTCCAGCTCGGCTGGCGGTGGCGGCCGATCGACGCGGTCGGCCTCTATGTTCCGGGCGGCGCGGCGACCTATCCGTCCTCAGTCATCATGAACGCCGTGCCGGCCAAGGTCGCAGGCTGCCGCCGCCTGGCGATGGTCATGCCGACCCCGGACGGCCGCATCAATCCGCTGGCGCTGGCCGCGGCGCGCATCGTCGGCGTGGACGAGATCTACCGGGTCGGCGGCGCGCAGGCGATCGCCGCGCTCGCCTACGGGACGGAGACAATCGCCCCAGTCGACAAGATTGTCGGCCCCGGCAACGCCTATGTCGCGGCGGCCAAGCGGCGGGTGTTCGGGGTCGTCGGCATCGACATGATCGCGGGGCCGAGCGAAGTGGTGGTCCTCGCCGACCGCAGCGCCGATCCCCGCTTTGTCGCCGCCGATCTTCTGGCGCAGGCGGAGCACGATGAGGCGGCGCAATCGATCCTCATCACCGACGATGCGGGTTTCGCGCGCGCGGTGGAAGCTGAGGTAGAACGTCAGCTTGAGACGCTGCCGCGGGCGAAGATTGCGGGTGCGAGCTGGCGCGACAATGGCGCAATCATTCTCTGCCCTTCGCTTGAGGCCGCGATTCCCCTCGTCGATCGGCTGGCGCCGGAGCATCTCGAGATCATGGCGCATGGCGCCGAAGCGCTCAGCGACAAAATCATGAACGCTGGCGCGATCTTCCTTGGGTCCCATACGCCCGAGGCGATCGGCGACTATGTCGGCGGCTCGAATCACGTTCTGCCGACCGCGCGCTCGGCGCGTTTCTCGTCGGGCTTGGGCGTTCTCGACTTCATGAAGCGCACGTCGCTCATCAAATGCGACGCCCGCTCACTCGAGGCTCTCGGCCCGGCGGCGATCGCGCTCGGCGAAGCGGAGGGGCTCGAGGCGCACGCACGCTCCGTCGCCTTGCGGCTTCGCGCGAATAGCCCATGAGCCCCAAACCGGCGAAAAGCCGCAATCGCCTCGCCGAGGTGATGCTGGACGAAGCGACGATCCCGCGCGGCGCGCCCGATGTCGATCACGAGCGAACGGTGGCGATCTTCGACCTGATCGAGGAAAATTCCTTCGGCGTCCCGGGCCGCGACGATGGCCCTTATGTGCTGAAGATCTCGCAGGAGGAATCGAAGCTGACCTTCGAGGTCAGAACCGCGAAGGACGAGACCGCGGCCACGATTGTGGTGTCGATGACGCCGTTCCGGCCGTTGCTCAAGGACTATTTCCTCGTCTGTGAGACCTATTATTCGGCGATCCGCGCCTCGAGCCCGCGCCAGATCGAGGCGATCGACCGCGAACGCACGAAGCTGCACAACGAAGGCGCCGACCTGATGGCCCAGCGGCTGACCGGCACGATCGACATCGACCAGGCGACCGCC
>DATDHT010000032.1:0-16225 GCA_036521435.1 Roseiarcus sp.
GCAACCATCGCCTCCCGGCGCTGGTCCTCGCTCATCCCCGAAATCGCCGACAGCCAAGCCGCAAAATCTTCAACCTTCATCGAATCGCTCTCCCGATCCGAACCACTCTAACCAAATCAACAACTAACGCTATAAGAGCCGACATTTTCTTGCGGAAAAGCGGAAATCACATTAAGCTGATCCCATGAGCAATTTTGCGCTTTTGCATGCAAAGAACGCTGGCCATCCTGGCGCCATAGCGGCAAGGGGCGCGATAAATTTCTTCCAGCGAAAATCCCGCATAACCCCTTGAAAAGGCTCGTTTCGCACGAGAGAATCCAAGAAAATCCAAGCTTTTGCAACCCTCAAAAACGAGGGTTTCCGCGGTCAAATGGCGACGCGTCAAGAAAATCCAAACGGATCGACCGGACCAGCGACGCGCTCTGCTAACTCGAGGCGGACAAGCCAACTCCGGTCTATGTGAAGCGCCTAGGCCGCGACGTCGGCGACCACGGTGTCGAGCAGCGGCGCGCCCAAGGCGGTCACGCGAATGCGCCCGCGCTCGTCGCGCTCGAGGAACCCGTCGTCGATAAGGCTCCGAATCCGCTCGGGATCGATCAGGCGGCCGCTGACCTTCTCGAACGCCCGCGGGTCGACGCCCTCGCTCAAGCGCAGCCCCATCAGCAGGAACTCGTCGCCCTGCTCCTCGCGGCTGAGCGGCACGCTTTCGACCAGGCCGTTGCCTTCGCTCTCGACCAGGGTCAGCCACATTTCCGGGTGCCGCTCGGTTTCCTGCGCCAATCGCCCCTTTGCAGTGACGAGGCGCCCATGTGCGCCCGGACCGACACCCGCATATTCGCCGTAACGCCAATAGATGAGATTGTGGCGGCTCTCGCCGCCAGGGCGCGCGTGGTTCGAAACTTCATAGGCTGGCAAACCACGCGCATAGGTCAATTCTCGCGTGGCCTGGAACAGGGCGAGGCTCAGCTCTTCGTCCGGCAACTCGAGCTTGCCCGCGTCGCGCAAGCGCTCGAACATCGTGTCCGGTTCGATGGTCAGTTGATAGAGCGAGACGTGGTCGCCGACATAGTTCAGCCCCTCGGCGAGCTCGCGCCGCCAACCGGCCTCGCTCTGTCCAGGCCGGCCATAAATCAGGTCGAAGGTGAAGCGCGGGAACACCGACGCGGCGAGCCTCACGGCGGCCAGCGCCTCGACGACCGTGTGCTTGCGCCCGAGAACCTTGAGGTCAAAGTCGTTCAGCGCCTGCACGCCGATCGACAGCCGGTTGACGCCGGCTGAACGATAGCCGCGAAAACGCTCGGCTTCGACGCTGGTCGGGTTGGCTTCGAGCGTGATCTCGGCGTCTTTGTCGAGGCGCCAGGCGGATGCAATGGCGTCGATGATTCCTTGCACCGTCTCAGGGCGCATGAGCGAGGGCGTTCCGCCGCCAAAGAACACCGAGCGCACCGTCCGGCGCGGCGCGAGTCCCGCCCGATGGGCGATCTCCGCCTTGAACGCCGCGAGATAGCGAGCCTCGTCGATCGCCGCGCCGCGCACATGGCTGTTGAAGTCGCAATAAGGACATTTCGACAGGCAGAAGGGCCAATGGACATAGACCCCAAATCCCGGATCGGCGGGAGGGGTCCGGTCGGCGCTCGCGGCGGCCGCGATGACGCTACGAATCATCGTGTCGTTATGCCAGCGAACCGGGACTTGCGCCAGCGCGGCGCGGACGATGCTTTGTCGTCACAACGCCTCGTCGCCGGTCTCGGCTGTGCGGATGCGCATCGCCTGCTCCATCGGAAGGACGAAAATCTTGCCGTCGCCGATCTGACCGGTGCGCGCCGTTGCCCGGATTGCCTCAATCGTCGATGCGACCTCGTTGTCGCTGACCGCGATCTCGAGGCGCACTTTCGGCATGAAGGCGACGTTGTATTCGGAGCCGCGATAGATTTCGGTGTGCCCCTTCTGCCGGCCGTAGCCGTTGGCCTCGCTGACCGTCATTCCCTTGACGCCCAGCCGATCGAGCGTCGTTCGCACCTCGTCCAGTTTGAACGGCTTGATGACCGCCACGATGAGCTTCATGACCGCACGCCCTCGAAAGGCAAAAGTTCTGGGTCCCTCGCTATGCTGGCGAAGTCGCCCACGCAAGCGCGCAGTTGCTCACACGGGAGATTTTGCGGTCGAGCTCTGTCGCGCGCATCGCCCGAAGTCGGAGACGCACGCTCTTTCGCCATCAAGCGCTTTGGCGGGGGTATAGCCCTGCGAACGCCGGGTCGGGTCTAATGGCGGCCGACGCGTGATCGACCGCCAGTTGAGCGCCTTGGCCGCCGCTACTTCTCGAGATCGGCCAGCGTCGGCATCCGGCCGTTTGGCGTCATATAATTGATGATCTGCGGCAACACAGTCGAGAGCTGGCTCAGCAATTCTTGCTGGCTCATGCCGGTGCGCTGCGAAAGTTCGGCAAGCACATTCTGGCCGAGCGCCGAACCGAGCTGTCCAGGCGGCACCGGCTCATTCGGCCCGTGGTTGACCCAGGAATTGACCTGCGGCGCCACGCCGCCGGCGGTGAGCTTACCAATAAGATCCGTGAGGCCGCCGAGAATGCTGCCGGCCGGGGCGCTTGTCGGCATGGGTTGCCCAGGCGGGGGGATAGGCACAGAAGGCGTGGACGCCGGCGCGGAGCTGCCGCCAAACATCTTGCCGAGAATCAGCGCGCCCACGGCGACCGCGATCGGCGTCGCCAGATTACCGCCCGGAACAGCATTTTTCATCGCGTCGTCAAAGGAAGCCATCGTTGTCTCCTCACCTTAAATCCAAATCGCAAAAAACCTCTGCTTCGACCACAGCCTACCGCTGGATTTCGAAGATATGACGACCAAGACTACCGGCTTGCGTTTTCCCCGTCCATACCGCACATTCTGAGGGTCGGCTCGCGGCGCAAGGGGAGGTTATGACATGTGGGCAATAATCGCCTGGATCATTCTTGGTCTGATCGCCGGATTCATAGCAAGCAAAATCGTCAACAAGACGGGCTCCGGCATGACGATGGACATTGCGCTCGGCGTCGTCGGCGCGATCGTCGGCGGTTATATAGGCAATCTGATTGGCATGGGTCCAACAGTGAGCGTTTTGAGTTTCTGGAACATAATCCTTGCAGTTATCGGCGCTTGCATCGTGCTTTGGGTCTACCACAAGGTCGTCGCGCGAGCCTGAGTGGACCGTCAATCGGCGGCCGCGCTCCACCGCGCCGCCGAACGGTCGTCTTCCTGTTTGGATTCGATCCAACCCTCGACTGCGCCGTCGCTGCGTATCGCACGCTTCCAGAATGGCGCGCGGGTCTTGAGATAATCCATCAGCATTTCGGCCGCCGCGAACGCGGCCCCCCGATGCGCGGCGGCGACCGCGACGAGAACGATCCGCTCGCCCGGGGCGATGCGGCCATAGCGATGGATAATTGTCGCGCCCAGAAGCGGCCAGCGCGCCTCGGCCTCACCCGCGGCGCGGGCGATCTCTTCCTCGACCATGCCTGGATAATGCTCGAGCTCGAGCGCGGCGAGCGATCCGCCCTCGTCGCGGCAATGGCCGACAAAACTCACGACTGCGCCGACGTCAACTCGCCCGTGCGTGAGCGCCTCGGCCTCCGCGCCCGGGTCGAAATCCTCTCGCTGGACGCGGACGTTCGCCATCGCTTTCAGCCGCCGGTCATCGGCGGAAAGAAGGCCACTTCCTTCACCCCCGTGATGGAAGCGTCGCTGCGGGCGTGAACCCGATCGAGCGCGGCGCGAACGGCCGCCGGTTTGTCGAACGCGCGCGCGTAGCCCTCGCCGCGCTCACAGAGCCAGGCGACAAGGTCGCCGACGGTCTCCACCGTCGGAGGCGGATCGAGCTCTTCCTCCGCCCTGCCGACGCGTTCACGCACCCAGGCGAAATAAAGCGCCTTCATTGTCGTCTCAGTCGCTCCCGGCGTGATCGTAGCTCGCCTTCATATAGTCCCAGCCGGTGTAGAGCGTCACTATGGCTGCGATCCATAACATCACAGTCCCGGCGGTGATCGCTCCCGGAAGGACGGATTCCCCGGCCGGCCCAGCGATGAGAAAAGCCAGCGCGATGAACTGGACGGTGGTCTTCCACTTGGCGAGCGCTGTAACCGGCAACGAAACTCTGAGCTCGGCCAGATACTCGCGCAAGCCCGAGACCAGGATTTCCCGGCAAAGGATGACGATCGCCGCCCATAGCGTGAGGCCCGAAATGGTCCGATTGGCGGCGAGCACCAGGATCACCGCGGAGACGAGCAGCTTGTCGGCGATCGGGTCCAGCATTCTTCCAAGCGAAGACTGTTGCGACCACGCGCGCGCCAGATAGCCGTCAAAAAAGTCGCTGATCCCAGCGGCGATGAAGATCGCGAGCGCCGTCCATCGCGCCCACGGCTCATCCGGCCAGAACAAAAGCCCGGCGACCAGCGGGACCGCCGCGACCCGCGCGTAGGTCAGAATATTGGGCAGAGACCAGTTGCGGCCTAGCTGAGGGGCAGTCGAAGACACCATTTACGACGCAGCAGACATCGTGCCTGTTCCCCCGTCAATAGCGCCCGCAAGACGCTGGCGACGAGCGGCCGTCGGCCGCGCGGCGCGGACAAAGCTGGGGACGATGGCGCGCACACCGGCCTCCGCCGGTCCAACTTCGTTTAATGTCAAGCGCTTCAAAACTCTTCCTCGTGGCCAGGACCTCGCCCATGCCGAATGTTCACGTCGTCGCCCACCCGCTGGTGCAGCACAAGTTGACGCTGATGCGTGACAAGACCGTGTCGACCAAGGGCTTCCGGCAACTGATGAACGAGATCGGCATGCTGCTCGCCTATGAGGTGACGCGCGATCTGCCGCTCGAAATGGTCGAGGTGGAAACGCCCCTCACGAAGACCATGGCGCCAACCATCTCCGGCAAGAAGCTGGTGTTTGCGCCGATTTTGCGCGCCGGTGTCGGATTTCTCGACGGGATGCTCAATCTGGTGCCGAGCGCGCGGGTCGCTCATATCGGGCTCTATCGCGATCCCCATACGCTTGAGGCGGTGGAGTATTATTTCAAAGCCCCGGCGGACGTGGCCGACCGGTTGGTTATCGTGATGGATCCGATGCTCGCGACCGCAAATTCAGCGGTCGCCGCAATCGACCGCCTCAAGCGGCGTGAGGTGAAGGACGTCCGCTTCGTCTGCCTCCTCGCCGCGCCCGAGGGGATCGAACGACTGACCAAGGCGCATCCCGAGGTGCAGATCTGGACCGCGGCGGTTGATGAACGGCTTGATGACCACGGCTACATCGTTCCAGGCCTCGGCGACGCTGGCGATCGTATGTTCGGCACGAAATAGAAGCGCCGTGTCGACCGCCGCGTCCGGCGCCTGAGCCCCCGGTCCCGGGAGCCAGGAATGCAGGCCGGGACGAACCGCCCGGCTTATTTGCGGCGCCGGCGCTGCTGGCCGAGGCCCATCTGCTTGGCCAGAGCCGAGCGCGCCTTGGCGTAGGCGGGGGCGACCATGGGATAATCAGACGGAAGACTCCACTTCTCCCGATACTCTTCCGGCGACAGGTTGTATTGGGTCCGCAAATGCCGTTTCAACGACTTGAATTTACGACCGTCCTCCAAGCAGATGATGTAATCGCTGGTAATCGACTTCTTGGGCGGGACAGCGGGCTTTGCTGCTTCGACTACGACCGGTTGCGCGCCACTCGCGACACGCACGAGTGCTGCGTGAACGTCGCTAAGAAGCGACGGCAACTCGCTCGACGGCACGGAATTGTTCGACACGTAGGCCGACACAATCTCCGCGGCGAGTTCAATGTGGTTCGTGGAATCGCTCATTGTTGACGTCACTCCAGTAAGCTGCCTGACGAGAGAGCGCCCTGCTGACGATCATCTTCAAGCCATTCTCTGCTCATCGGATTACGACGAGCATTCCTCATTCTTTGTCGCGTGTTGCGACTTGGGCGATCGCCGTATAGCCCAAAAGAAAACATAGCACAAGACAAGATGCCATAACTTCAACTAGGGAATCGATGAAAATCGGCTGAATACTCGCATTGACCTGGTTGACGGAAGCTGAATTTGTACAAAAAAACAACTGCCTTCACTTGACAGACTGCAATTAACGTGCCGCAAACGCTTTCATCGAATCATCATGGCCCGTTTTCAGGATTGCGGTACGTCGACGCGAAAGCTTGCGCTTCCGCATAAACGCAGGCCAGGAACAATCGCCGCCTTGATTCGTCGCGGCAGACGCGCCGTTCATCTGCGGCGCTGCTTCGCGAACACCGATCGAGCCAAAGAATATGACTGGCCCGAGGATGCCATCGGCGCTCCAAGCGACTATATGCGGCCTGCCGATCCAATTGATCGTCGCCGTGTGAGTTCCAATGCAGCATCAAAAGAGGTCAACGTTCGTCGCCGCGCGCAGGAACGCGACGCGGCAGGCCACGCTGACCGGAACCGTGCAGCTCCTATGGCCTTACATCTGGCCAACCGACCGCTCTGATCTGAAGCTGCGCGTATTTCTCGCCGTCGCGCTGATGCTGCTCTCGAAGTTGTTCACGATCGCCATTCCCTATTCCTACAAGTGGGCGACCGATGCGGTCGCCAACAAGCTGGCCCTGGATGCGGTCCCGCTACCGCGCGTTCTTATTGGAGCGGCGGCCCTGACCGCTCTTTACGGAATCTTGCGCATCCTGATGGCGTTCACCCAGCAGGGCCGTGACGGCCTGTTCGCGGCAGTCGCCATGAACGCAGTGCGCCGATTGGCGATCGAAGTGTTCGAGCATTTGCACCACCTGTCGTTGCGCTTTCATCTGGAGCGCAAGACTGGCGGACTGACTCGCGTTCTTGAGCGTGGGCGCAACGCAATCGAGACCCTTATCCGCACCTCGATGCTGACCGCCATCCCGACGGCGGTCGAGTTCGCACTGATCGTCGCCGCCATGCTGATCACGTTCGACTGGCGCTATGTCGCCGCGATCAGCCTCACGGTCGTCGCGTATTTGGTCTTTACGACTTTGGCCACGAATTGGCGCATTGGCATCCGGCGCGCGATGAATGAAAGCGACACGGAGGCCAACACCAAGGCGATCGACAGCCTGCTCAATTTCGAGACGGTGAAGTATTTTGGCGCCGAGGACCGGGAAGCGGCGCGATACGATAAAGCAATGGCGCGGTACGAGCGGATGAGCGTTCGCACCTATGTGTCGCTCGCGGTTCTGAACGCGGGTCAGGCCTTCATTTTCACGCTCGGCCTGATTGTCGTCCTTCTGATGTGCGTCGCCGAAGTCAGAAACGGCACCAAGACCGTTGGCGCCTTCGTGCTCGTGAACCTCATCATGCTGCAGCTTTATCAACCGCTCAATTTCATGGGGATGGTCTACCGGGATATCAGGCAGGCGATCATCGACGTCGAGGCGATGTTCGTCATCCTGGCGCAGAATCCCGAGATCGAGGATATTCCCGGCGCTCAGCCTTTGAAGGTGACCGCCGGCGCGGTCCGGTTCGAGAATGTCGACTTCGCCTACGATCCGGACAGGCCCATTTTGCGTGGCGTCTCGTTCGAGGCGCCGGCGGGTCACACGATCGCCATCGTCGGGCCGTCGGGCGCGGGTAAGTCCACGATATCGCGCCTCCTGTTCCGGTTCTATGAGCCGAATGCAGGGCGCATATTGATCGATGGACAGAATGTCGCCGCTGTCACGCAGAGTTCGCTGCGGGCGGCGATCGGCATGGTGCCGCAGGACACGGTGCTGTTCAACGATACGATCCTTTACAACATCCACTATGGGCGCGACGGCGCCCGCGAGGGCGAGGTGATCGCAGCCGCTGAGAATGCGCAGATCGACGGGTTCATCCGCTCGCTCCCGCAGGGCTATGATGCGCCGGTCGGCGAGCGGGGCCTCAAGCTCTCGGGCGGTGAGAAGCAGCGGGTGGCCATCGCACGAACGATGCTCAAGGCGCCCCCGATTCTGGTCCTCGACGAAGCGACATCGGCGCTCGACAGCTTCACCGAGCGCGAGATTCAGTCGGCGCTGGAGCGCGTCTCTCGCGGGCGCACGACAATCGTGATTGCGCATCGCCTGTCGACCGTGGTCGACGCCGACGAGATTCTGGTGCTCGACAAGGGCGTTATTGCCGAGCGCGGGTCCCATCAGGGGCTTCTGGTGCGGGGCGGAATCTATTCCGCGATGTGGAGCCGCCAGAGGCAGGTCGACGCGGCGCAGGAAGTGTTGCGGCAAGCGGGCCGTGAGGACGATCTCGGCGCCGCCGACGGTTTCGTGTCTCAGCCCGCGCCGTGACATCGGAAGCGATTGGCGCCATGAGTGGGCGCGGTTTGTCCTCGAGCGCGGGTCAATGAGCATCGTCAAATCGCTGCGCGGCCAGCTCGCACCGATCCACCCTGAAGGCTATATGTTCGTGTTGGGCTTCGCCGTTGCGACGCTCATCCTGTGGTGGATGTGGGCGCCGCTCGGCTGGCTCGGCCTCGTCGCGACGCTCTGGTGCGCCTATTTCTTCCGCGATCCCGCGCGCGTCACGCCGGTTCGGAGCGACCTGGTCATTGCGCCCGCTGACGGCGTGGTCAGCTTCGCCGGGTTCGCGGCGCCTCCACCTGAGCTTGGCCTCGGCATGGCGCCGTTGCAGCGGGTCTCGATCTTCATGTCGGTTTTCGATTGCCACGTGAATCGCGCCCCGGTCCAAGGCCGCGTCGCCCAGATCGTTTATCATCCTGGGCTGTTCCTCAGCGCCGATCTCGACAAGGCGAGCGAGAACAACGAGCGCAACAGCCTTGTCATCGACACGCCGTCGGGACGATTTGGCGTGGTGCAGATTGCAGGCCTGGTCGCTCGCCGGATCGTGTGCTTCACGCATGAAGGCGCGCTGGTCGGCGCGGGCGAACGAATTGGGCTGATCCGCTTCGGCTCGCGCGTTGACGTCTACCTGCCGCCGGGCGCGCACATCGTGGTCGGCGTCGATTCGCGCGCCATCGCTGGCGAGACGGTGATCGCGCAGGTCGCGGCGGAGGTCGAGCCGCCGCCCTTTCAGCGGAGCTGACGCGTGAACGAGGCCGGTCCCCAGACCCGGGCGCCGATCGCTGATTCGGCGTCGGCGCGGCGCGGTCTCCGAGCGGTGCCTCTCAGGCTCTTGATCCCCAACCTCATCACGCTGTTCGCGCTCGGCCTTGGCTTGACCGCGATTCGCCTGGCGATGGAAGGGTCGATCGAATGGGCGGTGAGCGCGGTCGCCGCCGCTGCTGTGCTCGACGGCCTCGACGGGCGAATCGCCCGTGCTTTGAAGGGCACCTCGCGCTTCGGCGCCGAACTCGATTCGCTTGCCGACTTCGTCGACTTTGGCGTCGCCCCGGCCCTGGTGCTATACTTCGCCGAGTTGCATGCGGCCAGAAGCTTCGGCTGGGTTGCGGCGCTCGTGTTCGCTATGGCTTGCGCGCTCCGCCTCGCCCGTTTCAACGTCATGATCGACGAAGATCAGCCGGCGTGGCGCAAGATCTTTTTCGCGGGCATGCCGGCGCCCGCGGGCGCGATCGTCGGCCTTCTGCCGATCTACGTTCATTCCGCCTTCGATCTCGGCCCGCCGACCCGGCAACTCGCCGTGGTCGAGAGTCTGTACGTGCTGGCGGTGGCTCTGTTGATGGCGAGCCGGGTGCCGCACTTCTCCGGCAAGACGATCGGCCGCGTGCCACGCGAATATGTCTCGGTGGTGCTGGTCGGCGTCGCCGCGGCGCTGCTCATCCTGTTCAACTTTCCCATGCAGGCGCTGGTCGCTGTCACTCTGGCCTATCTCACCTCGATCCCTCTCGCGGTGAGGCGCTATCGCGCGCTTGAGCGCGCGGGGCGGTAGTGGCCAGGTCGCGCTCGCGCTGGTTATTCGAGCCTCTTGCGCTCAAACGCTGGTCAGGCATCATAGGCCGGTGTTGACGCGGATGAGCCGCGCCGTGCTATCGGGTTCCGCCCGCGGCTGTTGTTTTGTTTCCTTCCGAGGATTGGCGCTTGCATGGTGACGCAAAACCCTTGTTCCGCGACGAAAGTGCGCGGGCGCGTCTTTCGCGCAGCAGTCATTGGCGCCGCCGCGGTCTCGCTTGCGGGCTGCAACGGTTCGAAGAACACCTATGCGCCCCCGCCGCCGCCGAAGGTGGCGGTCGCACAGCCGTTGCAGAAGCCGGTGACGCTCTACCTCAACCTCACCGGCAACACGTCTCCCTTCAACTCGGTTGATCTCGTCGCTCGCGTGCAGGGCTTCCTCACGGACATCGACTATACCGACGGCGCCGCGGTCAAGGCAGGCGACAAGCTGTTTGGCATTGAGCGCGACCAATATCAGGCTCAACTTGACCAAGCGAAAGCGACTCTCGCGTCCAATCAGGCGACGCTCGCTTTCAACCAGGCCGAATACCAGCGTCAGGCAACGCTGGGTAAGCAGGATTTCGCCAGCCAGGCGACGGTGCAGGAATGGAAGTCGAAAGAGGATGAAGCGGCCGCGCAGGTGTTGAACGCCAAAGCCGCCATCGAAACAGCCCAAATCAACTTGAACTATACGACGGTCACCGCGCCTTTCAATGGAGTTGTCACCAGGCACCTTGTCGACTTGGGAGCGCTTGTGGGCGTCGGGTCGGCGACCAAGCTCTCGACGATTATCCAGCTCGATCCGCTCTACGTCTATTTCACGATAAGCGAGCCGCAAATTCTTCGGATCAAGGTGAACAACGCCAAGGCCGGTATCGAGTTTCGGACCACGGATCTCTCGACCATCCCTGTCGAGATCGGGCTGCAGGGCGAAGACGGCTTTCCGCACCTGGGCCACATGGACTACGCGGCGCCCCAGGTCGACGCCTCGACCGGCACCCTCGAAGTCCGTGCGATCTTCGACAACAAGGCCCGCGGGCTGCTGCCTGGCCTATTCGTCCGGGTCCGCACGCCGGTCGAGAAACTGGACAAGGCGATTCTCGTGCCCGATGTGGCGCTCGGGACGAGCCAGGAGGGCCGCTATCTGCTGGTGGTCGGACAGGACAATGTCGTCCAGCGCAAGATCGTCAAGACGGGCGACCGCGAGGGCGCTTACCGGATCATCGAGTCCGGAATCGGACCCAGCGACTGGGTGGTGACGGAGGGCGTCCAGCGCGCGCTTCCCGGCGCCAAGGTCACCCCCCAGCAGACGAAGCTCAGCGAAGCCGCCATGGATCAAGACAGCGCGCCAGCCGCGACATCCGAACCGGCGAAGCCGGCCGAACCCGCGAAGCCCACCGCATCCGAGCCAGCGAAGTGACGGCGCGAGAGAAACGCTCATGATCTCCCGCTTCTTCATCGATCGGCCAGTTCTCGCCAACGTTCTGGCGCTGTTCTTCGTCGTTATCGGGCTTGTCGCGCTCGTCAACCTGCCGACGTCGCAATACCCCAACGTCGTGCCGCCGACCGTGCAGGTGACGACGCGCTATCCAGGCGCGAGCGCCTCAACGCTCGTCAACACCGTCGCCCTGCCAATCGAGCAGAACGTGAACGGCGTTGAGAACATGCTCTATATGCAGTCCACGAGCGCCAGCGACGGCACCTACAATCTCACCGTCACTTTCGCCATCGGCACGAGCGCCGACGAGGACGAGATCCTGGTCCAGAACCGGGTTTCGGCGGCGCTCGCTTCCCTGCCCGCCGAGGTGCAACTCCAGGGCGTGACGACAAAAAAGCAATCGACGTCGATCCTCGAATTCGTCGGGCTCGTGTCGCCCGACAGCCGCTTCGACAGCCTGTTCCTGTCGAACTACGCGGTCATCAATGTCGTGAACGAACTCGAGCGCCTCAATGGGGTGGGCGACGTATCGGTGCTTGGCGCCGGCCAATACGCCATGCGAGTCTGGCTTGACCCGAATCTCATGCAGGCGCGTGGGCTGACGCCGCAGGACGTCACCTCCATCATCCAGCAGCAGAGCCAGGAAGTCGCGGCCGGCCAGATCGGCGCCCCGCCGGCGGTGAAAGGTCAAAACTTCCAGTACACTTTGAATCTCAACGGTCGGATCAACGACGCGCCCGATTTCGAGAACCTTATCGTCAAGGTCGAGCCTGGCGCCGGAGGGCGGATCACGCGGATCCGGGACGTCGGGCATGTCGACCTCGGCGCCCAGACCTACAGCGAGGCGTTCAATCTCGACGGCCGGCCAGCAGCGGGCATCGCCATCTCGCTCCTGCCGGAGGCCAACGCAGTCGCCGTCTCCAAGGAAGTCTCCGACAAGATGGAGGAGCTCAAGAAGAGCTTCCCCGAGGGACTCCAATATGTCGTGCCCTACGATACGACGAAATTCGTCAAGGCCGCGATCAGCGAGGTGTGGCGTACGCTGATCGAAGCGGGCATCCTCGTGCTGATTGTCATCCTCGTCTTCCTGCAGGACTGGCGGGCGATGCTGGTGCCCGCGACGACGGTGCCGGTGACCATTATCGGCGCCTTCGCCGCGATGGCGGCGCTGGGCTTCTCCATCAATCTGCCAACGCTGTTCGCCATCATCTTGGTCATCGGCATCGTGGTCGACGACGCGATCGTGATCGTCGAGGGCGTCTCGCGCTATGTCGAGGAGGGCATGCCCGGACGTGAGGCGGCAATAAAAGCAATGGAGGACCTGACTGGCCCGGTCATCGGCATCACGCTGGTGCTAATGTCGGTTTTCCTCCCCGCGGCTTTTCTGCCCGGTCTGACGGGGCAGCTCTATCGCCAGTTCGCCCTCGTCATTGCCGCAACCGCGCTTATCAGCGCCATCAACGCGATGACGCTCAAGCCGACACAATCGGCTTTGTGGCTGCGGCCGCCGAAGCCGCCTGCTCAGCGCAATTTTTTCTACCGTGGCTTCAACAAGGTCTACGACGCGGCAGAGCACGGCTACGTTCGGCTCATGAGCGGCATGACAGGCCACGCCCTCCTTATGGTCGCCCTTGCGCTTGCCCTCGTCGTCTTCGCAATCTGGTCGCTAACCCGTGTGCCGACCGGATTCCTTCCGACCGAGGATCAGGGTTACATGATCGTCGTCACGCAACTGCCGGACGGAGCCTCGAAAGAGCGCACGGACGCGGTTCTGGACAAGATCCAGAAACTTGTCTCGCCGATCCCGGGGGTGGAGCATGTCGTGACCATCAGCGGCATCTCGCTCCTCGACAATCGCGCCAGCCTCGCCAACGCTGGCGCCACCTTCGTCGTGATGAAGGAATGGGACGCGCGGCTCAAGGAAAAGGACCAGGATCAGGAATCGATCCAACGGAAGATTAACGGCGCTATGCAGTCGATCCCCGAAGCCTTCTCCTTCGCTGTGCTGCCGCCTCCGATCCAGGGCGTCGGCAACGTCGGCGGATTCACGATGCAGGTCGAGATCCGCAACGGCGATTTCGACTATGACCTTCTCCAAAGTCTCGCCAACACCGTCGTCGCGGACGGCAATGCGCAGTCCGGCCTTCAGCGGCTGGCGACCACCTTTCGCGCCGGCGCGCCGCAATACTCGGTCGTCGTCGACAGGACGAAGGCGGAGGCGCTCGGAATCACCGTCGGCCAGGTGTTCTCTGCGCTGTCCGGCTACGTCGGCTCGAACTACGTGACGCAGTTCAACAAGTTCGGCCACGTCTTCCAGGTCTATACCCAGGCGAACGCCGACAAGCGCGCCACGATCGATGACATCCGCAATCTCAAGGTCAGGGCCGGCAATGGGACGATGACCCCGATCGGCACGGCGATCGATGTCAGCCAGGTGACCGGGCCGCCACTGATCAGTCTCTACAATCTCTACCCGACCGCGACAGTCGTCGGCTCCCCCGCGCCTGGCTTCAGTTCAGGCCAGGCGCTCGACCTCATGGAACAGGTCGGCGCTCAGACGCTCCCGATAGGGACCGGCTTCGACTGGACCGCAATGTCCTACCAGGAGAAGACAGTCGGCAACCAGATCTATTACGTTTTTGGCTTCGCCATCCTGATGGTCTATCTCGTGCTGGCCGGACAATACGAGAGCTGGATCCTGCCATTTGCGGTACTCCTTGCAGTGCCGCTGGCGCTGCTCGGAACCGTCGCAGGCCTCAATATCGCAGGCACGGACAACAACCTTTATACCCAGATCGGCATCATCCTCCTCATTGCGCTCGGCAGCAAGAACGGCATCCTCATTGTCGAATATGCGCGCCAACAGCGCGCCGCCGGCAAGTCGATCCTCGACGCGGCGGTCGAAGCGGCGCGGCTGCGGTTCCGCCCGATCGTCATGACCTCGTTCGCCTTCATCCTCGGCGTGCTGCCGCTCGTTCTGGCGACCGGCGCCGGCGCAGCGGCGCGACGTTCGCTCGGCATCCCCGTGTTCAGTGGAATGATCGCCTCAACCTGCCTTGTCGTGGTGTTCGTTCCCTCGTTCTATGTAGTCCTGCAGTCGCTCGAGGAGCGCAGAAAGCGCAAGCCTGCGCCGCAGGCTGCGCCGCCTCCCCAGCCGGACGGCGCCGCTCCCTCGACGGCTGCCTGACAAGCGTGGTCGCTTCGCGTCGCTGGCGGAAGGCACGCATACGGTCATGCTCGAGAAGAACCATATGCAGTTCTTCCAATAAGTTCTGGGATTCTGGATGAATCCGACGCCACGGGGCTGAAGTAGCTTGGTCTGACAAGCGCGCGCCGGGTGGGGTGGCGCTGGAGGCATCGATCTCACAACCTCGCGGTGGTATGACAGTCCGCCGCCGACGTGCTAGGGGCCGTCAGCGCCGCCGTCTCCGCTCGCCTTTGGCGGCGCGCCGACGCAACAAGGAGCCTTATGTCGAAAGAAGAATTGCTCGAGTTCCCCGGATTCGTCGTCGAATTGCTGCCCAACGCAACCTTTCGCGTCAAACTTGAGAACGACCACGAAATCATCGCTCACACCGCGGGCAAGATGCGCAAGAATCGCATTCGCGTGCTGGCCGGCGATAAGGTGCTTGTGGAGATGACGCCATACGATCTCACCAAAGGGCGCATTACCTACCGTTTCAAATGACTTTGACCCTCGGGCGGCGCGACGATCGCTCCGCCCCGAACTCGGGCCTCCGCCTCGTGCTGGGTTCAGCTTCGCCGCGCCGGCTTGAGCTGCTCGCACAGATCGGCGTCAAGCCCGACGCCGTCCTGCCGGCCGAGATCGACGAAACGCCACGCCGGCGCGAGGAGCCCCGCGCGCTCGCCGAACGACTGGCCGGCGAAAAGGCGCTCGCCTCGGCGGCGATCGCGGGCGGCCGCGCGGATCTCGCCCCGTGTCTGACGCTTGGGGCTGACACGGTGGTCGGCGTCGGCCGACGCATCCTGCCGAAGTGCGAGACGCGCGATGAGGCCAAGCTGTGCCTTGATCTCTTGTCCGGTCGCGGCCATCGCGTTTTTACCGGTCTTGCGCTGGTCACTTCCAGCGGCGCCGTTCGGCGTCGGCTGGTCGAGACCCGGCTCCGGTTCAAGCGCCTGTCGGCCGACGAGGTCGAGGCCTACCTCGCCAGCGCCGAGTGGCGGGGCAAGGCCGGCGGCTACGCGATCCAGGGCCTCGCCGGCGCCTTCGTCGAGCGGCTGGTCGGCTCCTATTCCAATGTCGTCGGCCTGCCGCTGGCCGAAACGGTCGCGCTGCTCGGCGGCCAGGGCTATCATGTTCACGGACGCTGGAGCGCGAGCCTCGTTCAATGAAAGCCGACGACAGGAAAGCCGCCGCCAAACAAGACAAGAGTAACCGGCCCTGCCCGATCTGCGGCAAGCCGCGCAGCGAGCCTTATGACCCGTTCTGCTCGAAGCGCTGCGCCGACGTCGACCTGCATCGCTGGCTGAAAGGGAGTTACGTCATCCCCGGCGCCAACGCCAAGCCCGAGCCCGGCGACGAGGAGGCGTAGCTGAGGGCTCGCCGCATCCCCTTCGTCAGGAGCGAAGAGTTCTACATTTATATTTCGTTTATACGATGCTTTTTACGGCGGTCGCATCAGTCCGTTTGGATTCTCTTGGCCCCTACCCGTTTCGCCGCAAAAACCCCCCTTTATCACTATTGGGATTTCCTTGGATTTCCTTGGATTCTCTCGTGCGAAACGAGACTTATCAATGGGTTACACGGTAAAATCGCGCAAAAATTTTTCGCGTCGCTTTTTCTGTGGCGAGGGGCGCCGGAACGGGAGCACACGGTCGAAACCAGCCGGAAGCGCAGACTTATTCATGGGACGAGCTTAGTTCAATTTCCGTTTTTCCGCAAGTTATTGTCGGCTCTTATAGC
>DATDHT010000033.1:0-5647 GCA_036521435.1 Roseiarcus sp.
GGCGGGCGGCAGCGCGACGAAGCGCCATTGTTTGAGTAGGTCGCCATTGGCTGCGTTTTGCACGGCCGCGCGGCGGCGCCTCGACTGAAACCTAAAAGGGCGTCCTCACGGACGCCCTTTGTTTGCGACGAGGTTGCTCAACTCTGCACGCCCTTGACGTACCAGTCGAGGACGGCGAGGTCCTTGTCCTCCATCCGCTGCCCTGTGGTGACGCGCTCCTTGCCCGACTGGTCCGAGATCGGACCGGTGAAGACATCGTAGGAGCCGTCCTTCCAGCCGGCGATCATCTTGTCGGCGGCGGCCTTCACATCATCGGGCATCGCTTTGTTGTAGGGCGCCATCACGAGGGCGCCTTCCTTCATGCCCCACCAGGCGTCGTCGGACTTCCACGTACCCTCGAGCATCGCTTTGGCGCGCGAGATGTAATAGGGGCCCCAGATGTTCTCGATCGCGGTCAATTGCATCTTCGGCGCGAAGCGCGACATGTCCGCGGCGTTGCCGAAGCACCAGACTTTGCGCGCTTCAGCCGCCTGAAGGCCAGCGGGGCTGTCGGTATGCTGGACGACGACATCGCAGCCGAGATTGACGAGCGTCTGCACGGCGGCGGCTTCCTTCGCCGGATCGAACCACGAGTCGATCATGATGAGGCGGGTCGTGACCTTCGGGTTGACCGCCTGCGCGGCAAGCGTGAAGGCGTTCACGCCCAGGACCACTTCCGGCACCTTGTAGGAGCCGAGGTAGCCGATGACGCCCGACTTCGTCATATGGCCAGCGATCGCGCCCTCGACGGCGCGGCCCTGATGGAAGCGCGTATTGTAGGTTCCGAGGTTGGGGAGGTGCTTGTAGCCCGTGCAGTGCTCGAACATTACGTCGGGGAACTGCTTGGCGGCTTCGACCGTCTGATCCATATAGCCGAATGTTGTCGCGAAGATGAGCTTGTGGCCAGCTTGCGCGAGGTCCTTGAGGATCGGCGTTGCGCTCGCGTCCTCCTTCACGTTCTCGACATAGTCGGCGATGACCTGACCTTTCAGCGCGTCGACCATCGCTTTGCGGCCCCGCTCATGCGCCCAGGTCCAGCCGTAGTCCCCGATCGGCCCGAGATAGACGAACCCAACCTTCAAGGGCTCGGCGGCGAAGGCGTTGCGCGAGAGCGCGGGCGCCGCTAGCCCCGCGGCGGCGGTCTTCATGAAATTGCGGCGGGTGACAAGCCTCACAGTGTTCTCCCTTTGCTAGAGCCCAAGCCGACGAGCAAGCCCGATGGACAATCCGTCCAGCCCCTCACCCTAACCCTCTCCCCGTCGTAACGGGGAGAGGGATTGGCATACTCCCTCGCCCCGCTTTATGCGGGGAGAGGGTTGGGGTGAGGGGCGTGGGAGATTGGCGGCAAACGGCGTCACAGCGTTTGCCGCCGCTCGAGCGCGGCCAGGATCGTGTCCAGGACCCCCTCGATGTTGCGGTAGACTTCGTCATTGTGGAAGCGGGTCACACGGTAGCCTCGATCGCGCAGGGCCTGTTCTCGCGTCCCATCGCGACGGCGCTCGTCATCGGTCGAATGAGTCGCGCCGTCGATCTCGATGACCAGCTTTTCCTCGCGGCAAACGAAGTCGGCGAAATAGGGACCGATCGGCTCTTGCCGGACGAACTTGAAGCCTCCGAGCGCGCGGTTTCGAAGTCGCCGCCAAAGCTGGCCTTCGGCCTCGGTCTGGTCCCTGCGCAGCGCGCGCGCTCGGCGCGCTTCATGCAGGCGGAGTCCGCGCAATCGCCTTGCCCCTCACCCTGACCCTCTCCCGGTCGAGACGGGGAGAGGGAAATTGGCGTTCAGCTCTGGACGCCCTTGACGTACCAGTCCATCACCAGGAGGTCTTTGTCCGCCATGCGCTCGCCCTTGGCGACGCGTTCCTTGCCGGTCTGGTCCGAGATCGGGCCGGTGAACACCTCGTAGGTTCCGTCCTTCGTGCTGGCGATGATCTTGTCGGCGGCGGCGCGCACGTTTTCCGGCACGGCCTTGCTGTAGGGCGCCATGCCGAGGAGCCCCTCCTTGAATCCCCACCAGACGTCGTCCGACTTCCACGAACCGTCGAGCATCGCCTTGGCGCGCTCGATATAGTAGGGGCCCCAGAGATCGAGGCTCGCCGTCAGATGCGCTTTGGGCGCGAAGCGCGACATGTCCGCGCCATAGCCGAACCCATAGACCTTGCGCTTCTCGCAAACTTGCAGCACCGCCGGGCTGTCAACGTGCTGGGCGATGACGTCACAGCCGAGATTGGCGAGCGTCTCCGCGGCCGCCGCTTCCTTGGCCGGATCGAACCAGGTGTCGATCATCACGAGCTTGGTGGTGATCTTCGGGTTGACGGCCTGGGCCGCGAGGGTGAAGGCGTTCACGCCCATCACCACTTCCGGGATCTTGAACGACCCGACAAACCCGATCACGCCCGACTTCGACATCATGCCGGCGATCGTGCCGGTGACGGCGCGGCCTTGGTAGAAGCGCGAGTTGTAGGTGCCGACGTTGTCGGCGCGCTTGTACCCCGTGCAATGTTCCCAGTTGACAGCGGGGAACTGCTTGGCGGCCTCGAGCGTCTGGTCCATGTAGCCGTAAGAGGTGGTGAAGATGAGCTTGTTGCCCTGCTGGGCCAGGTCCTTCATCACCGGGACCGCGCTCGCGTCCTCCTTGACGTTTTCGACGTAGCTGGTGACGACCTGTCCTTTCAGCGCCGCGTCCAGCGCCTTGCGGCCCTGTTCGTGCGACCACGTCCAGCCATAGTCGCCGATGGCGCCGAGATAGACGAAGCCGACCTTGAGCGGTTCGGCGGCGAAGCTGCTGCGAGACAAGCCGGGCAGCGCCAACCCCGCGGCGGCAGCCGTCTTCATGAGATGTCGTCGAGTAATTATGGTCATGGTCCTCTCCCTGGTGAATCTTGTCCGCATTCAAGCATTTGGCATGAACGGACGGCCTAGGCAGGCTGGGGCTTCGCTACCGGCGACTTCGCGAGCGGAAATGACTGCAAGCGCGATGACGGCTGCGATATAGGGCATCGCCGCCCAGAACTGCGACGGCAGGAATGAGAAGCCGGAAGCCTTGGCGTAAAGTTCGAGCGTCATCAGGACGCCGAAAAAGTAAGCGCCCGCGAGCAGCCGCCCGGCGCGCCAGCCGGAGAACACCACTAGCGCAAGCGCGATCCAGCCGCGGCCTGCGGTCATTTGCTCGGCCCACATCGGCGTGATGACCATCGAGAAATAGGCGCCGCCGATTCCGGCCAGTGCGCCCCCGAAAGCGATCGCGGCGTAGCGGATCGCGATCACCGGATAGCCGATCGAATGAGCGGAAAGGTCGTTCTCGCCGACCGCGCGCAAGATCAGCCCGGCGCGGGTGCGGTTCAGGAACCAGCCAACGGCGAAGACCATGAAAAGCGCGAAATAGACGAGCGGACTGTAGCCGAACACGACCCGCCACAACGGATCGCTGGCGAGCCGGTCGGGAAAGACGGAATCGAACGACGGCACGATCATGCCGACATAGCCCGCGCCGATCAGAGACGAGAGGCCGATGCCGAAGATCGCGAGCGCTAAGCCGGTCGCGACCTGGTTGGAGCCGAGCGTCAGCACCAAAACCGCGAACAGCATTGAGGAAGCAGCGCCCGCGAGCGCCGCGGCGATGACGCCGAGCCAG
The DNA here is from genome assembly GCA_036521435.1 of Roseiarcus sp. Classification (GTDB taxonomy): domain Bacteria; phylum Pseudomonadota; class Alphaproteobacteria; order Rhizobiales; family Beijerinckiaceae; genus Roseiarcus. The sequence continues at coordinate 3,671 of DATDHT010000033.1, forward strand.
GGCGCCCAATCGCCGAGATCGGGGCCGGTGTTGAAGGTGACGGCGAAGGCTGTGACCGCCCCGATCAGCATCATGCCCTCGAGCCCGAGATTGAGCACGCCGCTCTTCTCGACCACCAGTTCGCCCGTTGCGGCGAGCAGGATCGGCGTCGTTACCCCGACGACGGTGATGAGGGCGTCGATGAAGAAACCGATAGTCACGCGACAGCCTCCGCGGGCGCGGCGCGCGGGGCGTCACGAAGGATGCGCACCCGGTACCGGACCAGAATGTCGCTGGCGAGAATGAAGAACAGCATCATCGCCTGGAAGATGCCCGCGGTTGCGCTCGGCACGTGAACCACGGTCTGCGCCACCTGTCCCCCGACATAGGTCACGGCGAGAATCAGGCCAGCGAGAAAGACGCCGACCGGATGGAGGCGCCCGAGGAACGAGACGATGATCGCGGTGAAGCCGTAGCCTGAGGGGAAGCCCAAGTTGATCTGCCCGAGTTGGCTCGAGGCCTCGAGGATGCCGGCTAAGCCCGCCATGCCGCCACTGATCATGAGGGTCGACCACACGGTGCGCGAGGCGTCAAAGCCGCCGTAGCGCGCGGCGTTGGGCGCCGCGCCGACGGTCCGGACGGAAAAACCGTAGACCGAGCGGGTCGTGAGCAGCCAGAACACCAGCGTCAGCACAATGCCGACGACAAGGCCTGGCGGGATGTCGGTTCCAGCGATGGCGTGGGGCAGAAGTTGGGCCGGCGTGAACGGCGGGGTCTGCGGGAAATTATGGCCGTTCGGGTCCTTCCACGGGCCGCTGACCAGGTAGTTGAGCACCTGCAGCGCGACATAGACCAGCATCAGGGTGGAGAGCACCTCGGACACCCGGTAGCGGGTCTTCAAGAAGGCCGGGATCGCCGCCCACGCCATGCCGCCAACGATCCCCGCCAGGATCATAAGCAGGATGACCCAGAAACCTTGCGCATTGGGAAGAGCGAAGGCGACGCCCGCGCCGGCCAGCGCGCCGATGATGTACTGCCCCTCGGCGCCGATGTTCCAGATCTTGGCTTGGTGTCCCAGCGAGAGGCCGAGCGCGATGATGATCAGCGGCGCCGCCTTGGTCATGACGTCCTGCCACTTGTAGGAGGCGACGACGGGCGTGATGAAAGTCTCGTAGATCGCGCGCGGCCCGTCGAAGCCGATCAACTGGAAGATGATCGCGCCGAGCGCCATGGTCAGAAGCACGGAGGCGATCGGCGTCGCGATCTGCATGAAACGGCTCGGCGCCAGCCGCTTCTCAAGCCGGATGCGCATGCAGAACCTCCGTCATTTCGACTGTCGCCGCCGGGTCCCCGTGCACGCCGCCCATGAGCAGGCCGATCTCTTCGATCGAAACCTCGCCGACCTTCATCGGCGCCGACAGGGCGCCAAGGTTGATGACGGCAATCGTGTCGCAAAGCGTGAGCAGTTCATCGAGGTCCTGCGAGATGACCATGACCGCCGAGCCACGCGCCGCGAGATCGACGATCGCCTGATGGATGGCCGCCGCCGCGCCCGCGTCCACGCCCCAGGTCGGCTGGCAGACGACGAGCGCCTCAGGCCGCTGGAGGATCTCGCGGCCCATGATGAACTTCTGCAGGTTTCCCCCCGAGAGCGAGCCCGCGAGCGCGCCCGGCCCGGTCGCTTTCACGGAATAGGCGCCGATCACTCCGGCGGCATAGTTGGTCGCCTTGCCGGGGTCGATGAGGCCAAAGCGGACCATCTCCATGCGGTCGCGCCCGGTCAGCGCGCCATTGTCGGTGAGCGAGAACTCGCCGACCGCCGCATGGCCGTTCCGCTCTTCCGGGACCGCGCACAAGCCTAAGGTGCGCCGCTCGGTGACGCCGAACCGGCCAACCTGTTGGCCCGCGAGCGTGATCGCCGCGGGCGTCGGCGCCAGCGTCTCGCCGCTCATGGCGCTCATCAGCTCGTTCTGTCCGTTTCCGGCGACGCCGGCGACG
>DATDHT010000034.1:0-16308 GCA_036521435.1 Roseiarcus sp.
AGCGAGGCGAGGCCTCGCGTCTCGAACCATGATCCAGTCAGCGGCTCCGACCGTACGCTCGGGAGTGCGCTTCGAGACGCGCCGCCTGCGGCGCCGCTCCTCAGCACGAGGGAGTTGATTAGTCGCGGCGCTCGCTCGCCCTGGCCTCGCATAGCTGTTCGCATTGAGCCCCCTCCGCGGCGGCGCGCGCCTCTTCCAGAGCGGACGGATCGCCGCTTGCGGGCGGGGCGGCAAAGGTCAGCGCCCTGGGCGGGGCGGGCAGGGCGAGCGGCGGGGCGTCGGCCGGTCGGCGGCTCGGCGGTCTCCCTCTTCCCAGCTCATGGTAGCGGTCGAGCGCCGCAACGATCTGCAGATAGGTCGCGACCGCCTTCAGTTCGCCGAGTTCGACCGCAGCCTCGGCCAGTTTGAGCGCCTTTATCAGCCGCGCGACCTGCACCTGGACGAAACGCTCCGGCTCGTCGAGCCGCCGTTCGGCAAGCGCCCGGTCGATTTCCCGGCGGACCGTCGCGACGCTGGCGCGCACCATTTTTGCGATCTGATTGTAAGTGTAGCCGGACGCCAGCAAGTTGAAAGAGCGCTCGCGCCGCGCGATCCTGGTCGCACGCCGCGCGGGGCGTTGGACGCGAAGATCGCGGGCGGGCGTCGAAGGTGCGGGATCGTCAGTCATGGGGCTCTCCGGCGCCGTCAATGCGGCGAAACGGAAACTATACCCCAGATTCTGCTTTAGGGAAACATTTTGTTTTTGGCCAAGCCGTAACGGATTGATAAGCTGAGATAATTGCTCGAAATTTCGATTTCAGAATTAGCGCATTTTTTCGCTGCTGTTCAGCCCTGCTGAGAATCCTGCTCGAGGGCGCCGAGCGATGTCGCTATCCAGGGCGACCGCGGGCGATAAAAGAATGGAGCGCGCATGACGGATAAGAGAACGTTCGCCGTGCGCCCGGCAAGTTGGATGCCTGGACGCTGCCTCGACCCTCCGCTCATGCGGCGGCCAGCCTCGGACGAAGGAGCACGAGCATGACGACCCCCGATGCGCTTCGCTACACAAAGATCCCACTAATCAATGGATCTGGCGCCATGCCTGCTGTCGGGTTTGGCACGCTTATCCCCGATCCTGTCGCGACCAAACAGGCGACGAAGACAGCCCTGGAAGTGGGATTCCGACATTTCGATTGTGCTGAACGTTATCGCAATGAAGACGCGATCGGCGAGGCGATGCAGGAAGTCTTCAAGGCGGGCCCGATCCGGCGGGAGGACGTCTTCGTCACCACGAAGCTCTGGAACACCAATCATCGTCCGGAGCGGGTGAAGGCCGCCTTTGACAGCAGCCGCCGGCGACTGCAAATCGATTATGTGGACTGCTACATTATCCACACCCCCTTCGCTTTTCAACCCGGTGACGAGCAGGACCCCCGGGACGAGCGCGGTCAGGTCATCTATGATTCCGGGGTGACCCTGGTCGATACGTGGCGAGCGCTCGAGCGCCTCGTGGACGAGGGTCAGTGCAAGTCGATCGGCCTCTCAGATGTCAATTTGGAGAAGCTGCGGGAGATTGTTGCGGCTGCCCGGATCAAGCCGGCCGTGGTGCAAGTCGAATCCCATCCGTATCTCCCCGAATGGGATCTGCTCGATTTCTGTCGGGAGCACGGCATTGTCCTCCTGGCGTTTGCAGCCTTGGGACACGGCATGGATCCGAAACTATTGGATGACGCCGTGATCACAAATATCGCGCAGCGCGTCCACAAGACGCCTGCCCAGGTTGCGCTGGCCTGGGCCGTGCAACGCGGCACGGCGTTCCTGACCACTTCGACGAAACCTCACAATATTCAAGCGAACTTTGACATCTCGGCCCTGCCTGACGATGCGATGCGCGAGATCCGGGACGGGATAAAGACGAACATCCGGTTCAACACCGTGGTCGGGACCGGGGTGCCGGGCTTCATTCCGCGCGCCCATTGAACTGAAACCCGACGAACGCCGGGGCGAACGTGCCAAAAAGCGTGCGCGGCAGGGAGATCGTGCCGCGCACGCCAATTCGTCACGGGTGCGGCGACCCCTTGAAGCCGCTGGTCGTACGGCTTGCCACCCGGACGAACTGACCTTTCCAGTCTCGAACGCATCGCGCAATCGGCAAAACTACCCACACGATGACCTTGGCCCCGCTCCGCCGCGCGTCGCTTGATAGAGCGGGCGAAGAGCAAGGGATGGATATTTTCCTTGCGGACGGCGCCTCGCGCGTTATGCCAGACGAGCCGGGACAGAACGTTCGGGGACAAAGGAGGCGAAGAGCGGAATTGGCCTATGCCCTCAGCGAAGCGCCCCGGTTCGACGCCGCGTTCCAAGCGGCCTTCGCCGAGCTTCTGGCCTGGCGGCGCGACGTCCGCCATTTCCGCGCCGAGACGCCGGATGAAGCGACGCTGACCGAGCTCTTCGAGCTCGCTGCGCTCGCGCCTTCGGTCGGCAATTGCCAGCCGACCCGCTTCGTGCGCGTTGACGACGGGGCGCGCCGCGCTTCCATCCGGGCGAATTTCGAGGCGGCCAACCACGATGCGCTCGGCGCCTATGGCAACGAGCGGGCGGCGCTTTACGCCAAGCTTAAGCTTGCGGGCTTACGCGACGCGCCGATCCAGCTTGCGCTGTTTTGTGACGAGGCGACCGAGCAGGGCCATGGCCTCGGCGCACGAACCATGCCGGAGACGCGCCGCTATTCCGCGGTCTGCGCGCTGCACACATTCTGGCTCGCCGCGCGCGTCCGTGGCCTTGGCGTCGGTTGGGTGTCGATCCTAAACCCGGAGACGATCGCTGAGACACTTGACGTTCCACGCGCCTGGACCTTCATCGCCTATCTCTGCGTCGGGTTTCCGCGTGAGGACCATCTCATCCCGGAACTCGAGCGCGCCGGCTGGCAGCGCCGTGAGGCGCATCCGGTTCTGAGGCGATAGCGCGCCTCACCTACGCTCTGCGACCAACGCCCTCTCGCCATAGACGGGAGGATGGTTTCCCGGTGCGTCCCGCGAGAGCGCGCCCGAGAACGCTCGATGCGCAGACGCCATATTCATTTGGATTTTTTATCGCACCCGAATCTCGTGGATCACGCCGGGCGTAGTCGCGTGGGCGGCGAAGGGGGCTGTCGAATAATTTCATCGCAGATGTGTTCTCGGGCAGCCCATCCCAACATAAAGGATCACGACTATGCGGGCTTTTCTTCAATTTTATCGCCAAAGGACACGCGGATTCGCATGCGCGATGTCGAGCGGAATCTTGGTTCTTGGCGTAGCGTTGGCGGGGCCGGCGGCTTATGCGGGCATGGGTGGAGGCGCCGGCGCAGGCGGCGCTGGAGCTGGAGCCGGCGGAGGCGGCGCTGCCGCTGCGGCCGGAGCAGCGGGGGGAGGCGGGGGCGGCGGGGCAGTTCGTCGCCCGAATGTTCAAACTGAACTTACGGCCTGCCCTCGGGGCATGGTTTTGAACACCAAGAACCGAGGCTGTCTGGCCAAGCACAGAGGGGTGCGGCCGGGAGCCCGAACTGACTGAATACGCGTTGGCGCTCGGCAAAGGCGCCCCAGATGAAAAGCTAGCGTTGCTCGGACGGTGGCATGCTTGGGGCCATGAGCAACTCGTTGCGATAGGCCTTTGTGAAGGTCCGCGGCTCTGCTGCCGCCCGGCGCGCCATTGATCAGCCGTTGCCGCGCGGCGGATGAAGATCGTCGACCCACTCGACTGTCTCGGGATTGGGTTCGACGCCGGGCAAGTCGAGATTGACAACCACCGGCTCCTGGCCGCTGCGCACCAGCACGCAGGACAAGGGCGTCTCGTCGCTGGCGTTGATCTCCTGGTGTGGGACAAAAGGCGGCACGTAGATGAAATCCCCCGGGCCGGCTTCGGCCACGAATTCGAGCCGGTCGCCCCAGCGCATGCGGGCGCGCCCGCTGACCACATAGATCACGCTCTCCACCGGCCCATGATGGTGCGCCCCGGTCTTGGCCTTGGGGTGGATGACGACGGTTCCAGCCCATAGTTTCTCCGCCCCCGCGCGGGCGTGGGTGATCGCCGCGGCGCGATTCATGCCGGGCGTCTGGGCCGTGTTGATGTCGAGTTCGCTTGAACGGACCACCCGGACGCCGTCGAGGCGCCATCGAGCGTCGCTGTGATTGTCCATGACTGTTCTCCCCAACATGTTCGTGTCGCGCAGGCTCCCGGCAATCTATCGGGAAAGAGGGCGATCGGACAGCGCTTGCATCCGGCCGCCCTGCCGGGGCGCCCGGGTGGCTGGCGGTAGCGTACGCCTCGCCCTAAACTGCGCCCATGACCGACGTCTTGCCTGTGACGGCCCTGACGCGCCTGACTGCGCGCGCGCTCATCGTTGGCGAGCGCATCGACACTGCCGGGCTCGAGCGGCCCGATATGATTTCCTCGCTGCCGCTCGCCTTTCGCGTTGGCGAACGGGGCATGGCGGCGCTGTTTCGCTTCGGCGTCGCTGTGATGGTTGGCTTGAGCCCCCTCGAGGAAGAGGACCTGCTGGCGAAACTGCGATCGCGCGTCAGCGGGTTCAGGGCGCTTGGCGATGACGAAACGGCAGTGCTCGAAATTGCGCCCGACGGCGACGAGCAGAAGTCCTCGAGCGGGCCGATCCAGATCAAGAACCTTTCGCCGCCGCGCTTTCTGGTGATCGCCGATGCGCTGGCCAAGACGGTAGCGCTGGCGCGCGACGAGCGCGAGGTCAACGCGGTGTTCGACGTGATCGAGCCGTTCGCAGCCAAGCTTGCGGCGACGGGACGACCCCCGTTCCGCCGCCGCGCGATGCTTCGGCTCATCGGACAGGCGCTGCTAGCACAGCACCGTGTCTCGGGCCGCGTCGCGGTCGAGGAGAAGCCCGACGTCCTGTGGGACCACCCCGAGCTTGAGCGCCTCTACGCGCGCCTTACGGACGAATATGAGCTGCACGAGCGGTCCGACGTCTTGAAGCGCAAGCTGGAAGTGATCGGCGACACCGCGCAGGCGCTGACCGACATCATCGACGCCGACCGCGCGACGCGGCTCGAGGCGGCGATCGTGATCCTGATCGTGCTCGAACTGATCGCGGCAATCGTGCAGATCGCGCTCGCGCTGCATGGGCGGTGAGGGGGATGCCGGCGATGCCGAGCAACATCTTCGTGCTCACCGGTGCCGGGATCTCCGCGGAGAGCGGACTGTGCGCGTTTCGCGACAAGAGAGGCGAGGGGATCTGGGCGAAGTTCGACCCGATGAAGTTGGCGACGCCGGAAGCCTTCGCCCGCGATCCTGAAACGGTGCTCGCGTTCTACGATCTGCGTCGTCGGAACCTGCGCGACGCCAAGCCCAGCGCGGCGCATTTCGCGCTCGCGCGGCTCGAGGATGCGCTCGCCAAGCGCGGCGACAGTCTTGCGCTGGTGACGCAGACATCGACGATCTGCACGAGCGCGCAGGCTCGCGGCGCGTCGTCCACATGCATGGCGAACTTTCAAAAGCGTTGCGGACGCTGCGAGGTGGTCCGCCCGTGGCTCGGCGACCCGACCATTTCGGACGGTTGCCCGAACTGCGGCGACGCCGGTGCTTTGCGTCCCCACGTAGTCTGGTTCGGCGAGATGCCGCTCGCCTCGGACCTGATCGACCGCGCTTTGCACGACGCCGATCTCTTCGTCGCAATCGGCACTTCGTGCGCTGTTTATGCCGCTACCGGGTTCGTCGTCGAGGCGCGTGCCTGTGGTTTGCGCACCTGCGAGATTGACCTCGCGGCGGCCGACAACGCGGACCTGTTCGACGAGCAGCGCTTGGGGCCGGCGAACGAGACGGTTCCGGCCTGGGTCGAGGAGCTTGTCGGAGGCTTGGTGGAATAGAACGAACTTGCCGGCGCATTCGGCCGCGAGTACGCTTCGCTCTGCGCGGGTTCGGGCGCCTCTCTGGGTTGCGGCGTATCTGACTTGGTCCAGTTCGCCCGAGACCGCGCGAAAAAAAATCTCGGGAGGACGACATGAGGCATCGGATCATTCTGCTTGCGGGGATGGGTATCGCGGTTGCTGCGCCTGTGATTGCAATGGCGCAGTCGGCACTGCCGGAAATCAAGCGCCAAGCCACGGCTCAGGCGGTGCTGGACGAGCATATGGACGCGCTCAATCATTGTGACTGGAGCCGCATCGTCGCCCAGTATCCGGACGATGCGCAAATCAACCTGCCCGGCGGCGCGGTCGTCGCGGGGCGGAAAGCGATTGGCGAGATGTTCGCCGGGTTCTGCAAGGATTCGAAGGACGGCGGACTGAAGGGCATCAATTTCAAGGTCGAGCACAGCACCACGATAGGCGACACGTTCGCCACGCAGTGGGTCGCCTCAGCCGACTTCCTTGCCGAACCCTATCGGGGCTCGGATGCCTACATCACCAAGGACGGGTTGATGCAAGCGATGGTGACGACCTTCGATGGCGGGGCGCTCAAGATGAAGAAGTGACGCCTCGGCCGTTCGGGCGCGAGCTTCGAGGCGACCGCCAAAGAGACGGTCGCGTCGTCTGAGCCTACGCCGCGGCGGCAGCGATGCGTTGCGCCTCGACGCCGATCTGACGAAATTGGCCGAGCGCCGAAGGAATGGCGCCGCAGAAGAATAGACCGGGCTCCGCTGTCGCTCGCCCGCTGACGAGCGGCGCTCCTGTCGCATTCAGCACGCCCTTCGTGTCGGGCAGCAGCGTGCGCAGGTCGGGGCGGAAGCCAGTCGCGAGAATGATCGCATCGAAGCCTTCGGTGGGTGACTGTCTGAAAGCGACGCGTTCGCGGGCGAAGCTCATGACGTCGCCCCGAAGCTTGATCCTTCCATCGCGTATGGCGTCGAGCGTGCCGATCTCGATGAGCGGCGCGCGCCCGTCTTCCTCGATGGACCGGAGCGGTCCCTTTGCAGAGCGCTTCAGGCCCAGCTTTTCGGTTGAGCCGATCACGAACCGGATCAAGGGCGCGTTCAGCGCGTCAGCAACGCGCGATGGCAGCCATCGTTCGGCGGCGGGAAAGAAAAGGATCGGCACGCCGAAGAGTTCGCGCGGAACGATATTGACTGGGCTGCGAGCCGAGAGGGCGACGTCAATGCCGGCTTCAGCGAGGTCGAGCGCGATCTCGGCGCCCGAATTGCCATAGCCGACCACGAGCACGCGTTGGCCGGTGAAGAGAGCGGGATTGCGATAAGCACTCGAATGCAGGATCGGACCGCCGAACGTCTGCATGCCCGCCCACGTGGGCGCATGGGGATAGTCGGCCCAGCCGGTTGCGACGACGACGATGGGCGCGGTTCGCGAGTTCTCGCCCGCGTCGACCCGCCAGGTTCGCCCGTCACGCAACACCGCGCGAACAGGCGCGTTGAAGACCGGCTTCAGTGCAAACTTCGTCGCGTAGGCCTCGAGGTATTCGACGACGTGAGCCCGCGAGGGGTAGCGGCCGTAAGCCTTCGGTATCGGCAGGCCCGGCAGGGCGGAGCGGGCGCGGTCGGTGTGCAGATGCAGCCGATCATAGTGGCGTCGCCAGACCGCGCCCACAGCGTCGGACTTTTCAAGGATCGTGGCGTTGAGGCCTCGCGACCGAAACGCCGCCGCCGTGGCGAGGCCCGCTGGGCCGGCGCCGATGATGATGGCGTCGCATGAACCGGCCATCGTGCGCCCCTTCCCGAACGCTACGACTCTCAGCCTCGAGCCGGCGGATTATCTCCGCCCCGCGTCGTCACTTCGCCGGCGCAGTGCAAGTGTAGCTGGCGGCTTCGGTGCGAGAGCCCTGACCGGAAAACCGGGCGACGGCCGGATGGGGGCACCATGGGCGCTGCGCCACGATCCCCTTGCTCGGGTCGTTGTCCCGATAGAGGGTTGCAATGATCCGGTCCGGCGCCGCGCCGTCCTCGACCCAGTGCGCCAGCGCCGCGACAACATCATGCGCGGGGTCATGGACAGGCGAGGGCAATCCGAAGACGCCGCCGACCGCGTTCGGCCCGGGGCCTAGGCCGCAATGTTGCATACCCGGCGCCATGAACAGCCGATAGAAGGATTGAGCCTTTTCGATCCCGCCCAGCTTGTCAGCGACCTGCTCGTAATAGTTGATCGAGTTCGGCGCCGGGATCGCCGGGTCGTTCCAGCCATGATACTGGATGAGCTTGCCGCCCGCGTCTCGGAAGGCGTCGAGATCCGGGCTCGTGGCATCGAGCGCCTCACCCGTCTTCGACTGGGCCTGCGCCAGATCCTCGGCAGGACTCTGACCGCGCAAGTTCCAGTCCGCCTTGTCGAAGACCATATTGGCGAAGTAGCCAGTGGCAAAGTTATAGATGAGCGTTCCATCGATGCGCTTGGGATCCTCTCCGGAGATCCACAGCTTCCACCCCACAGGGCCAGCCTCGCCTCCTGGCGGATAGCCCGGAAAAACTGGCTTGCCGGAGGCGTCCTGCATGCCCGAATAGAGCTTTTTCAAAGCCGCAATCTGAGGCTCGGACAGGCATTCTTTCGATTCACCCGCCTTGCAAACGAGGCTCGCGGGGTCGAAATGGCACTGCCCCGGATCATCGAGGACGCCGTTTTCGCCGTGGCAGGCCTTGAGCGCTGCGTCGGTCACGACCGAGAGCTGCTCGGGCGAAATCCAGCTGTCCGCAGTTTCGGAAAGAGCCTGATCCGCCCAGACTCCGTTGGTTACCAATCCCGTCCAGGGGTTTGCTGGCGCGCCAGCAACAATGCCGTCGTAATCCTTCGGAAACCGGTGAGCCTCCATCATCGCTTCCCTGCCGCCGTCTGAGCAGCCGCTGAAATAGGAATGGGAGGGCGGCTTGGCGTAATAGGCTTCGACAATCGCCTTCGACGCTGCCGCCGTCTCATGGATTGCCCGCCAGCCAAAGTCGGTGATCTTTTCGGGATGGCCGAGGGCCCAGCGCGCGTCCAAGGTCGCGCCGGAATGGCCGGTATCGGTTCCTGACACAGCGTAGCCCGCCTCGAGCGCCCAATCCATCGGCGCGTAGATCAGCGATCCGGCGAACCCGCCGTTGCCGACGCCCTCATATTTGCCGTTCCAGGAGGCCTGCGGCGGCAACCAAACCTCGAAGGCGATGTCCGAGTCGGAGGACGGCTTGAGCGAGCCTTGGATGCGGCAGAACGGAGCGTTCACCGCCACAGGAGTCGGGGGATCCATACCGACCAGGCTCGACGGCGGCGACACATTCGCGGCTCCGGTAATCGTCGCGTCGCCAAAGGTCCTGCCGGCCAGGGCGCCGCAATCCGCCGCCGCGGCGCCGCCCGCTGTGAGCGAGAGCGCGCATGCGGCGACCGCGCTCGCGCCCGCCAGGCGCGAGCCTCGATCTGTCCATCCCAGTTTGGCGTTCGACATGGCGTTCTCCCTGTAATTCCGGCGCTGCCGAGCGCGTCCGACAATTCCACGCAAAGAACGAAGGCTCTCCGCCAAAATATCGAGTCGATTTGCCCGGCGCGGGTTCTACCGAAACGTAACGCCGGCTCAAGTTTGGCGTCAATCATCTGATATGTCGTAGGCGATTCTTGTCGGTCGAGCTCGACTCCTCAAGCCGCCGCATCCTCCCGCGCGCCAACCAAATACTACACCAGCTCATCCGCGTTGGTGTGGGCGGTGACCTTTTCGGCGACCTTTCGACCGCGATGCATGACGATGATGCGGTCGGTGACCGCGAGTGCGTCCGGCATGACGTGGGTGATGAGGATCACCGGCACGCCCCGGCCTTTAAGCAAGCGAATGAGCTCCAGCACCTTGTGCTGCTCGGGCACGCCGGGATTGTTGGTCGGTTCGTCCATGATCAGTCAAGGAGAGAAACCGAATCTGCAGCGAATCGAGCGTCTGCCGCGATCGCTCACGCATCTGCTTTTCGTCAAGCGTCTGAACGAGCCCACCGAAGCGGCGCGGTGGCGACCGCGATCCTCGTTCCCACATCAACTATGGGGCGCAGAGACTGCGGTTGACGAAAGTCGGCTGCGCTGCGAAGCTCGGTCGCAACAGGGCGCACAATCAATCCGTGACGATTCTAAAGTGTAGGGAGGAAATCGTGGAACGTCGTACGGCAATGAAACTCATGGGCGCCACGGCGGCGATGGCCGGGGCGGGACTGCTCTCCGGCCGGGCGAGCGCAGCGGACAAGCCGACGATCGCGCTCATACCTGGTCTGACTTCAGACGGTTTCTACATCACCATGCACCGCGGCGCGGAAGCTGCGGCGAAGGCGGTCGGAGCGGATCTTCTCTACCAGGGCGCTGCGGAATGGAACGTGTCGCTCCAGGTTCCGGTTCTCGACGCGATCATCGGCAAAAAACCGGGCGCAATTCTAATTGCGCCGACCGATAAGGTCCAACTCGTCAAGCCTTTGCGTAAAGCCTACGACGCCGGGATCACCGTTGTATGCGTCGATACCTTTATCGGCAACGGGATGTTTCAGACCGGCTCGGGGGACGTCGACTTTCCGATCAGCTATATCGCGTCGGACAACGTGCTTGGCGGCCGCATGGCGGCGCGCGCGCTCGCCAAGGCGATCGGCGACAAGGGCAAGGTCTACGTCTCGAACGTTAAACCCGGCGTGTCCACCACTGACCAGCGCGAGGAGGGTTTCAAGCTGGAGATGAAGGACCACCCGAACGTCCAGGTGATCGAGACCCAGTTCAACGACGACGACGCAAACAAGGCGGCGGCGCAAGTGCAGGCGGTCATGGGCCGCGTGCCGGACCTCGCCGGCGTGTTCGGGGCGAACCTGTTCTCCGCCACTGGAACGGCCAACGGCATCAAGCAGGCGGGCAAGTCCGGAGTTGTCAAGATCGCCGGCTTCGACGCGCCCGAGTCGGTCGTCGCTCTGTTGAAGGACGGCACCTTCGAGCTCACAATCGCCCAGCATCCGGCTGAGATCGGCTACTTTGGCTTCATCACAGCTTACGCCCACCTCACGGGCAACCCTGTTCCGACGTCGATCGGCACCGGCTTCACAGTCATGACCAAAGACAATATCGGCGATCCCAACGTTTCGAGGTTCCTCTACAAGAGCTCTTAGCCGCGCGAATGGAGCGCGGAGCGCCGCCGGCCCTTGCGGGCCGGCGTTTTTGCGCTTTCGAGGCCGTCCGGGAACCCCATGTCGATAGCAGCGACGTCGCCGCCAGCGAGACTCTCTCATCCGATTTTGCTCTGGCTTGCGCAGCTCAGGGCGTGGGCGTTCCTGATTGTGCTCGTCGTGTTCTTCGAGGTCTGGGCGCGCGCGACTGAAGGGACGTCGTTTCTCTTCAACGTTTACAACATCCAGTCGATCCTGGTGTTCGCCACCGCGCCTCTCCTGCTGGCGCTAGGCCAGACCTTCGTCATCATTTCCGCGGGCATCGACCTGTCGCTCGGCTTCGTGATGGGCCTGTCATCAGTAATCGCGGCGCACGGGTGCAACTTTTTCACCGCGGAGCTGGGCTTGCCGCCCTTTCTCGCAATGCTGGCCGCAATCCTTTGCGGGACAGCGATCACGATCATTCCCGGCCTCGTCAACGGCCTTTTGGTCTCCCGCCTGCAGATCCCGCCGTTCATCGGCACGCTCGGCATGTACGGGGTTGCGCGCGGCGCCGCGTATCTATTCGCCGGCGGCATGACCGTCGCCGTCGACAACGACTGGTATAGCGCCATCGGCAACGGGCGGGTTTTTGGGGTTCCGGTTCTGGTTATCATAACCGGCGCTGCGTGCCTTATCTTGCATTACGTCCTTTCGCAGACGCGTTTTGGCCAGCACACATACGCGCTCGGCGCCAGTAAGCCGGCGGCAAACCGCGCCGGCATCGACGTCAAATGGCTGACGGTCAGAATCTATCTGCTGTCGGCGGTGATGGCAGGCGTTGCGGGCGCCATGTACACGGGCCGCTTCACAGCCGGCGCGCCCCAGGCCGGCGAACCCTTGCTGCTCGACTCGATTGCGGCCGTGGTCATCGGAGGCGCGAGCCTGTTCGGCGGTTCGGGCACAATCGCGGGCACGATCGCCGGCGCCCTCGTCATCGCGGTCATTCAGTACGGTCTGGTCTTCATCAATGTCGAGCCGTTCTGGCAGTTTATCGCCGTCGGCGTTGTCATCATCATCTCGGTGCTCGTCGACCAGACTCAGCGTCGCCTGATGGGAGGACGAACCGTTGAGTGACGCCGAGCCGATCTTGTCCGTTCGGGATGTCTCGAAGGCTTTCGGCGCTGTTCAGGCGCTGAACGGGGTGTCGTTCGACGTCCACCCTGGCGAGGTCGTCGCGCTCGCTGGCGACAATGGCGCGGGCAAGTCCACCATCATCAAGGCCATTTCTGGCGTCTTCAGGCACGACTCAGGCGAGATTCTGCTGGGCGGCAAACCGATCGCCTTCGCAACGCCGCACGAGGCGCGAGAGAATGGCATCGAAACGATTTATCAGGACCTTGCGCTCGCGGACAACCTGTCGATCGGCGAGAACATCTTTCTTGGCCGTGAGCCGAAGCGAAAGCTGTTCGGCTTTCTGCCGATCCTCGATCGGACGATGATGGCGGGAGCGGCGAAAGAGGTGATGGCGCGTCTCGATTTTCACGTCACGCGGTTGAGCGCGCCGGTCGCAGCGTTCTCTGGAGGCCAGCGCCAGGCGATCGCCATCGGCCGCGCCATCTACTGGAACGCCCAACTCGTGATCATGGACGAACCGACGGCCGCGCTCGGCGTTCCTGAGCAACGCCGAGTTCTGGCGCTGATCAACTCGCTGAGGGGCCAAGGGAAGGGGGTAATCTTCATCTCCCACAACCTGCGCGATATATTTGAGGTCGCCGACGAGATCGTCGTTTTTCGCCATGGCGAGAAGTCCGGCGCCCGCAAGCCTTCGGAGACGACGCACGACGAGATCGTGAAGTTAATGGTCGGTAGCTAGAGGCTAGATCATCCGCCTTCTTGCCCCAGCGAAGGCTCGCGTGGCACGGTAGAGGTCTTTTCGGCTGTCTTCACCTTTTTGGCCCGCTCAATCCCCTCGATCACGAGCGCGCGCGCCTCGTTCGCGTCGCCCCAGCGAACGATCTTGACCCATTTATCGGGCTCGAGATCCTTATAGTGTGCGAAGAAATGTTCGATCTGGTCGATCGTGATCGACGGCAGGTCGGAGTAATTGTTCACGTGCGCGTAGCGCTTGGTGAGTTTCGCCGACGGCACGGCCAGCAGTTTCTCGTCGCCGCCTCCTTCGTCCTCCATGATCAAGACGCCGACGATTCTGCAGCTCATGACCGCGCCCGGAACGATCGCGCGCGTGTTGGCGACGATCACGTCGCAGGGATCGCCGTCGCCCGAGAGCGTATGAGGGATGAAGCCGTAATTTCCAGGATAGCGCATTGAGGTGTAGAGAAACCGATCGACCTGAAGCGCGCCGCTCTCCTTGTCCATCTCATACTTGATCGGCTCGCCGCCGATCGGCACCTCAATGACGACGTTGACATCGTGGGGAGAATTCTTCCCGATCGATACAGCGTTCAAGTTCACGCTTGTCCTCCCAATCGGGGTGTCATCTCCATCTTAAAGGCGGTCCGACCAATTAGCCAAAGCCGAAAGCAATTCGATCGCGCTGCTGACCGCCGAAGGTCTCGCGCGCGCGGCGCAGAACCCGGCCGCCCAGCCGGCGGTAAAACCCGACCGCCCGGTCGTTGTCCGCGAGCGCCCAGACGACAAGATTCGATAATCCATGGCCCGCCAGATCCTTGCGCGCAGCTTCGAACATACGGCGCCCGAAGCCGCAACCCTGGCACTCCGGCGCGAGGTAGAGTTCGAAGATCTCGCCGCCATAGCCGAGCGCTGGAACACGGTTGCGCCCATAGCTGATATAGCCGACGACCGAATCGCCGAATTCGAGCACCAACAATGGCGTCCGGCGCGCAATCGCGAGTCTCCACCACTCCGGGCCCCGGCGCGCGATCATCCGCTCGAGCTCCCGGCCGGGGATAACGCCCCGATAGGCCTCGCGCCACGCCGCATCGTGCACCGTCGCGATTTCGTCCTCGTCGCCGAGTCGCGCAGCGCGGATGGATATGACCGTCTCGACCATAGAGGGGATGTTAAGTCCGCGCGCGGGCCCGCCGCAAGGTCTTGACAGCGGCCGCGGATGACTTTTTTGGTGGCGTGGTTTGCCCGTGAGTCGGCGCATCGGCGCCGGAATTTGAGCGCAATCGCCGTTCAATGCGCTGCAAACACCGAAGCTGGAGATTCGAAACGATGGCGCTGCGATCGCCTCAGGCCCGCTTGCGGCTGGCAGCCGTCGGGATGACGGCTGCGCTCGTCTGGACCGTGGGCGCACGCGCCGACGTGCTGCACGCGACTTATCGCGTGTCCTTGGTTGGCCTTCCGATCGGCTCCGTCAACCTTAACGCCGATCTCACCCCGACGACCTACACGATCGCGGGCGACGCCAAATTGACGGGCCTCGCCAAGCTCTTCACCAATGCGCACGGCGCCTCCGCGGGTAAGGGCGCGATCGTCCAGGGCCGTGTGTCGCCGGCGAGTTTCGCCACCATCGCCTCAAGCTCGAACATGACGCGGACGATTCGCATGGCGCTCGCAGGCAACGCAGTCACTGGCGTCGACATCTCGCCGCCGTTTCAGGACAAGCCGGACCGAGTTCCGCTTGGACCCGGCGATAAGCGCGGAATCGTCGATCCAGCCGGCGCGGTGATCCTTCCGGCGCCAGCCTCGGGACCGATTCTGTCGCCTGCGGCGTGCAACCGCACGGTGGCGATCTTTGACGGCTATACCCGGTTCGACGTCAACCTCACTTATGTCGGCGAGCGCACAGTGTCGGCGAAGGGTTACAACGGCCCGGTGGCGGTCTGCGCGGCCCGCTACGTCCCGATCTCCGGCCATAGCCGCGACCGGCCGGCGACCAAGTTCATGGCCGACAACAAAGACCTGGAAGTCTGGCTCGCGCCGATCGCCAGCGACCACGTGCTCATCCCGTTCCGGGTGTCGGTGCGGACGATGATCGGCACCACGGTTATCGAGGCGCAGGAATTCCGTCTCTCCGAGAAGTAGCCGCGGATTGCCGGCGCGCGATGCCAAACGCGGCTGGCGCAAAGGGTCGGACGAGCGGCCAGACTAATTGAGTTCGTCTTCCATCATCGGCAGCGGCAGCACACCGACGCCGTCCTCCAGCAACGACTTGGCCTCGGCGAGGCTTGCGCGCCCACGAATCGCGCGCTCCGGCTCATCGCCGAGATGGATGGCTCGCGCCACCTGCGGGAACTTGGCGCCGACGTCGTCGGTGTTGGCCTCGATTTCGCGGCGCATGCGGACGAAGAACTCGCGCGCCTGGCGGCGTCGATCATCGACGACGATCTCGGGGGCCACGTTAGGAGCCGCACGCTCGCCGCCGACGACGGCCGGAGCCATTATCGCTTTGTCGACCCGTATTGAGCCGCATTCGGGGCAGGCGACAAGGCCACGCTTGCGTTGCTTGTCATAGGCCGCGCTGTCGGGAAACCAGCTCTCGAATGCATGTCCTTCGGCGCAGCCGAGCGCATATTTGATCATCGTTCAGGCTGCCAGAAGCGCATCGAGTTCGCCTGTCGCCTCAAGCTCGTGCAAATCATCGCAGCCGCCGACGTGGGTCTCGCCGATGAAAATCTGCGGCACTGTCCAGCGGCCGTTGGCCTTCGCCGCCATTGCCGCCTGCGCGGCGCGGTCCCCGTCCACGCGTATTTCCTCGAACGGAGCCGCCTTATCGCGCAACAGCGCCTTGGCGGTGTGGCAAAAGGGACAAGTGGACTTCGTGTAGATGACGACAGGGGGCACGCTTGTGAGATCCTTGACGCGTCAATCGGCGCATTCTCTAATACTACATTCTCCACTACTATATGTGCAGTCACGCGGCTGTAACAACCCTCGCGAAGACGAGCACGTCCACTCGCTTCGCGCCCGCCCTCAACAGCGCCCTGGACGCGGCGTTGGCGGTCGCGCCCGAGGTCAAAACGTCGTCGACCAGCACGACATTGAGCCCCCGCACTACCGCGCTCTCGGCGATCCGGAACGCGCCTTGGACATTTTCGGCCCTTTGCTGCCGGCTCAAGCCCACCTGGCTGAGCGTCGCCTTGACCCGCCGTAGCGCGGCCAGATTGCACGGCCTTCCCGTTTGGCGGGAGACTTCCGTCGCCAATGCGGCGGCCTGGTTGAACTGCCGTCGCCACAGCCGCAGGGCGTGCAGCGGCACCGGCGCCAGGAGGTCGGCGTCGGCCAGAATGTCGGCCCCCGCGCGAGCCATCCAACTCGCGATTGGCCGGGAAAGCTCCGCGCGGTCGGAATATTTGAGCCGATGGACAAGCGTGCGGGCCGGCCCA
>DATDHT010000035.1:0-11585 GCA_036521435.1 Roseiarcus sp.
AGCGCCAGGCCGAGGTCAGCGTCGAGCGAGCGCTCGTGGAACTCGTCGAACAGAACAGCCGCCACGCCTTCGAGCGCGGGATCGGAAAGGATCATTCGCGTGAACACGCCTTCGGTCACGACCTCGATTCGTGTGCGCTTCGACACGAGGCTCGTCAGCCGCACACGGAGACCTATCGTTTCACCAACCTTCTCGCCCAAGGTTGCGGCCATGCGGGCGGCGGCGGCGCGGGCGGCGATGCGGCGCGGCTCGAGCAGGATGAGGCGTTTGCCCTTGGTCCACGGCTCGTCGAGAAGCGTGAGGGGCGCGCGGGTGGTCTTGCCCGCGCCCGGCGGCGCGACGAGCACAGCGCTCGTGCGTTGGCCCAGTGCTGCGCGAAGCGCGCCGAGCACGTCGTCGATGGGGAGAGGAGCGGCGAAAGACGTCAATTGCGCGTCCCTCTGGTGAAGCGCTCGGCGATTGAGCCCGTCTCTTCGACAATTCGAGGCGCGGGTTCAAGGCGCCTGGCGCCACGCGGCCTTTCCTTTCGGTTGCGTCTCGGGGAAAAGCGGATCGTGTCGCGACCCAAGCCCTTCAGGAGATAGACATGCTCACCGTTCATCATCTTGGCGTCTCACAATCGGAGCGGATTGTGTGGCTGTGCGAAGAACTCGACCTCAAATACGAACTGAAGCGCTACGAACGCCGCGCAGACAACCGACTGGCTCCCGAGGACTACAAGGCTCTGCATCCGATGGGCGTCGCCCCGGTCATCACCGAGGGCGCCGTCGTGCTGGCCGAGAGCGGAGCGATCTGCGATTACATCAACGCCCGGCATGGCCAAGGCCGACTGGCGCCCGCGCCTTCCGATCCGGATTTCGCCGAGCACCTCTTCTGGTTTCACTGGACGAATGGGACATACGGGTCCGCCGGTTTTGCCGGCCTCGCTCTGGCGCTTGCCGGCAAGGGCGCCGCGGACGTTCCGTTAGTCAAAGACCGCCTGGCGCGCTGCCGCGCCATGATCGAGCAACGCCTAAGCGTTGCCCCGTTCTTCGGCGGCCGCAACCTCAGCCTCGCCGACATCATGATGGTGTGGTCGCTCACGACGGCGCGGACGTTTCGGGGCGGCCGCATCGACGATCTGCCGAACACGCTCAGCTACCTTGAGCGCATCGGGCAACGCCCGGCGTATCGACGGGCGATGGCCAAAGCGGAGCCGGGCATGGCGCCGGTGTTGACGTAAAGAAAGGACGCCGAAATGCGCGTCTGCCCCAGACCCCGCTCCCGATAGGGCGTTCGGAAGAACGCCCTATCTCGACGGGCTACCGGAACAGGGGCGAAGGCAAAACGCCGCGTAGGTTACGTCCCGACCGCCTGCGTCGTCTGCAGCGTCGCGAGGTCGAGCCTGACGGCCGGGCCCATCGTCGAGGACACGGCGGCGCGCAGGACATAATGGCCCTTGGCGCCCGGCGGCTTCGCTTTGTTCACTGCATCGAGGAAGGCGCGAACATTCTCCGCGATCTTGTCTTCGCCGAACGAAGCCTTGCCGACCGAACCTTGCACGATGCCGGCCTTTTCCGCGCGGAACTCGACGGAGCCGCCCTTAGACGCCGCAACGGCCGTCTTGATATCCATCGTCACCGTGCCGACCTTCGGGTTCGGCATCAGTCCACGAGGGCCAAGCACCTTGCCGAGACGGCCGACGAGCGGCATCATGTCGGGGGTGGAGATGCAGCGGTCAAAGTTGATTTCGCCGCCCTGCACCTGGGTGACGAGGTCCTCCGCTCCGACCACATCGGCGCCGGCCGCGCGCGCCTCGTCGGCCTTGGGACCGCGAGCGAACACCGCAACGCGCAACGTGCGCCCTGTGCCGTTCGGCAGGTTGACGACGCCGCGCACCATCTGGTCCGCGTGTTTGGGATCGACGCCGAGGTTGATCGAAAGCTCAACCGTCTCGTCGAATTTGGCGGTGGCGTTGGTCTTGACCAGCTTGACCGCGTCCGCGAGCGCGTAAAGCTTGGTCCGCTCGACGCCTTCGCGCCCCTTCAGCACTCTTTTGCCGTGATGCGCCATGAATCAGCCCTCCACCACTTGCAGGCCCATCGAGCGGGCCGAGCCTTCGATCATTTTCATCGCCGATTCGATGGTGTCGCAGTTGAGATCCACGATCTTCTTCTCGGCGATCTCGCGCACCTGCTCCTTGGTCACCTGGCCGACGAAGCCGCGGCCCGGCGTCTTGGCGCCGGAGGCCGGCTTCTTGCCGATCTTGAGGTTCGCCGCCTTCTTCAAGAAGAAGGTCACCGGCGGCTGGCGCATCTCGAAGGTGAACGAACGATCCTGGTAGGCGGTGATGACGACCGGGATCGGCGTCCCCTTCTCCAATTGCGCGGTGCGCGCATTGAAGGCCTTGCAGAATTCCATGATGTTCAAGCCGCGCTGGCCAAGCGCGGGACCGATCGGGGGCGACGGATTGGCCGCGCCTGCCGGCACTTGCAGTTTGATGTAGCCGGTAACTTTCTTCGCCATAAGGCTGCTCCATGCGCAGGCGTAGGCCCTCAGGTCGCGCCCTAAAGGCCTAAGCCAGGTTTGCAGTTCGTGGTGCGAACGTTGATCCGGCTGGCGACCGGGCGTTCTCCCACGTTTTCCGTGAAGGGGCGGCGGATAGCAGGTTTGCGGGGGGACGGCAAGCGCGTAAGATAGTCGATGAGGTCAGATGATGAGCGACAGCAAATTAGGCGCGCCCGTCCGTCGCTCGGCAGCGTCGAGCGGACGGTCGACCACGACATCTTATGACAAGGACGTGATCCTGTGGTCTCAGGAGCAGGCGCGGCTCCTGCGCGCCGGGCGGTTCGCCGAACTCGACATCGAACATCTGGCCGACGAGATCGAAGACGTGGGCAAAAGCGAAAAGCGCGAACTCGCCAGTCGGATGGCCGTGCTGGTGGCTCATCTTCTGAAATGGAGCCGCCAGCCGGAGATGAGAACGAACAGCTGGCGCTCGACAATCAGGGATCAGCGGCGGCGGGTCGCTCTCGCGATCAAGGAAACGCCTAGCCTCAAGGCGGTGATGCGCGACCGCGATTGGCAAGAGGACACCTGGCTCGACGCCCGCGCTCAAGCGCAGAAGGAGACGGGGCTTGCGGCGGAGGACTTGCCCGAAGCGTCCCCCTGGACGATGGACCAGGCGGCCGAACAGGATTTCTGGCCTGAATAGGGAACTGCTGGCGCGAAATCTGTTCCATCTGTCACCTAAGCAAAACTCTACGGGCAGCGAAAGGTCTGTCAGCTCGCGGCTTCGTGTTTCGTCTCGCGCATGCTGAACACGGCAAGGAAGCTGATCACACCAGCCACGGCGATGTAATAGCCGACCCAGGCCACGCCGCCGCGCGCCTCCAGAACCTGCGCCAGCGAGGGCGCGAAGGAGGCGCCGAGGATGCCGCCGAGATTATAGGCGCTGGCCGCGCCGGTGTAGCGGACGGGGACTGGAAAAAGCTCCGGCAACAGCGCGCCAAGCGGCGCAAAGGTGAGCCCCATCGCGCCCAGCGCCAGCGCGAGGAAGGCGAAGACGCCGGCTATCCCCGCCGAAAGCAGAGCCGGCATGGCGAGACCCACGGCAATCGCGAGGATGGCGGAGACGAGCAGAACCGGGCGTCGGCCGAACCGGTCGGCGAGCGCGGCGGAGAACGGGGTCGCGAGCGCCATGAAGACAATTGCGCCGCACAGCAAGCCGAGAAAGTGCGTGCGCGGGATGCCAAGGGCTCGCACGCCATAACCCAGAGCATAGACGGTCGAGATGTAGAACAGCGCGTAACAGACGACGATCGCCAACGAGCCCTGGATCAGCGGCGTCAAGTGATCCCGAATGATCGTCTTCAGCGGCACGGCGGCGCGCTTGTCCGGCTTGATGGCCTTGAACGCCGGCGTCTCCTCGAGCGACACGCGCACATAAAGACCAATCGCGACCAGCACCGCGCTTAGCAGAAAGGGAACCCGCCACGCCCAATCGACAAAGGCGGCCTCGCCAAAGCGCAAGAGCAACAGAAGAAAGAGGCCGGTCGCAATGAGAAAGCCGATCGGCGGCCCGAGTTGCGGAAACATGCCGTACCAGGCGCGTTTGCCTTCAGGCGCGTTTTCGACCGCGATCAGCGCCGCGCCACCCCATTCGCCGCCAAGCCCAACGCCCTGCATGAAACGCAAACCGGCCAGCGCCCACGGCGCGAGCACGCCCGCGCTTGCGTAGGACGGCAACGCGCCGATCAGCGTCGTCGCCAACCCCATCGTCAGCATGGTGGCGACGAGTGTCGATTTGCGTCCGATGCGATCGCCAAAATGGCCGAACAGGAACGAGCCCACGGGCCGCGCGAGGAAGGCGAGGCCGAAGGTCAGATAGGCGTTCAGCGTCTGCGTTTCGGGAGCGGATTTCGGGAAGAACATCGGCCCGAACACGAGCGCCGCCGCAGTGCCGAAGATATAAAAGTCGTAGAACTCGATCGTCGTGCCGACCAGGCTCGCGAGCGCGATCTTTCCGACGCCTGCGCGCGGCGCCTCGTTTGCCCCTGCAGTTATTATTGTTGTTGTCATTTCGCCTGACGGCTTCGTCGTCTGCTCATCCGCCCGGCCAGAACGCTTCATCCATCGCGCGCGCAAAACTCCACGGGCATCGCTCTGGAAACGCGTCCTCGTCAAACTCCGTCTCAATCGCCGCCTTCAGACGCGCCGATCGGTAAGCCTGCTCCATCGCGCTATCGAGGACGGACTTGAGACTGGGATTGTCCTCGAGATGGTCGATGATCTCGTTGCGAGCGTTGGCGATCGACAGCCGCCACGACTTCCCGCGATGAGACGGCTGACGGCTCCATTTGAGGAGATGCAGCAGAAGGACCGTGAGGCGGCTGACCAGTTCGCGCTTCTCGGTCTTGCCCATGCTCTCGATTTCCTCGGCGATCGTCGCCAGATCGGCCTCTCCGACACGCCCGGCGCGCAAGAGCGCCGCCTGTTCAAGGCTCCAGGCGTAGAAATCGTTGTCGTGCAAAGATCGTCGCGACGTCATGGAGACCAGCCTACTCCCGGCCCCCGGGACTGTCGATTGTAGAGTGCGCTTCAAGTCTCTGCATGCGCCTTGTCAAAACGCCACACGTCCTCGAATCCCATCAGCCGATTCATGTCGGCGAATGAATAGAGCGGCGCGGATGAGCCGAGCGAGGAGCCCGTGTCACGGATCTGCCGATAAACCGTCTCCAGCGCCGCCGCGGCGCTGAGCAGCCCGGCGACCGGATAGATGGCGAGCGCGTAGCCGATCCCCGCAAGCCGCGCGTTGCTCAGCATCGGCGTGCGTCCGCCCTCAACCATGTTGGCGATGAGCGGCTTGTCGCCGAGCTCGCGGCCGATCGTGACCATCTCGTCTTCCGTCTCCGGGGATTCGACAAACAGCATGTCGGCCCCAGCCTCTGCGTAAGCGCGCGCGCGCCGGATCGCTTCGGGCAAACCCTTCGACGTTCGCGCGTCGGTGCGGGCGATGATGAGAAAATCAGGGCTCGTCCGCGCTTCCGCGGCGACCGCGATCTTGCGGACCATCTCGTCAGCCGGGATGACGCGGCGGTCGGGCGTATGCCCGCACTTCTTGGGGAATTCCTGGTCCTCGAGCTGGATCGCCGCCGCGCCGGCCCGCTCATAGCCGCGAACCGCATGGCGCACATTGAGGAGCCCGCCATAGCCGGTGTCGCCATCGGCGATAAGCGGCATCCCGGCCATACGCGCCATCGCTTCGACCCGGCCGACCATGTCGGCGTAACTCGCAAGCCCCGCGTCGGGAAGCCCGAGATGGGAGGCGACCGCGCCATAGCCGGTCATGTAGAGCGCCTCAAAGCCCATCGACGCCGCCATCCGCAGAGAGACCATGTCGTAGACGCCCGGGGCAGCGATCACGCGGTCCTTGGGACGGCCGTTAAGAACTTCACGAAGCTTCGACATGGCGAAGATCCCACCTTTCCCTCACGCCCGCCTCAAGCTGAGCGCTGTTCGTTACCGAGCGGCCAGTCGTAGAGCGGCAGAACCGCGCATCGCAACACTGCCGGTTGGATCCCGGCGTCGCGTCGGCCGCAATTCCGCACGAGCGGCATTTCGCTTGGCGGTCACCGATCGGACAAAAAAGCCGACTATGAGCGGTGTGGCTGCATCTCAAGCACGGAGAAACGCCTTGAAGAAGTTCCTCGCTTTGTACATGGCCGATGCCTCGGGAATGGCCGAGATGATGAAAAGTTCCACACCCGAACAACGAAAGAAGGGCACCGAGGCGTGGGAGAAATGGATGGACGACAACAAGGCCTCGCTCGCCGATCGCGGCGCCCCGGTCGGCAAGACCAAAGGCATCGACGCAAAGGGGATCAAGGACGCCAAAAACGATGTGTGCGGCTATTCCATTGTCCAGGCGGAGTCGGCTGAGGCCGCAGCGAATATCTTCGGTAAGGATCAGCCCTTCTTGCAAATGCCCGGAGCGACGATCGACGTAATCGAGATTATGGAGATGCCGGGGACGTAGCCCTCCTTTCCTCAAGAAAGCAGAAAGAGGCCGCAGCTGCGGCCTCTTTCTTTGCCAGGATCAAGAGCGGCCGCGGACTTTCGCGGGCAGCGTGCATTTCAACCACAACGGCAATGCCTTAAGGTGGTCCCCCCGCCTGATGCGGCGCGATAGGACCGGGGAGGCCAAGCCGATGACCATAGTCAAGCACAGCATTGACGCCGAAACGGCGGAGAAGGCGGTTGCGGGGGCGGCAAAGAAGGCGACCGAACTCAAGCTCAAAATGTGCATCGCCATTTCCGACGAGGCCGGCGATATCAAAGCTTTCCTTCGCATGGACGGCGCGCCCAAGCTTTCGATCGATATCGCCCAGAACAAGGCCTATACCGCCGCGTCGTTTTTGATGCCGACACACGCCTGGTTCGACTTCATCAAGGACGATCCGCCACTGCTGTATGGGATCACGCACACGCCACGCCTGACCGTCTTTGGCGGCGGATTTCCGATCAAGCTCGAGGGCGAGGTCGTTGGCGCGATCGGCTTGAGCGGCGGGCACTATAGGCAGGACATGGAATGCGCGCGGGCGGGGCTGGCCGCAATCGGCGCCGAGCCATTGTAGGGGCCGAGCGCTCCCCTCAGCGCGCCCTGGCGCGGAGGCGCCGAGCCTAAGTGGCTCGCGCGCAATTCCTGTGAATCAAAAAGCTGTGATCCGCCGCGCCGAACCCAATGCTGTGCTATCCGTAGCTTGAGGCGCCGAGTCGGGCGTAGAAGTCCAGGGAATGGGGGAACGCGATGCTGGTCCGTCGGGCAGCGGGCTCCATTGCGATCGTTCTGTTAGCCGGGTCTGCGGCGCTTGCCGCGGACGCGCCGCCTGGAGACGCTTCGGCGCTATCCCAGGAAGCCCAAGGCGTAACGCAAGCTCCGGGGGTGCCTATCGCGCCGGCTTCAGGCGCTTCAGCCGGGTCCCCCCAATTTCTCATTTTGCCCGCGCTGCCGGCCGACTATTTCGCCACCACGCCGCATCTTCTCGGCGAATGGCCAGGCGTCCGCTCGAAGCTGAGCGATCTCGGCGTCAATGTCTCGATCACCGGCGTCGACGAGGCGGTGATGAACTTTTCCGGCGGCGACCGCCGCATCGCCCAGGAAGCCGGGCAAGTCGCGCTTCAGGTCGAATTCGACCTGCAGAAGAGCTTGGGCCTGCAGGGAACACGGTTCCTGGTGACGCTGGTCGATCGCTGGGGCCGGGACGCGGCCACGGACGCAGGCATCCCAGCGCTGCAATTGCTCAACGAAGTCTACGGACGCGGGAATATCCTCCGCCTGGAGCAATTCGCGTGGGATCAAAAATGGTTCGGGGACGTCATCGAAACCACGGCCGGCCGGATGGCGTTCGGCGACGAGTTCTTCACCTACCCTTGCGACTTCATCAATCTGACCTTCTGCCCCGGGCAGGCGGGCAACCTCGTCGGCGACTACATCTACAACTGGCCAGTCAGCCAATGGGCAGCCGTAGCCAAGGTGAACTTCGGATCCGAGGGTTATTTCAAGGCCGGCGTTTTCGATTCGAACATAGCCTATCTGGACACGACGCCCAATCCTGCCTCGTTGCCCGCTTTCCCAGGCGAGTCGCAAGGCGCCATCTTCCCTGCCGAAATCGCGTGGACGCCGAATTTCAACGGCCTCAAGGGAAGCTACCAGTTTGGTGGTTGGTGGAGCAGCGACGCCGCGGCAGATGTCGCGACCAGCATCAATGGAGAGCCGATCCTGGTGTCAGGGCTGCCAGGCGCTCCCGGCCACGGACGCTACGGTTTTTCCACCGTGTTGCAGCAGCAACTCACGCGTGAGCCCACGAACCCGGACCAGAAGAACAACGGCCTGAACGTCTTTCTCCTCGCCTCCTATGCGGATCGCCGCACGTCCGCAACGGACTACCAGATCTTCGGTGGAATCGTGCAATACGGTCTCGGGCCCTGGAGGCCCAGAGACGGATATGGGATTGCGGTCGGCACGACGCACGTCAATCCGAATATCGCCAATGCGCAGATCCTGGCCAATACGTTGGGCGTCGGCCCCGGCTTTGTGCAGCGCAATGAATACGTAACGGAAGCCTGGTATGGCTGGCAGACCACGCCATGGCTGAACTTAAAGCTCGACGCGCAATACGTGATCAGTCCGGGTGGCTATACGAACGCGTCCAATCGCAACGCCTTTGTGCTGGGCGTGAGGACGACGGTGGATTTCTTTTAGAGTTTTCTCCGCCCGCCCGTGAGGCGTCGGCGGAAGGGGGAGGACGGGCTCATGGCTGACACAGGACGGCGGGCCGCGACAAGCGCCGCCAGCAGCGCTTCGCCCGGCGAAGCTCCGAGTGTCATTCCCGACAAGCTTCCCTTCGCCCGCGCCGCCAGCATCATTGCGGTCATTCTGTTGGCCGGCGCCCTTTTCGGCTACGACCAGGGCGTCATTTCGGGCGCGCTCATCGGAATCGAGAAAGCGTTCGACGTCGGTCACGTCGCGCTCGAGATTGTCACCAGCTGGGTAACCCTGGGCGCCATGTTCGGGTCGCTCGCCGGCGGTTATTTCGCCGATCTTTTTGGCCGAAAGCGCACGCTCCTTGCTGCGGCTGCTCTTTTCATCATCGGCGCGCTCGTGCAGGCGTTCGCCCCTAATGTGCCAATCCTTGTCTTCGCCAGGCTCGTGGCTGGCTTCGGCGTTGGCGTCGCCGCGGTCGCCGCGCCGCTCTATGCCGCGGAGCTCGCCCCCGCCGCACAGCGTGGGCGGTTCGTCTCGTCATATCAGCTCGCGATCACCGCTGGTATTTTCGTCGCTTATTTCGTCAACCAGGCGCTTGCCGGTCCCGACGGCTGGCGCACGATGCTGGGGGTCGCGGCGGTTCCCGGCGCCCTCCTCGCGCTCGCCGTTCTGATCGCTGTCGAGTCCCCGCGCTGGTTCGCCAAGGTTGGACGCCGCGAGGACGCTCTTCGCACACTCGTCGCTCTCGGCGCGGAGCATGATTCCGAGGCGCGACTCGCGGCGATCGCGAAGTCGTTGCGCGCCGAGGTCAAGACGCCAACCTGGGGGGAGGTGTTTGCGCGACGCTGGCGAACCCCGCTGATGATCGGCCTTGGGCTTGCCGTCCTGCAGCAGCTCACCGGCATCAACGCCATCATCTATTACTCGAACAGCATCTTCGCCGCCGCGGGCTATGCGACGCCCGCAGAACAAGCCCAAGCCACCACCTGGGCGATCGGCGCGGTCAACGTGCTCTCGACCTTCATCGCGATCGCCTTCATCGATGGCCTCGGCCGGCGCCCGCTCCTGATCGCGGGTCTCATCGGCATGGCGCTCAGTCTTGCCGTGGTCGGCTTCGCGTTTTGGCAATCGGGGACGGAGGGCAGCCTCGGCAGCTCGGCGGGCGTGATCACGCTCGTCGCGCTTGTCGCTTTCATCATCTCATTCGCGTTCTCGGCTGGCCCGGTCACATGGACGGTCATCAACGAGATCTATCCAAACGAGATTCGTGGACGGGCCGTGGCGGTGGCGACCGCGGTCAACTGGGGCGCGGCGTTCCTCGTCAGCGCATTCTTCCTGTCGCTGGTGCACGCGATCGGGCAGGCGTACACATTCTGGCTGTTCGCGGCATTCTGCCTAATCGGCCTCGTCTGGGTCATCGTCGCCGTGCCCGAGACGCGAGGCCGCTCGCTGGAAGAGATCGAAGCCTCGTGGAGCGGACCGCAAGGCCGGTCGTAATCTAGCCGCCGACAATCGCCTCGAAGGCGGCCCGCACGCGCTTGCGCGCATCGGCGAGTGCTGCCGCGAACGCCTCAAAGTCGGGAAAGCCGCTCGCTGCGGCGATGCGGCGCTTCACGCCTGCCGCGGCCTTGGCGGGATCGAATGGACCGGAGGTCGACAGGCGCATGAATTGCGTCGCGTCGGTATAAAGCCGGTGCGCGTCAATGAGGATTTCAGCCTGTTCCGGCGTGATCAGACCCGCACGGCCTCCCTCTTCCACCACTTTGCGGGTCGAGACGTCGAGGATGGCGGAATGGCCGTGCGCAAAGGCCAATTGCAAATATTGGGCGACGAACTCGATGTCGATCAGTCCGCCTGCGGCGAGCTTCAAGTCCCAAGGGTCTCCTTCGCCCTTTTCCTTGGCGATGAGCCCCCGCATGGCGCGGGTTTCTCGGGCGATTTTGGCGGCGTCGCGTTCTCGCGTCAGCGTTTGTCGGACTGTCTTGGCGAAGTCGGCCCCGAGGCTCGCATCGCCCCCGACGAAACGCGCGCGGGTTAGCGCCATGTGCTCCCAGGTCTCCGCTTCGTCCTGCTGGTAGAGCTTGAACGACGCGAACTGGGTCGCGAGCGGGCCCTGGCGCCCGGAGGGCCTGAGGCGCATGTCGACTTCGTATAGACGCCCCGCTTTGGTCGGCGCCGTCAGGGCCGAGATGAGCCGCTGCGTCAGACGCGCATAATAAAGCCCCGGACCCAGTTGCTTCCGGCCGTCCGAATCGCTCGCCTCGGCGGGGAAATCGTAGATGAGCATGAGGTCGAGATCGGAGGCCGCGGTCATTTCACGTGAGCCGAGCTTGCCGAGCGCGACAATGGCGATGCGCCCGCCGCGAATGCGCCCGTGCTCGGCGGCAAAGGCCTCGACCACGCGCTTGAGCAGCGTGGCGATCAACCCCTCCGCCAGCGCACTATAGGCGCGCCCGGCCCGGTCGGGATCGAGGCGCCCCGACAAGAGATTGAGGCCGATATGAAACATCTCCTCGGCGGCGAAGTCGCGCGCCCGGTTCAGAGAATCCTCGAAGCTCTGCCCCTGGGAGACAAAGGTCTCGACCCGCGCGCCCATCGTCTCGTCGTCGAAGCTTAAGTCGAAGTCGAGGCTACGGGCCGGATCGATCGCGGCGTCGAGCACGTGCGGCCGGGTCGAGATCACGTGCGCCAGTCGTGGAGCGCTGCCGAGAACGTCGCCGAACAACTCGCGCAGCGATGCGTTCGAGCGCAGGATCGACAAGAGCTCGACGCTTGCCGGCATGTGCGCCAGCGCCTCGTCGAAGGCGGAAAGCGCGGCGTCGGCGTCGCCCGATCCGGC